>CANJSG010000072.1 GCA_947476875.1 Verrucomicrobiota bacterium | reverse complement strand
GCTGCTGATGAACTGGTCGTAGATGACCTGGGCGACGTTCACGAAGTCGCCGAACTGCGCCTCCCACATCACGAGGCCGTCCGGCCATTCGAGGCTGTAGCCATACTCGAAGCCGAGCACGCCGATCTCGCTCAACGGGCTGTTGAGGATTTCGACGGGGGCTTGGGTCGGGGAAAGATGCCGAAGCGGGACGTGGACTTTGCCGGTGTTGAAATCATGCAACGCCGCGTGGCGGTGGCTGAACGTGCCGCGGCCACAATCCTGCCCGGTGAGGCGGACGCGGAAACCGTCGGTCGCAAGCGACGCGTAGGCGAGGGCTTCCCCGCAGGCCCAGTCGAGCGGGGCCTTGCCGGCGGCCATTTCCCGGCGGCCTTCGAGCAGCTTGGCGATCTTGGGGTGGGGCGTGAAGTCGGCCGGAACTTCGCTGGCCTTGATGAGCAACGCCGCGAGACGGTCGGCGGGAAGCGCCGTGTTCGCTTCGGGAACGGTGACGTCGAGTCCGCCCACGTAGTTGGCCCAGATGCCGGAAGCGGCTTCGCTGGGAAGCTTGGTGCGTTTGGATTCGGCGAGCGATTCCTCGAGGGCCAGCCGGCGTTCTTCGGCGATCTTGTCGGCTTCCTCGCGGGTGATGCCGCCGAGTTGGAGCAGGTGGTCGAGGTAGCCTTCGCGGACCGGTTTGCGCTTCTCGATGAGTTTGTAAAGCAACGGCTGGGTGAACGCCGGCTCGTCGGCCTCGTTGTGGCCGAGGCGTCGGTAGCCGTAGATGTCGATGATCACGTCGCGCTGGAACGTGGCGCGGAAATCCATCGCAAGGCTGACGACCTGCGCCACGGCTTCAGGATCTTCGCCGTTCACATGGAAGATCGGCACCTGGAGCATCTTCGCGACGTCGGTGCAGTAGATCGTGGAGCGGCCCTCCTCGGGCGAGGTGGTGAACCCGACCTGGTTGTTGACCACGACGTGGAGCGTCCCACCGGTGCGGTAGTTGGGAAGCTGGCTGAGATTGAGGATTTCCTGCGAGACGCCCTGGCCCGCGAAAGCCGCGTCGCCGTGGATCAAAAGCCCGAGCGTCTTCCGGCGTTCCGTGTCGCCGAGGCGGTCGCTGTTGGCGCGGGCGCGGCCGAGGACGACGGGGTTGACGTATTCGAGATGGCTCGGGTTGAAGCAAAGCGAGATGTGGACCTGCTTGCCCGAGGCGGTCTTGACCTTGCGGCTGTAGCCGAGGTGGTATTTGACATCGCCGCCGCCGCGATACTTCTCGGGCTCGAGATCGGCGAACTCGCGGAAGATGATCTTCGGGTGTTTGCCCATGATGTTGGCGAGCACGTTGAGCCGGCCGCGGTGGGCCATGCCCATGTCGATCTCCTTCACACCCTGTTCGGCGGCCTTCTCGATGGCGAGGTCGAGCAGGGGAATCAGGCTTTCCGATCCTTCGAGCGAAAAGCTTTTCGCCCCGATGAACTTCTTCCGGATGAATTCCTCGAACATCACCGCGTCGGTCAGGCGGGTGAGGATGCGGACCTGCTGGTCGCGGCGGAGATCGATGTGGTTCTCGCAGGGCTCCATCCGCTCCTGCAGCCAACGACGCATGGTCACGTCGTCGATGTGCATGTATTCGACGCCGATGGAGCGGCAGTAGGTGTTGCGGAGATTCGAGACGATGTCCCGGAGCTTCATGACCGGCCGGTCCTTGGGGCCGACGCCCTGGACGGAGAACTCCTTTTCGAGATCCGCTTCGGTCAGGCCGTAGAAAGTGGGATCCAGTTCCGGAACGACGGAGCGCGGTTGGCCGAGCGGATCGAGCTGCGCGGCCATGTGGCCGCGGAAGCGAAAGGCGCGGACGAGCTGGTCGACCCTGTCCTGCAACGCCGCCGTGGCGCGCATCTCGGGCGCGGTGGCCGGGGCGGGTCCGGACGCGAAAAGGCTCTTCGCCTCGAACGACGGTCCGAATCGCGGCGTCGGCTCGTCGTTGTCGCGCATGAACCCGCTGGCGAATTTCTCCTGCCACTCGGCGGCCACCGAGTCGGGGTTGTCCAACCACCGGCCATAGAGTTCTTCGACGAACCCCACGTTGGCGCTGCCCACGGTCTCTGCACTGTCGTTGCTCATAGCTCTCGATCCGTTCCTTCCTCTATCGGCGCAATCCATGCCGGACAAAGGGCTGACGGGTCGTGTGCCTGATGGCAGTGGAGCGCGGTCAGCGAACAAATGAGGAGTAAGCCTAACAGGTGCAGTTTCCTTGCCTAGATGTTCGTTCAGGTATTAGCCCAGCCGTCCGTTGAGCCGAAGCGTTCGCTCTGTGGCTAATCCCCTGTCCTCAATGTGGAACCGCATTCACGCGATCAAATGACGGTCGGTGGTTCAGTGAACCCGTCTTGGAGAAGTGTTGGGATAAGGATTAACGGTAACGAGATTTGACTGTCCATGTTTCGCGCTGCGGGCGTTCCGACGCAGCGGTGGGGCTGGGTGCCCCCGCTCTGACTGGGAGTAATGTGGGCGAATCAGGGAGCGACCGGACGCCAAAGCCCCATGACCCGGTCCAGCGGACTCGGTCTATTCCAATCGCCCAGGGCGTTCAACGCCTCGACTCGAAGGGCGGTCGGGGCGTTGGTGCGAGTCGCGTAGGTTGCTACGGAGCGCGCTCGTTCTGGTCCACCCAGGCGGAAGTTTGCGTTGATGGCGCGGGTCACGGCGTTGGTCGGGCAATTGGTCGCGCCGAGAAGTTTGGCGAGTTCCGGCATGGCGCCGGGGATGGGGACGTCGTTGATCGCGCGGGCTGCTTCGGTCACGAGCCGTGGGTCGGAGTCGGCGAGGAAACGTTTGATTTCCGGGCCGTTCATGCGGCGATGGGCGAGGAGAGCGATGCGGCGGACGGTCGGTTGGGAATGGGCTGCAAACTTGGCGAGAAGGCCCGGGGTGGCGGCGTGCGGCACGACCGCATCGACGATCGAGTGCGTCACGAAAGGGTCGGAGTCGTTGTTTTCGCGGGCGAGCGACACCAGGAGTTCGGTTGGATCGAACGGAGGCTTTCCCAGCGTGCGGCCGAGGCGGGCAAGGCTTAGCAGAGCCAGCATTTTCACGCGCGGTTCCTTGTCCCTCGCGAGCTCAGCAGCCTCGCGCCAGGCGGGTTCAAGCGCGCAGGAGTCGCCGAGGGTCCGGGCGTATTGGGCGCGGATCTCCGGATCCGAATCGTGACGTAGGCCGAGCCCGATCAACGCGGTCGCCTGCTGGTAGAGTCCGCGGCGGGCGATGTTGCCCAACGCCCAGATGGCATGGATGCGGGCGAGGCGATTCGTGGCGGCGGCGGCGGCTCGGAGAAGCATCGGATCCGCCGTTGCGTTTTCGAAGATCGCGATGCCGTCCCGCTTTGATCCACGTTCGGCCTTCAGCTGCGCTGCCAGACGAACGCGGTAGTCGTCGTGTCCGAGGAGATCGACAACCTCGCGGATCGACTTCCGGCCAAGCGAAGACAGCAAGGCGGCCGGGTCGTTGGTGGCGCGCTCGGCGGGATGCACCGTGTAGAGGCGACCCTTCTGCGGTTGGCCCCAGCCGCCCACCCAATCGGCGACCAGCAACGATCCGTCCGGCATGAAATCGATGTCGGTCGGCCATAGGTTCCAAAGGAACTTCTCCCGTTTGGCGACTTGGTAACTCGCGCCGCGTCGCTCGACGGAAAACGCCCACACGCCCCCTGGAAAATCGCAGACGAAGAAATGGTCCCTCCACTGTTCGCCGAGGCCGGCGCCGGGATTGAAGGCCAGTCCGCTCGGTCCTTGGGCCGCGAGCCCGGCGTAGGGCAGGGTGCCGTCGATCCCGCCGCGCCAGACGTTCTCCGTGATCCATGGGCCGAAGCCCGGGGCGAACTGATACGAAGCGCGCCAGCCGTAGTCGCCGCGTTCGACGACGTGGATGACGCGCGAATCGTCCGGCCCGGCCGTGTCGTTGTCGTCGGTGAACAGGTCGCCGGAGTGGTTGAAGGCGAGTTCCTGCGGATTGCGGAGGCCGCGGGCGAAGATCTCCAGCTTGGAACCGTCCGGTTCACACCGGAGCACGCCGCCTTCGTCGGGCAGGCTGAGGACTTTGCCTTCGAGGTTGGTCACGACGAATCCCCGGTCGCCGCTGCTGAAGTAGATGCGGCCATCCGGTCCCTGCGTTAGGCCGTGCAGGTCATGCCCGCTGACGCCCGTGTGCACGCCGAAGCCCGAGGCCAGTTTCTTGCGGATCGTTTCGGAAGGTTTATCCGATGGCTTTGACGATTCCTGAAAGTGCCAGAAGTCCGGGATGCATGTGAACCAGACCTGCCCGTCGCGGGCGAGCACTCCGGCGGCCACGCCCGAAACCCTTTCGCTGAAGCCCTTCGCGAAGACCGACGAATGGTCGGCCCGGCCGTCACCGTCCCGGTCTTCGAGTAGCCTGATTTGCTCCGAGTCCTGGGTGAGGATGGACAGGTTGGTGGCGAAGGTTTCGCTGAGAAACGCGTCGCGGTCGCCGACGGTGCGGAACGAGAGGTCCTGCTGGAGCCAGTTCGTCTTCACCGTCACGTCGAAGATCGCGTTCTGATAACGATGCGTCTCCGCGACAAAGACACGCCCGCGTTCATCGACGCTGATGGCGACGGGATTCTCCAGCTGCGGCTCCGCGGCGAACAGACGGACCTTGAAGCCCGGCGCGACGCTGAATTTCTTGATCGCGCTCTCGGCGGTTTCGGTGGCGACGGCGGTGTTGGTCGAATGAGCGGTGCCCACCGCGGCTGCCCAGGAAGCTACTTTCACCGCCAGGAACATGGCGATGAAAAGGACCCGGAGAATGGCTCGTGAAACTACCCGGCGACGCATGGGCCGACCGTAGATGACGACAGGCCGAGGGCAATGGTTCTCCGGTGCCATGCATCTCTGCAGCGGCCTCAGCCGTCGGCCAATGCGGGTCCGGGTCAGGCCCACGCCTTCGATCGATGGGTGGAATCCGAGATGAAGCCCGGGTAATCCTGGGGGAGCGAAAATGAGGGCCGGCTAATTCTTCCCCGGGGGTCGCGATTCCAGTTGGAGAACGGCGGGAATGCTTTCTAGCATCCGGCTGTCGGAGGCGATTTCCCAGCCCCGGCTCACCACGATGATCTCGACGCCAGCCATGTCCGTATCGGAAACGCAGCTCACGCTGCTCCAGTCGATCAACCTCCGACTCGCGCTGCTCGGGCTCCCGGCATTGCATTCGGTCCCGCCCGGGCCGCTGCAACAGGCATCCGGACAGTTGCTCGCCCGCAATCGTGAGACGAACCGCCTTCTGGCGAATTACCTCTGCCCGGCGGACTGGAGGATCCAGCAATGGTTGAACGACTACCTCTACGACGTCTGCGCGCCGGCGAGACTGCCGTCGACGACCTTCATTCTCGACATGCCCGGGCTGGCCCGTGAGCTCTCGCTTCCGCCGGACGAGGACAAGTTCGTCTCCGACATCATCAGTTCCTACCGCGTCCGGAACGGCGTGCTGCACAATCCGGCCAAGGACCGCCGCACGAGCGCCGGAGTTTTCCATGTTGCCGAAGGGGGTCTTCCAATCCCCGACGACAAGCTGGCCGTTCCACTGGCGACGTTTGGCAGGATGCTGGCCGTCGCGCTCAATCCCCCGCGCGAACTGATGCGCCTGCCGATCACCGCCAGCCAGGCGGACCATGCCGAGTGCTTCGTGTCGCTGATGATCCGGCCGATCGTTTGCCCGGAGGTTCCGGGTTACTGCGAGGAGAAGCGCAGCGAGATCCGGTTCTTTGCCCCCGGCAACCTGGTCAGCAACCTCGACTTCGTCGAAACCATCTTCGGCAACGCGGGCGATCCGTTTCTGCCCGAGAACGACTCCGGCCTCGATGTGGACCATTGGTCCGGCCACACGGGCTGCATCATCCTGGCTCCGCACCTGGTCGGCGTGACCAAGAAGGCGGTGGGCCTGCCGCATTGGGACAAGGCCACGGAACGCCAGCGGACCGACGGCATGTGCTGGAAACGCGAGGAGGACATCTACAACGGCGGAAGCGCCTTCAAGCTGACCGCCCGTGACGAGAAGGGCGTGGTGGTCACGATCATCGCGGACAACTACTTCGGCTACTGCAAGAAGGAGGTCAAAACCCAGATCAGTTTCGCGGCGAACCTCATGGGGATGGTCGAGGAGGAGCACGCCGGCGGAGCCATGGTGTTTCCGAGCTACGATCTCGGCGAGGAGTTCAGCGGCGACGTCCACATGCCGAAGCTGGGCTACTCGTTTGCCGAGATGGTCGAGCGGCACGGAGACCTGATGCACGTGCAGCCGGAGGGCTACGCCATTGATCGCAAGTTCCCCGAGATCCTCTACGTGCCCGGGCACGCGGCCTTCGACATGCGCAAACTGCGGATTACCTGGGAGCGCGATGGCAAGGAGCAGTCCATCAAGCTTCTTCCCGGAAAGAGCTACGTCCGGCCCTCGGGCTATCGCCTCCACATGGAGAAGCCTCCGGGCGACCGATCGTGGCGTCTCGTCGGCACGGTGGCTGAACCGACCGTTTGTCACAAACCCTGCACCGTCTCGGGTGGCGGCAAGTCCGAGATCTCGAAGGCGCTGAGCGACGCGATCATCCAGGGTCCTGTGTTCGTGGCCGACTTCGAACATGATTTCGACCAGGTCGAGGCCATCATCAACCGCGACTACTCGGGCCGGTTCCGCGATCCGGCGCGGCAGAGCCCGGACAGCCGGACGATCCTCAACCCCGAACGATCCTTGGGTTCCGTGATCAAGCTGCTCACTCCGAGCTCCATCGACTACAACGACGAATTCGATTCGTGGCTCCGGAGCATTCCGCCGCACATCAAGGAGCTCGTTTTCGTGGTGAAGCGCTACTACAAGTCCGCGTGGGGCGACAGTTGGCGGAAGCACTTCGGGGTCGATGCGATCAACGGCACCCCGGCCAACGAATTGAAGTGCGACGGACGCAAGCTGATCTCGAACCATCTGCGCGTCGGCTACGACGAGGATGGATCGTGGCGGGTCTTCGGCATGCGCAAGGACTTCCATCCCGGAGCCAAGCTCCAGATGGAGGACGACATCACCGCGTCGGTCGTCGTTCCGGCGACCAAGCTGGAGAACCTCAACCCGGAATATGCCCACCATGCTTCGGTGAAGTTCGTGAAGAACACCGAGAACCGGCTCTTCCAGCGCCCCGACGATGCGATCAACCCGGGCTATGACAAACAGACGGAACTGGACATGGCCCGGCCGGGCAACTTCTTCTCCAACTACGCACCCTTGAACCAGACGGACGCCGGCGATCTCGTCGATGACGCGATCTCGTTCGTCCGGTTTTCGGAGCCGATGTCCAAACTGATCAGCGAAGCCGCCACGGCGGATACGGGACCAGCATACGTGGTCTGCAATGCCCGTCCGCGCATCGTCGATGGCAAGCCCACCAAGAATCCCCGCTACCTCCAGACCCGGCCCGATCTGCTGATGCCGAGGGAAGTCCATCTGGCCGAAGTGGGCCTTCGCCTTCGCCGGAAGATTCCCTCCGGCAAGCCCGTATTGACCCCGGTCAACGCCGTCCTTCCGGGGCGACGGAACAACCCGCCCGATCTTGCCGCGGGCGTGCCTCCTCTGGCCGTCTTCAACCCGATCCATCACCTGGAACTGCCGGAGCTGTTCCTCGAGTTCATCTGCTCGATGACCGGCAAGTCGCCTTCGACGACCGGCGCAGGATCCGAAGGGGCGCTGACAAAGGGGCCCTTCAACGCGCTTCCGCCGATCCTCGACCTCAACGACGCCCTTGTGAGCTGGATCCTCACCGGCCACGAAGGCTTCGTCACTGCGGCCGGTTACGTCGGCCCCAAATGCCGGGTTGACCACGACATCAGCCTGCTCGTGCCCGAGGTCTGGTGCCGCATGTCTCCCAGTGAACGGGATCCAAAGTTCCTCATGGCCGAAGGCTATCTTGAAAAGGTTCCGGACATGGAATTCAAGGGGAAGAAGGTCCTCTCCAGCCGCCTCGGAAACCGCATCACGGCCCGGTTCGTCCGCGCTTTCTTCGGCCGTGTCTTCTACCATCCGCACGTCGTCTTCACGCCCGAGATGCTGCGTCCGGAGCTGCAGGACATGGAACTCTTCGCGGACGGCATGGAGGTCATCGTCTCCACCCAGCGCCGTGTCGCGACGCACTATTTCAACGACGGCAGCATCAAGCTTGCATGCCCGCCTTTGAAGGCGTTGCTCGACATCATGCGCGACGAGGAAACCGGCGATCACCGGTTGGATTCCGCCGAGTTCCGCACCCTGTTCACCCGCGAATCCCTGCTCGCCAGTGAATGGTATCGCGCGAGGCTTGAAACGCGGCGCTCCCGCGAACTCGCCCTCTGGCAACGTCACCAGGGTTATCTCGGCCAGTTCCTTGCCAAGCCGAACTACGCCGACGAATCACGCCGGCTGGATATCGAGGGCCGGCTGGAGCGGGTCAGGCTTCATCTCAAGGCCGTTTCGGCTCCGGGCTACGTGGATGAAATCACGGGAACCATCGGGACATCTCCTCTCGGAAACTGATGCGCGAATCCATGCCGACCGCATCGGTTGACAAAGTTTGGGATTGTCTCGCAACGCTTTGCTGATATCAAACGAAGCCGTGTTGGGTCAGACTGCTTTCAATCCCAAAAAGAAGCGCTGGTCTTACGACGAGTATCACACTCTCGGAGATAACCAGCGCTACGAGGTCATCGACGGAGAGCTGTTGATGCTCCCCGCGCCGGATACCCAGCATCAGGCTTGGATCCGCGAACTGACCCTGAGCCTCGGCTCCTACATCAAGGCCAGGAACCTTGGGCAACTGTTCCCCTCGCCGATCGACATCGTCCTGGACTCCGAGAACATCGTCCAACCCGACCTGACCTTCATCGGCCGGGCTGCGCTTGGGACGATCGGAAAGCAGTCGATCGTGGGTGTCCCCAGCCTGGTTGTGGAGATCGTCTCCCTCTCGACCATCGGAGTGGATCGCTACAAGAAGCGCCGGCTCTACAGCCGCTTTGGCGTCGGTGAATTCTGGGTGGTGGACCCGGGCAACGCCGCCATCGAGGTCTTGCTGTTGAACGGTCAGGACTACGACCTGATGTCGGTCGCCGCCAAGCAGGGTTCCCTGCGCTCCACCGTCCTCGAAGGCTTCGAAGTCGACGTGTCCGAGCTGATTCCACATCTCTAGCCCCCGTTTCCTTTCCGGAGCGGGTTTCTCTCTCGCCCAAAGACGCTTCCGGGCTATCTTCCGCCCGGAAATGAAGAACAGCGTCGACCCCATCGAAGCAGGCATCAACGACATCCGCAGAGGCCGGATGATCGTCGTCGTGGACGATGCCGACCGGGAAAACGAGGGCGACCTCATCATGGCCGCCGAGAAGGCCACCCCCGCCGCGGTCAACTTCATGGCCAAGTTCGGCCGCGGGTTGATCTGCGTTCCCACCACGGGCGAACGCCTCGAACAGCTCGGCATCGCCAGCATGGTGTCGCAGAACCGCGACACGTTTAAGACCGACTTCCAGGTCAGCGTCGACGCCGCCAAAGGCATCTCCACCGGCATCTCCGCCGCCGACCGCGCCCGCACCATTTCCATTCTGGCCGACCTGAAGTCCACCTCCGCCGACCTCGTCCAGCCCGGCCACGTTTTCCCGCTTCGCGCCAAACCGGGCGGCGTTCTCCAACGCGCCGGCCACACCGAAGCGGCCGTTGATCTCGCCCGACTCGCGGGCTGCCGGCCTGCGGGAGTCATCTGCGAGGTCATGGGCGACGACGGCACCATGATGCGGCTGCCGCAGCTCCGGAAGTTCGCCCAGAAACACAAGCTCAAGGTCTGCACCATCGAGGACCTCATCAAGTTCCGCCGCCGCAGCGAACGCCTCGTGGAACGCGTTGAAGTCATCAAGATGCCCACGGACTACGGCGACTTCGACCTGCATCTCTACAAGTCCACCGTCGACGGCCAGCACCACCTCGCGCTGGTCAAGGGCGACGTGGCCAAGAAGAAGAACGTCCTCGTCCGCGTCCACAGCGAATGTCTCACCGGCGACGTCTTCGGTTCACGCCGTTGCGACTGCGGTCCGCAGCTCCAGAAGGCCATGCAGCAGATCTCCGATTCTGGCGTAGGCGTCCTCCTCTACATGCGTCAGGAAGGCCGCGGCATCGGCCTGCCGGGCAAGATCGCCGCCTACAAGCTCCAGGAGAAGGGCTATGACACCGTCGAGGCCAACCTGAAGCTCGGTTTCCCCATGGACCTCCGCGAATACGGCATCGGCGCGCAGATCCTCTGCGACCTCGGCCTGAAGACCATCCAGCTCATCACCAACAACCCGAAGAAGATGGTCGGCCTCGAAGGCTACGGGCTGGTGATCACCAAACAGATCCCCATCCGCGTGAAGGCCAATCCGCACAACGCGAAATACCTCAAGACCAAGAAGGAGAAGATGGGGCATACGATCTGAAGTTCGAAGGCCAGGGTTCGAGCATCAGCCACCCAATTGCTCAGCTGCTTTGCCATTAGGCCTTAGCCATTCGTCATTTTCCCATGCTAAAGAAGCTCAAGACCCCCAAAGCCGTCGCGACCAAAGGCCGTTTCGCCATCGTCGCGGCCAAATACAACGCGCACTACGTCGACTCCATGCTCAACGCGGCTGAGGCCACTTTGAAGGCGGCCGGAGCGAAGGAAGTGGAGATCGTCCGCGTGCCGGGCGCGTATGAGATTCCTCTCGTGACCGCCGTGTTGGCCGGGCGCGGCAAACACCGCTTCGACGCGATCATTTGCCTAGGGCTCATCCTTCAGGGAAAGACCGCCCACGCGAACCACATCGGCGAGGCGATCACGATGGCCCTGACCCAGATCCAGCTCGACTACCACATCCCCGTCATCCACGAGGTGTTGCTGGTGAACAAGGAAGCCGACGCCAAAGCTCGTTGCCTCGATCCCAAGTTCAACAAAGGCATCGAAGCCGCGCACGCCGCGATCGAAATGGCCGGAGTGATGTCCGGCCTCGGCGGCTGCGACTGCCATTGAGATCCGGCATGGGAGGGCAGACCTGCTGGTCTGCCCTGTTCCCACTTAAGCCCCGCCTCAAAGCCCCAGCCGCTTGAAGCGGTTCTTCACTTCCTTCAGGTGGAAGTCGAGGGAGCAGAGCTTCTCCAGTTCGCCCTTCTTGAAGTGCTTCGCGACGTCGGCGTCGGATTTGAGGACTGCGAGGAAGTCGGCGTCGTCGCGGCCGGCGTGTTTCACTTCCCAGGTCTTCATGGCGTTGCGTTGGACGAGCGTGTAGGCGTCCTCGCGGGTCAAGCCCTTGCGAATGAGCGCGAGCAGGACGGTCT
Source organism: Verrucomicrobiota bacterium (assembly GCA_947476875.1). GTDB lineage: Bacteria > Verrucomicrobiota > Verrucomicrobiia > Limisphaerales > CANJSG01 > CANJSG01. The sequence goes on along the minus strand of CANJSG010000072.1, from coordinate 6,577 downwards.
GGCTGTTCCACATGCCGAGCGAAAGCCCGAGGTTCTTCTTCATGTTCTCGGGATAGACGAGCAGGCCGTCCATCAGGCGGGTGAGCAGACCGAACATGTAGTCGAGCAGCGTGCAGGAATCGGGGAAGATGATGCGCTCGACCGAGCTGTGGCTGATGTCGCGCTCGTGCCAGAGGGCGACGTTCTCCATGCCGGCGATGGCGTTGCCGCGGATGACGCGGGCGAGGCCGGTGAGGCGTTCCCAGGTGATGGGGTTGCGCTTGTGCGGCATGGCGCTGCTGCCCTTCTGGCCCTTGGTGAAGGGTTCCTCGGCTTCCAGCACCTCGGTGCGCTGGAGGTGGCGGAACTCGACCGCCCAGTGCTCGAAACTGGCGGCGACGAGTGCGAGGCAGTTCATGAACTCGGCGTGGATGTCGCGTTGCACGACCTGGGTGGCGATGGAAGCGGGTTTGAGGCCCATCTTCTTGCAGACGTAGGCCTCGATCTTGGGCGAGAGGTGGGCGTTGGTGCCGACGGCGCCGCTGAGCTTACCGATGGCCACGACGTCGCGGACGTGTTTGAAGCGGGAAAGCGCGCGGACGAACTCCTCGTGCATCAGCGCGAGTTTGAGGCCGAAAGTGGTGGGTTCACCGTGGATGCCGTGGCTGCGACCGATGCAGGGCGTCATCATGTGCTCCTTCGCACGACGAGCGATGACGGGCAGCAAGGTCTCGACGTCCTTGATGAGGATATCCGCGGACTGAACCATCTGGACGGCGAACGCCGTGTCTACGATGTCGGAGCTGGTCAGGCCGAAATGCAGCCAACGCGACGCGGGGTCGTTGATCTGCTCGGAGACGGCTGTGGTGAAACCGATGACGTCGTGGTTGAGCGTCTTCTCCAGTTCCTTGGCGCGTTCGGTCAGGGCCTTGGTGTCGGCGAAGCACTTGTCGGCGCCGGCCTTCATCTTGGCTAAATCTTTCTTGGGCACGACGCCGTCTGCGACGAGGCCTTCGCTGGCGAGGAGTTCGATCTGGAGCCAGATCTTGAGCTTGTTCTCGTCGGTCCAGATGGCGCGCATCTCGGGGCGCGAATAGCGTTGAATCATGTGCGGCAATTCAAAGGCAGGGGAGCCGGGTGCCAAGCGCCAAAGTTGGCAGGTGGGCAGGTGGGAAAGTGGGCGGGGGAGAAGGCGACGGCGGAAGTCTTGGAGCGCTGGAACGGGCGCGGGTTCGTTTGTCGCGAAGCGAATCAGGAGAGTAGCCAGCCACGGAGTGGCTGGTTGTGGGCGTTGACGGGAGTGAGTCCCGAAGGGACGAAGGAGACGTTTGTCCGTCGTCCTTTCAGGACGAATTGAATTGGGTGGGCGTGATCCAGCCACCTTGTGGCTGGATCGTTTCCTGAGTCGCTTCTCGACAATGCCCGGGTGGCTACCGGGGGGTCCAAGCCTTCTTGTCCATATCCGCCTTTCTCCCCCGCCCACTTTCCCACCTGCTCACCTGCCCATCCACCCGGCTTGTCAGAGCACGCTCCGGCCTTCGAGGGCGCGGGCGAGGGTCATCTCGTCGGCGAAGTCGAGGCCGCTGCCGGCGGGCAGGCCGCGCGCGAGGCGGGTGACCTTGAGGCCGCGGGGTGCGAACCGTTTTGCGAGGTAATGACTGGTGGCGTCGCCTTCCACGTCGGTGCCCAGCGCGAGGATGATTTCCTGGATCGGCTCGCTTTCGAGGCGCTTCTCCAGTTCGGCGATGCGGAGGTCTTCGGGATCGACGCCGTTGAGCGGGGAGATCCTTCCGCCGAGGACGTGGAAGCGTCCGCGGAAGCTGCCGGATTTTTCCACGCTCAAGATGTCCGTCGGTTTCTCGACGAGGCAGATGAGATGCGAATCGCGTCGTGGGTCGGTGCAAAAGCCGCAGGGATCCGCCTCGGTCAATGCGCCGCAGACGCTGCAGGCGTGGACGCGTTCGCGGGCGTTGGTCAGCGCGGTGGCGAGGGCTTGGACGCTGGCGGCGTCGCTCTGGACGATGTGGAGCGCGAGGCGTTCGGCGGAACGCGGCCCGATGCCCGGCAGCGAGGAGAGCGCGGCGGTGAGCTGCTGGATCGGTTCAGGCAGGGAAGGCATGCCGCGACGGGCGCCTTACATCCCGGGGATGTTGAATCCCTGGGTGGCCTTGCCCATCTCCTGGTTGGAGATGTCCTTGGCCTGGTTCAACGCCTGGTTGGCGGCGGTGAGGATCATGTCCTCGACGATCTGGGCGTCGGAGGGATTGAGCGCGGCGGGATCGATCTTGATGGATTCGATGGTGCCGTCGCAACGGGCCACGACCTTCACGGCGCCGCCGCCGCTGGTGGATTCGACGGTGCGCTTGGCGAGGGCCGCCTGGATTTCACCCATCTGCGACTGCATGCGCGCAGCCTGCTTCATCAATTTTCCGATGCTCGACATGGGCAAAAGCTAGTGGCGTCGGCCGTGGCGGGCCAGTGAGAAGTGCGTGGGGGAATGACGAAGTGCGAAGGCCAAAGGCCGAAGGTGAGGAGCGTGGAGCATTGCTCCGGGCTCCTCACCTTCGTGATCAATTTCCGGCCGGTTTGAAGTCGACGATCTCGCCCTTGAACACTTCGAGCGCCTTCTGGATGAGCGGGTCGTTCTTGAAGTCCTCCTTCGTCAACGCGGGCGGGGGAGGCGGCAGGATCTGCGCCGGAGTGGCGGCGGGCCGGTTCGTCGGCGCGGGCTTGATCGAAGCGGCCGGCGTCGGGGCGACGGATATGGGACTGGCCGGTGGTGTCCAGTCGGCCGGAGGTTGCGCGACGACGAACTTCACCTGCGCATTGGGCATGCCGAGTTCAGCGAGTTTCTTGCGGAGGTTCGACTGGTTCACCGGATTGTCGGCCAGGGTCATGTCGCTCGCGGCGAACGACGGGAATCCGATGGTGAACAGATTGTTGGTGGCGGAAACCGGGAAGGCCTTCAGCAGATAGTTCTTCAAGAACACCGTCGAGGGCTCGGTCAAAAGGCCGACGAGTCGACCCCAGAGCGCGGGCAGGTCCGCAGGTGGAATGGCGGCCTGAACCGGCGCGGGTGCGGGGGCAGTCTGGGTGGCAGGTGGCGGCGTGTAGGTCGCGACTGGCCTGGCGGGAGCGACCGGGGCCGGCGATGGCGCCGATGCAACTGGCGGGTGTGCCGGTGAGCGGGTGGGCTGGGGAGCAGGAGAAAGAGAAGGATTAGGAGAAGGATTGGAAACGGCCGAACCGGCTTCTTTGCGGAGGACGTTCAGCTGGCGCAGCACGGCGTCGATGCTCACGGCCTGACGCGCTTCGATGGCGCGGATCAAGGTGACTTCCAGAAGGATCTTCTTCGACGTGGCGTCGCGGAAGCGGCCTTCGGCATCGGTCAACACTTCGAGCACGCGGGCCAAACCATCCGCGCCGATCTGCGGGGCGAGTTCGGCGAGCGACTGGGCCTCGGCTTCGGATACTTCGAGGAGCGAGAGATCGCCCTTGGATACTTGGAAGACCAGAAGGTTGCGGAAGTGCCCGAGCAGATCCGTGAGCAGGCGGCTCAGATCCTTGCCCTGTTTGGCGAGGCTGTTCAGTTCGCGCAAGGCCGGCTCCGCTTGTCCGTCGATCACGGCGCGGACGAGCGCGAGGATCTGGCTCTGGGCGCTTAGGCCGAACATCGAGAGCACGTCGGCTTCGGCGATGTCGTTTCCGCAGAAGCTGATCAACTGGTCGAGCGTCGATTCCGCGTCGCGCAAGCCGCCGTCGGCCGCCCGGGCCACGGCGTAGAGCGCCGCGTCGTCGATCTTCACGCCTTCGCGGCCGGCGATCCACGAGAGGTGTTTCGCGATCATCGGCGTGGGAATGCGACGCAGGTCGAAGCGCTGCGTGCGGCTGAGAATGGTCGGCAGGACCTTCTGCGGATCGGTCGTGGCGAAGAGGAACTTCACGTGCGCCGGCGGTTCCTCCAGCGTCTTGAGCAGCGCGTTGAACGCCGCTGTGGAGAGCATGTGGACCTCGTCGATGATGTAGATTTTGAACTTCGACGAGGCGGGGGCGAACCTGCAGGTGTCTCGCAGTTCCCGGACCTGTTCCACGCCGTTGTTGGACGCGCCGTCGATCTCCAGCACGTCGAGCGAACGGCCGTCGGTGATCTCCTTCACGCGCGGATCGTCGTCGGGAAAGGTGGCGCTCGGCCCGCCGGTGCAGTTGAGCGCCTTGGCGAAGATGCGGGCGATCGTGGTCTTGCCGGTGCCGCGCGGGCCGCAGAAGAGGTAGGCGTGCGCGATCCGGCCGGCGGCGATGGCGTTGGCCAGCGTCTGGGTGACGTGCTCCTGCCCGACGACGTCTTCGAAGCGTTGCGGACGGTATTTCCGGGCGATGACCTGATAGCTCATGCGGCGATGTGAGGGCGGAGGATGAACCAAGGACTGCGCCGCGCCAGAAATTCTTCCCGAAGGAATCGCGCGGGGGAGGAAAAAGAAAATGTCAGGGTGACCACGGCAAACGGGAGCAAACTACCGGTGCTGCCTTCCGGCTCTCGCGGGGTTCGTAAGTCCGAGTTCCATGGGCCCTGACGGCGCAAGTTGTGCCGGACCCGGGGCGGCGGGAGCAAGGAAGGATTCCCGAAGCCTTCGATCCTTCCCGACCGCGTCCTCGTTCTCCTTCTCGAAGCAGGGAAGCAACCACAGATGGGGCTTCGGCTAACGGGCGGCTCAATTCCAAGCAGAGCGATCACCGCCAAAGCTTCCGCCTTCAGGCATTCCGATCTGTGTGCATCTTTGGTTAACCCGCCTTTCCGAGAAGGAGAGCGAGATCGAGAAGGAGGAGGGCGAAGACGAAGAACACTTGAACCAGACGTTGAGCTTGAATTCCCGTCTGCTACGTTTCGTCCGAAAACCCGATGAACAACCACGCCTTCAACCCCGAGCATCTCGCGCTGACGCGGCGTCAGTTCCTCAACCGCTGCGGCATGGGCATGGGCGCGCTCGGTCTCGGGGCGATGATGGGCAATGCCCTGACCGGCTCCGCGATGGCCGACGGCTTCATCAATCCGACCGCGCCGAAGGCCCCGCAGTTTCCCGGCAAGGCCAAGCGCGTCATCCACCTCTTCATGAACGGCGGGCCGTCGCACGTTGACACGTTCGATCCCAAGCCGTCCCTCGACAAATTCCACGGCAAGGCCATCCCGCTCGAACTCAAGACCGAAAGGAAAACCGGCGCGGCCTACCGGTCGCCCTTCAAGTTCCAGAAATACGGCCAGTCCGGCATCGAGGTCTCCGAACTCTTCAAGCACACCGCCCAGCATGTGGACGATATGTGCGTCATCCGTTCGATGTATGCCAACGTGCCGAACCATGAGCCGTCGCTGCTCCTGATGAACTGCGGCGAAGCGCGGCTGCCCCGGCCCAGCCTCGGTTCGTGGGTCAACTACGGCCTTGGTTCGGTGAACCAGAACCTCCCCGGCTTCATCGCCATGTGCCCGGGCGGTTACCCCATCCAGGAATCGCAGAACTGGCAGTCCGCCTTTCTCCCCGGCGTCTACCAGGGCACCTACATCAACACCGAGCACCGCGACATCGAGAAGCTCATCGAGAATATCCGGAACAACTACAGCTCGACGAAGGTGCAGCGCGGCCAGCTCGACCTCCTGCAAAAGCTCAACGTAAAACACAAGGAAGCCCGGCAGAACGACGGCCAGCTTGAGGCGCGCATCCAGTCCTTCGAACTCGCCTACCGCATGCAGATGGAGGCGACCGACGCCTTCGACGTGAGCAAGGAGCCCGAGTCCGTCCGAGCCGCCTATGGCGATTCCGTCCAGGCCCGGCAGATCCTCATCGCCCGCCGACTGATCGAACGCGGCGTGCGTTTCGTCCAGCTCTGGCACGGCGCGGGCCAGCCGTGGGACAGCCACGACGACATCGAGGTCCAGCACAAGAAACTCGCCGGCCAATGCGACCAGGCCATCGCCGCGCTCCTCTCCGATCTCAAACAACGCGGCCTCTTCGACGAGACGCTCGTCATCTGGGGCGGTGAATTCGGCCGCACTCCCACCGTCGAGCTGCCCACGCCCGGCTCCAATGCCGGCAAGATTAACGGCCGCGACCACAACCATCACGGCTTCTCCATGTGGATGGCCGGCGGCGGCGTGAAAGGCGGCTACGTCCACGGCGCGACCGACGAGTTCGGCTTTGCTGCGGCGGAGAACAAAGTCCACGTCCACGACCTCCACGCCACGATCATGCAGCTGCTGGGATTCGACCACGAGAAGCTGACCTTCCGCTACGCCGGCCGCGACTTCCGCCTCACCGACGTCCACGGCCATGTGGTCAAGGAAATGATCGCGTAAGTAGGCCGGGCATCCCTGCCCGGCCAGTCGGTGCTTCGTTTTAGGGAAACATCGAACCCGCAACATCCAACTCCCAACATCGAAAGGCAGTGAATGCCGACCGGCTTTCGGAGCGCGGCCTTCCAGTCCGCAGCGGCCGAGCACGACTTGATGTTAGGACCCTGTCAAAGAGGTGGACCTGCTGCGGCCCAGAGGGCCGCGCTCCGTTGTTTCCCATTGGTTAACCGCAGAAAACGAGACAACGCAGGAGAGGGG
>CANJSG010000071.1 GCA_947476875.1 Verrucomicrobiota bacterium | reverse complement strand
GGCCCCGTAGGAGTCCTTGATCGCTTCGACCGTCTTGGACAGTCCTTCGGCGGTGAAGGTGTCGCCGGACATCATCTTCGACCGTTTTTTCTTCTCGTTCAAATACTGGACGGAAGACAACTGCTCGACCGTGAACAGCTTGTTCCCGGTGAACGTAACCTTCCCGACCTTGTATTGCCGGCCTTCATCCAAGGAGATCCGGAGGATCATCGACTTGTCGTTCGGGCGGTCGATCTTGATGTCCTTGATCCGGAAATCGACGTAGCCTTGGTTCTGGTAGAACTCGGCCAACTTGTCCTTGTCCTCCTCGAACTGCTCGTCCTTGAGCACACCGGTCCCGGTGAGCCAGGAGAACATCCACCAGCGCCGCGTCTTCATTTCCTTGCGGAGCTTCCGCTGGCTGAAAGCGCTCGCGCCCTCGAAGACGACGTCTTTGACCTTCACCTTCGGCGCTTCGGTGATTTCGAACGTGACCGATCCGCGACCGGAATTTTCGTCGATGCTGGAGACGGGCTTGACCGTGGTCTTCTGGTAACCGGCCTTCTGGTAGAGCTTCTGGATTTCGAGCGCGTCGGCGAAGAGCTTGCGTTCGCTCAGCGGCTCGCCGGTCTTGGAGGTGACCTTTTTCCGGATCTTGCTGTCGCTGTATTTCTTGTTCCCGGAAAAGGTGACCGTGGAAATCGTCGGGTTGCCCTGGACCACATAGGTCAGCTTCATGCCTTCGGGCGCGATCTCCTCGCCGACCCGGATGTTGTAGAAGTAGCCCGTGGCGTAGAGCTGACGGATGTCATCGTCGACGCTCGGCCGCCGGTAGTCGTCGCCTTCCTTCAGGCGGATGTTGGCGCGCACCAACGAGTCGCTGACGGCCGGAGGACCGACGTGCCGGACGTCGATCTTGGCAATCTTGGGGGCGAGTTCGCTTTGGGCACCGGCTTGGACGATCGCGGCGCACAGCGCAGCCATCGTTAACCACGCCGCACGGTTTGGCCGGGCGAGCTTACGCATCCGGCGGGAGGTCTTCCGCATTGATCTTGGCCGCATTTTCAAACCGGGTGTATTTCTTGAAAAACGTCAGGTGAACATCGCCCGTGGGGCCGTTGCGCTGTTTCGCGATCAACACGTTCACCGGAATGACGTCCGACTCAACCCCATCCTCGCCGTCGTCGTCACGGCTTTTTGCGCGGCCGGGGCTGCTGGGGTCGGCCTTGTAGAGCAGACCCACGAGATCGGCGTCCTGTTCAATGGCCCCTGACTCACGGAGATCCGAGAGCTTGGGCTTGCGGTCCTTGTCCTTCTCGAATTCGCGGTTCAGCTGGCCCAGAACGATCACCGGAACCTTCAGTTCCTTGGCGATTCCCTTGATGCCGCTCGATATGTCCGCGATCTCCTGCTGGCGATTGTCCGCCCTGCGATTGGTCGAATGCAGGAGCTGGAGGTAGTCGATCACGAACAACCGAACGCCGTGCTGTTGCCACATCCGGCGAGCTTTCGCCCGCAGCTGGAGAATCGAAAGTCCGCTCGTATCGTCGATGTAGAGCGGCGCGGCGGCCAACCGTCCCGCCCAGCTGGTGAGCTTGGCAAAGTCGGTCTCAGCCAGGAACCCCTCGCGGATGTTCCGCATGTTCACCCGGGCGCAGGACGAGATCATGCGCATGACCAGCGATTCGGAGGTCATTTCAAGGCTGAACACACCCACGGGAATCTTCAGCTCGATGGCCACGTGCTCGACGATGTTCATGGCGAACGAGGTCTTGCCCATCGAAGGACGGGCCGCGATCACGACCATGTCGCCCGGCTGCAAGCCGTTGGTCATCTTGTCGAGATCGGTGAAGCCGGTCGCAATTCCCGTCGGCTGTCCCTGCTGGAGGTAATACTGCTGGATCTTCTCGATGGTCTTGTTGACCAGTTCCTTCATGCCCGGCGTCGAGGTCGAGACCCGCTCCTGGCTGATCGAAAGAATGTCCTTCTCCACCTCGTCGAGCAGGCCGTCCACGGATTCCGTGTTCTCGTAGGCTTTGGCTAATCCACCGGAACAAACCTGGATCATCCGGCGAAGGATGTATTTCTCCCAGACGGCGTTGAGGTAGGTGCCGATCATCGCCGGCGACGCCACCATGTCCGGCAGCGACGCCGCATAAGCCCGGCCGCCGGCCGCTTCGAGGAGCCCGCGATCCTTCAGCCGCTGCGGGACGGTGATCAGGTCGATGTGCTCCTTCGCGTCATACATTCCAGCCAGCAGGTCGAAGAGAACCTGATGCCGCATGTCGTAGAACGCCGCGGAACCGCACTTCAGTTTCTCCAGGCATTCCCCCATGCAATCCTGTGGCGCGAGCAACACGCAGCCGAGAACGGCCTGCTCGGCTTCGGCCGCGTGCGGAGGCAGCTGGTCGCCGGGGCGCATGTGGTTGGTCGACGAATCCTCGCTCTTCCGGCTCCGGCGCTTGCGCGCGAATCCCGGCTCTTGCGGCTGCCCGCCTGGAATGTCTGTTCCGTCGATCATGGGCGGCAGAGTAGACAGTGTCCGCGCCCCGACCGGCAAAGGCTTTCCGGAATTCTGGCGCATTGTTTGTTAACCGTTGCTCACAGGCTGTTCACATGGCGGGCCAATCCGCTTTTCAATAGACAATTCCCCCACCCCGCCGCGTCCTCCTACTGAACCTGATGCCCGGCAATCCCGATTTTGATCTCGCCAGCCTCTACGACGCCCATGCCGGGCCGGTCTTCGCCTTTGCCTTGAACCTGACCCGCTCGGAAGCCGACGCGCGCGACGTGCTCCAGGAAGTCTTCGTCCGCCTTGCCAAACAGGCGGACGCCTTGGAAAAGATCCGCGATTGGCGCGGTTTCCTTCTTCGGCTCGCCCACAACCAGATCGTCGACCTCAGCCGCCGACGCGATACGCGAAACCGCCGAGAAGAAGCCTTTCAAACTGACGCGCTCGAACTCTTCGCGCCTTCCGGCGATCCGGACGAAGCCGCGTTCCGCAACGAACTGGCCCACGCTCTGGCCGAACTTCCCGGGGACCAACGCGCCGTCGTCCACCTCAAGCTCTGGGAAGGACTCACCTTCGAGCAGATCGCCGAGACGCTCGACATTCCCGCCAACACCGCCGCCAGCCGTTACCGCTACGGCCTAGACAAACTTCGCACCCGGCTGCGTCCCCTTTACGAAGAGATCCGCTGAACCCGCACTCGCCATGAAGCCATCCGAAAATCCCCAGCCCAACGGTTCCGACCCGCTGGAGGCGCGCCTTCGCCGAACCACCTTCCGCCCGCCATCACCCGCTTGGCGTGACGAAATTCTTTCCGCAGCGGCCGCTGCCGAACAACCGCAGCTGCGCGCTATCACTCCGGCCGGAAGCGCCACATTCATTCAACAAATGGCCGCCTGGTTCCGTGGCATCCCCACTGAATGGACCGCCGCTGCCGCACTGTGGGTGATCATCCTGACGATCAATTCCCTCTCGTCTTCCAACGGTTCATCCAGCTCGGCAAACGTCTCGGTCGCATCGGCGGTTCAGCGGGAAGAATCCATCCAGCAGGCGTTGGCCTTCCGACGCCAGCTCCTCAGCGAACTCCAGGGCACCGACGCCAGCGAAGACCTGCCTCGCGCGGCTCGCCCTGAAGCCGATCGCCCCAAACGCCAGTTGAATTCCTTCGGCACCAACGGCCCCGCCGCCACCAGTGCCTGAACCCGGTCTCCACCCACCACTCCCATGAAACTCCGCGATACCCTCAGCGCCACCCTCTTGGCCCATGCCGACGCTCCGCGCCGCTGGAAAACACCGCTCAGTCCCGACCCGGCGAAGACCTATCCGATCTGGCAGCTCGCCGTGCGAACCCTGCTGTGGGCGATGTTCTTCACGGGGCTCTGCTGGCTCGGACTAAAAACCGCCTCCGGCCAATGGATCATCCTCTGGTGGCCGTTCTGGATGGTGGTCTCCATCGGCGTGGTCTGGGGAGGAATGACCGTGTTCGCCTGGAATCGTCGCAGTGCCCGCGTGCGAGCTGCTGTAGCCGCCGGACAACCCGCTCCTGCGGGCGAACGCCTGCCAGTGTGGAGCCGCCTCACCGTCGTTCCGCTCTACTACCTGTTGTTTTTCATCGTCACTCCACTGGTTCTGGCTTTGACCGTGGCCAACCAGATATCCGCCCGGAAGTGGGCAAACTACCGCGCGGAACTCGTCGCTCGCGGAGTCATGCTGGATCTCATGGCGATGGTCCACAAACCCGTGCCGGACCCGGACAACTTCGCCACCACGCCGCTGTTCAAGGATTTCGGACTCACCCATGAAGCCATCGCCAGCCCAGCAGGCCAGGCCGCCATTAAGCGCCTGGAAAAGATCAGCCTTCCAATCAGAAACCAACCCACCTCGGCGACTTGGCCAACCCAGAAAAAGATCGAGTTGGCCAAATACCGCGCCTCATTCACCAACGCCGCCCTCTTCCCACAAGCACGCGACGACGCATCGGATGCCACAGCAGTTCTCACCGCGCTTAAGGCGTGGGACGCCGAGCTTCGCGAGATCGAATCCGCTGCCGACCGCCCGATCGTCGCCTTCCAGATGCGGTATCAGGATACGTTCATGGTGCTCATCCCGCATCTACCAGCCCTGAAACAACTGAGTTCCATACATCGCCTCCGGGCGTGCGCCAGGCTCGGTGCATCGGATGCTTCTGGGGCCTTGCGGGACATCAAAACCTGCTGGGGCCTTGGCAAGATCTCCGCTTCCGAACCCTTAATGATTTCGTTCCTCGTCGGGATCGCCATCGACGGCCAGGCCATCCAGCCGATCTGGGAAGGCCTTCGGGTAAAGGCTTGGAACGAATCGCAGCTCGCGGAACTGGACTCCCTCCTTTCTTCGCGAAACTACGGCAAACTGTGTCGTAGATCGCTGGATGCCGAACGCGCGTTTTCGACCACAACCATGGAGCAATGGATCTCCAATCCCTCCGGGATGGCATGGGCCTCTCAGACACTCGCCAATAACGAGGGTTTGATGGACTTAGTCCGCGTCCTTCCGACGCGGTTCATCATCACCGAGAACCTGATCTCCCAGAACCAGTGGACCGACGCACTGCTCCCGAGAGATGGATCGGTCCCGGATTTCCGCGAAGCGAAACAGACCCTGGACGGCCTGCTCGCCTTGCCCCGACATCCACGATACATCCTCGTTCGCCTTCTTTACCCGGCCATTGGCAACTTCCTCCAAAAGGCCGCCGCCCCCGAAGCCCACCAATCTCTCGCCCGCACCGCCATCGCCTTGGAGCGGCACGCCCTCGCCACCGGCAACTACCCGGATTCCCTGTCGGCGTTAACCCCGAAGTTTCTTCCCAAAGCGCTGAATGATCCCTTCAGCAAGGCCCCGCTCCACTACACCACGACGACCGACGGCCGATACCTGCTCTACTCGGTCGGCCCCAACGGCCGCGATGACCAGGGCCGGGCTGTCAAAAAGAAGGAGAAGGACATCGCCAGGATCGCGGCGACGGAAAATCCCCAGACCCCGCCGACAGCCACCGCCGACGACATTGCCTGGACCTACCTGCCGCTAGAGAAGTAGCCGCTGGTTCGTAGGCCGGGCGTCCCCGCCCGGCCAGTCGGTGCTGCAACGCGGAAAAACACTGCCCAAGATCGACAGCCGCCTCCCGCCGGAGCTGAGGGTTGCAAGCCATCCCGGCACGTCCGCGCCCTGAGAACCTGTCTGAGAATTCAAGGAGAGCCGTCCTTGAGCCGCGGAGCGGCGGCAGCTACTTGGTGAACCCTTGTTGCGGACCACCAGCAGCGTGTCCTGGCCGGGCGGGGACGCCCGGCCCACGACAGCCCATCCGTCAAAACCTCGTTTGACATTCAAACACTTGTTTGAAATAGATCTTTCAAACAAGTGTTTGAGATGGCGGCAACCAAAGACAATCCAACGGTCCAGCCCGGCACCCGCGAGGCCCTGCTCGAGGCGGCGGCCGAGGTGATCGCCGAAACGGGCTTCCGCAGCGCCCGCGTCCGCGACATCTGCGAACGCGCCGGAGCCAACGTGGCCGCGGTGAACTACCACTTCGGCGACAAGGAAGGCCTCTACGCCGCGCTGATCCAGTCGGCGTTCGACCAGGTCATCGCCCGGTTCCCCCTCGACGCCGGAGTATCCGCGACGAGCACGCCCGAAGAACGGTTCCTCGCGTTTGTCCGCGGCTACCTCCAGCGGATCCTCGCCGCCGGCGCCCAGTGCCGCCACGGCCGCATCGTGATGCGTGAGATGATCGAGCCGACCTCCGCCCTGGACTTGATGGTGGAGAAGGTGGTGAAGCCCACGAGCCTCTTGCTGGACGACATCCTCAAACACCTGCTCGGGCCCGGCTTTCCCGAGGCGAGTCGGCGGCAGACGGCTCTCAGCATCATCGGCCAGATCGTCTTCTACGCGCACTGCCGTCCCGTGCTCGAACGGATGAATCCCGACTTCAAGCTGGACCAGGGCGACTTGGAATCATTGGTCAACCACGTGGCCCAGTTTTCCTTGGGCGGAATTCGGGCTTTGAAAGACGCGGGCCAAACCGTGAAACGAAAACGCACCCTCCCCGGCAGAAAAGTTCCCCCGGCGCGTCGGCGCAAGTAGGACCCATCCGCATGTATCGACTCGGACTCAAGATGCTGTTCGCCGACAGGGCAAAATACATCATGCTGCTCAGCGGCATGGCGTTCGCCGCGCTGCTCATGACGCAGCAGGGAGGCGTGTTCGTCGGCATCATCGAGTGGACCAAGGGCAACCTGAAGAACATGCGCGCGCCGATCTGGGTAGTGGACCCGAAGGTCGAACAGGTGAACGAGGTGAAGCCGATGCGCGACACCGATGTCAGCCGCGTCCGCAGCATTCCGGGCGTGGCCTGGGCGGTGCCGATGTATTGGGGAATCCTCCAGGCGCGGCTTGTGGATGGCACCTTCAAGCCGATCCAGCTCGTCGGTCTCGACAATGCGACGATGGTCGGACGCCCCACGAAAATGATCGAAGGCCGAGTGGAGGATCTCCGCATCCCGAACGCCGTCATCATCGACGATCTGACGGTCAAACGGTTGAGCGTCGGTCGGGCCAAACCGCTCGGCATGGGCGACACCTTCGAAATGAACGACAAGGAGGCCCGCATCGTCGGCATCTGCCAGACGGAGAAATCATTCTTCGGCTACCCCTACATCTTCTCGACCTACGAGCAGGCGCTGCAGTTCGCGCCGCGCACGCGCAAGATGCTCAGCTACATCCTGGCCAGTCCCGCAGAAGGCTGGACAGCGGATCAGGCGGCTCAACAGATCCGTGAGAAAACCGGATTGGGGGCCTACACCGAGGAGGCTTTCGGCGAATCCACGGTGAAATGGTTCTTCAAGAACACGGGCATTCCCATCTCGTTCATGACGACGATCATCCTCGGGTTCATCGTCGGCGTGGCTGTCGCCGGGCAGACCTTCTATTCGTTCATCCTCGAGAACCTGCGCCACTTCGGAGCCCTCAAGGCGATGGGCGCAAGCGACGGACTGATCACGCGCATGGTGCTGCTGCAGGCCTTCACCGTGGGCATCATCGGCTATGGCATCGGCCTTGGGCTATCCGTGTTCATCGGGTGGAAATTCATCCAGATGGGTCAGCCGCCGTTCGCGCTGCCCTACCAACTGCCGCTCGGTTCCTTCGTGGCCGTTCTTCTGATCTGCACCTTCGCCTCGCTCCTCGGCATCCGCCAGGTGCGCAAACTTGAACCCGCCGTTGTCTTCCGTGGCTGACCTCGATTCCAATCGAACCGTGAACGGCCTCGACCGCGTCATCCATGTGCGCGGCGTGACGAAGACCTTCGGCAAGGGCGACGCCGCCGTGCATGCGCTCAAGGGCGTGGACTTCGACGCGCGTGGCGGCGAACTGCTCATGATCGTGGGCCCGTCCGGCTGCGGAAAGACGACCCTGCTCTCGGTCATTGCCGGCACGCTCGGATTCGACTCGGGCGAGGTCGAAGTGTTCGGCCATTCGCTGCACACGATGTCGCAGAAGCAGCTCACCGCCTTCCGCGCCGGCCACATCGGCTTCATCTTCCAATCGTTCAATCTCATTCCCACGCTGAGTGTGCTGGAGAACGTGACCGTGCCGCTGCTGATCAACGGCGTCGGCCTGAAGGAAGCCGAAGACCGCGCCCGCGCGATGTTGGAGAAGGTCAACATCGGCAAACGCGGAGACGAACGCCCGACCAACCTGTCCGGCGGCCAGCAGCAACGCGTGGCCATCGCCCGCGCGCTCATCCACGAGCCGCGCCTGATCATCTGCGACGAACCGACGTCCGCCCTCGACAAGGACACCGGCCAGCGCGTGATGGAACTGCTTTCCTCCGTGGCCCGGGGCCCGGGCCGCTGCGTCATCGTGGTGACGCACGACAACCGCATCTTCAACTTCGCCGACCGGATGACAGAGATGGACGACGGCCGCGTCCAGCGCGTGCACGAGAATCCATCCAAGTCCATGGCCGGACACTGAACTGAGACCTTCCCATGATTTTCAAACGACTGAGCTTCTACCTCGCCATCATCGGAATCGTTGGCGGCATCGTCCTAGTCCTCAAACAGCTCGAGAAACCGCCCATTCCGCCGCCGCTGTCCGAACCGACGCGGTCGCCCTACAAGGACTTCGTCGCCGCCACCGGCATCATCGAAGCCAAGCGGGAGAACGTTTCCATCGCCACGCCCCGGCCCGGACTCGTGGCCAAGGTGTTCGTGGAAGTGGGCTCCACCGTGGCCCAAGGGCAACCGCTGCTTCACCTCGACAATCGTGAAGCGACCGCGCGCTTGGAATCCTCCCGCGCGCAGATCCGGAGCCTCGAAGCTCAACGCAACGTCGAGAAAGTCTCGATCAACGACTGGACCGACCAACTCGCCCGCACCGAGCAACTGCTGAAAACCGGCGTCGCCACCGAGGACGAGCGCAAGAGGAAGTGGTTCGCGCTCGAAGCCGCCAAGGCCCGGCAGGAGAGATTGGAAGCCGATCTTGCGACACTCCGCGCGCAGATCAAGCAGGCGGAAACCGAACTGGATGTCCTGACCGTGAAGGCTCCGCGCGACGGAAAGATTCTCCAGCTCAACATTCGTGCCGGCGAATACGCCAGCCTCGGCGTCAACGCCGCACCGCTCATGATTCTCGGAGACGTGTCCACGCTGCAGATCCGGGCCGACGTGGACGAACAGAACGCGCCGTTGGTCGTCGCCGGCCAGGCGGGCACAGCCTTTCTCAAGGGCAGCAACGACAAGAAAATGCCTCTTCGCTTCATCCGCATCGAACCGTTCGTCGTGCCGAAAAAGTCGCTCACCGGCGACTCGGCGGAACGCGTCGATACCCGCGTGCTTCAGATCATCTACGACCTGGAGCTTCCCTCTTTCCCGATCTACGTCGGCCAGCAGGTCGACGTCTTCATCGCGCGGCCGGCGAGTGCCGGCCCAGCCGCGCCCGGCACCAACTCGACCGCCGCCGTCCATTGACTTTCCCAAAATCGATTCGACCTATCCCGACCATGAAAGCGTTCGCCATCAGTATCCTTTCCACTGCCGTCGCGTTCGCCGCCGCCGCGGAAACCACTTCGCCAGGAGTGCTGGAACTGTTCCAACAACCGCTCACACGCAAAGAGGCGTTGGACTTTGCGGCCCGCCACAACAGCGCGCTCAAAAAGGCTCGTATTGAAATCGAGGCGGCGGCCGGCCAGTCCCGGCAGCTTCGGTCCGCGGGCATGCCACGCGTCCGCACGGACGCTTCGTTCCGCGCCAATGACCGGGGCAGCATCGAGAGCTTCGGTTTCGGAGATTCCCCGGCGCAGAACTGGTCTGCGAACGCCCAGATCGTCCAACCGCTCTACGAAGGAGGCCGCATCACGGCCAACCGCGCCCAGAGCCGAATGGTGAAGGATCAAGCCGAGGCGACGCTCGAATCGACCGCGGCCAACACCGCCTTGGAAGTGCTGACCGCCTATGACGACGCGCTGCTCGCCGCCGAGCAGATCACCGTGCAGGAGGCATCGATCGCGCTGCTCGGAAAAGAACTCGAAGACCAGAAGCGACGCTTCGAAGCGGGCACCGCCCCGCGTTTCAACGTCCTCCGCGCCGAAGTCGCCGTGGCCAACGCCAAGCCCCGGCTGATCCGCGCCAGAAACGCCTACCGCATCTCGAAGAATAATTTGATCAACCTGCTCGGCTATGACCTTCCGGCGGCCATGTGGAGCGAGATCCCGCTCAAGTTCGCCGATAAACTGACGGCTGAACCCGTATCGTTGACGGTCGAAGAAGCTCTGGCCTCCGCGCGCACCAAACGCCCTGAACTCAGGTCGCTGACGCTCGCCGCCGACATCCGACGCGAGGCTGTCAAAGCCGCGAAAGCCGGGGCAAAGCCTTCGATCAACGGTTTTCTCGGCTACGGCGCGCGCAATTCCTCGTTCACCCGGGACCTTTCCGAGGAGAAGTCGGGGTGGTTCGCCGGAGCGCTGCTGTCCTGGGACCTCTGGGACGGTGATCTGACCAAAGGAAAAGTTGCGGAAGCTCGGGCCGTCCTTGAGAAAGCCGAAGAGAGCATCAGTGAAACCGACCGGAGTATTTCCCTAGAGGTCCGCACTGCGTGGTCGAATCTCGAAGAATCTCGGGAAGTGCTTGAATCCCAAAAGAAGGTCCTTGAGCAAGCCGAAGAAGCCCTCCGCCTCGCGAAAGCCCGCACCGAAGCCGGCTCAGGCACCCAGTTGGAGGTCCTGGACGCCGAGACCGCCCTCACCGAATCCCGAACGACCCAGATCCAGGCGCTTCGCGACTATTCTGTCGCCCGCACTCGCCTCGATCGCTCGATCGGAACGCTGACTCTTCCAGGAATCCAATAGCCCTCCCAGCCTTCGGCCTTGCTTGGGAAGGGTCGGTTGCTACTGTCCGCCGTCGTCACGACCACCTTTTGACAGGTGGTCGTGCTTTTTCTACCAGTCATTGAAACAGCGTCGCGCAGTGAAAATCTTCAGCGGAAACGCCAACCGAACCTTGGCCGAAGCAGTCGCGAAGTCCATCGGACGCGAGCTTGGCCGGTGCACCGTCAACTCGTTTCCGGATGGCGAAACGTTCGTCAAGATCGATGAGAACGTCCGCGGAGAGGATGTCTTCATCATCCAGCCGTCCAGTCCACCGACGAACCATCACTTGATGGAGCTGTTCATCATGACGGACGCCGTCCGTCGGGCCAGCGCCAACCGGATCACGGCCGTGGTTCCCTTCTACGGCTACGCCCGCCAGGACCGGAAAGACCAGCCGCGCGTCCCCATTACCGCGAAGCTGGTAGCCAACCTGATCGTCTCGGCCGGCGCCAACCGCGTTTTGACGATGGATCTCCATGCCCAGCAGATCCAAGGCTTCTTCGACATCCCGGTCGACCACCTCTACGCGGCACCGGTGATGTATCAGTATCTCAAGCAGAAGAACATCCAGAACCTGGTCGTGGTCAGCCCGGACGTGGGCGGTTTAAAAATGGCCTACGCCTACGCCCAATCCCTTAGCGCGGGCATCGCGATCGTGGCCAAACGCCGGAAGAGCCCGACGGAGATCGAGTCCATGGCCGTCATCGGCGAGGTTCGCGGCAAGAATATTTTGATGGTGGATGATCTGACGGAAACCTGCGGAACCCTAACAGCCGCCGCCGACCTCTTGAAAAAGAAGGGGGCAAAAAAGATCATCGCCTGCGTCTCGCACGCAATTCTCGGAGAGCTCGGCATACAGCGTCTGAGGAAATCTTGTATTGACGAGTTGATCACCACTGATACGGTCCACCGCCCTGCGATCGAAGGCGTAAAGATAACTACTCTTTCGGTGGCAGGATTACTTGGCGAAGCCATTGAGCGGATTCATGGAAATTCCTCGGTGACCTCGCTGTTTGAATTTAAGGGTGGCCGCACCAGTTAACGCGGCATGACGACTTAGAAGATGAAAGCTGTAGCTCTGACCGCATATCCTAGAACTCTGTCCCGCCGTGGTGGATCGAAGAAACTTCGTGCCCAAGGCCGGATTCCTGCCGTGATCTATGGCGGAAAAACAACTGCTCAGAGCCTCGAGTTTAACAACATCGAGTTCACCAACCTGATAAACCACTCTGTTTCAGAAACCCTGCTGGTCGACCTGTCGATCACGGGTGAATCCGCCAAACGTTTGGCGTTGCTTCAGGAAGTCCAGCATCATCCCCTGACCGGCAAAGTCCTGCACGTTGACCTGCACCAAGTTCAAGAGGACGAGACTGTAACGGTCACGGTTCCTGTGGAAACGACCGGCGAACCTATCGGCGTGAAGAGCGGCGGCGGCATCCTTCAGCACACTTTGCTCAAGATCAAAGTCCGCGCGCTTCCCAGGAATTTGCCCGAATCGATCATCATTGATGTTTCTGGCTTGGAAGCCGGGAAGGCGATCCACATCGGTGAAGTGGTGGCTCCGTCCGGCGTTGAGATTCTCGGTAAGAAGGAAGCGGTCGTCGTCAAGGTCGCTGAACCGAAGAAGGAAGTTGAAGCGGTGGCTGCAGAAGGCGCTACCCCTGCCGCCGGAGCGGTCGAAATGATCAAGGAAAAGAAGGACGGCGACGCCAAGGCGGCTCCTGCCGGAAAGGCCGACGAGAAGAAGCCGGCCGAGAAAAAGAAGTAAGCGTATTGAGGCGCCCGCCAAGCGGAGTGTGCTTGAGGGCGTCGTTTTTTTGTGGATTCGCTCTGGCTCATTGTCGGCCTCGGCAATCCCGGCAAGGAATATGTTAGGACCCGCCACAATGCCGGTTCCATTGTGGTGGAGAAGCTGGCAGAACGGTGGGGCGGTTCATGGTCTGCGGCGCCGCGGCAACTTGCGAAAGTTTCCCGAACAAAAAATGCAGCCCATGCAGTCTTGCTGGCGCAGCCGCAGACTTTCATGAACTCGAGCGGCGAATCGGTCAGGGCGCTGATCGACTTCTACAAGGTCTCAGTGGACCGGGTCATGGTAACGGTCGACGATGCGGATCTGGAATTGGGCAATATCCGGCTCCGGGGCGACGGCAGTTCGGGCGGACATCGCGGTCTAGAGTCGATCGAAAAGCATCTGGGCACACGGTCCTATGCACGACAACGGCTCGGGATAGGCCGCCGCGATGACGGCGTGCGACAGATTGCGGGATTTGTCCTGGATCCGTTTCCGGCGCCCGAGTGGAAAATTTTCGAATCTGTGCTGGAACAAGCCAGTAGACAGATTGAATGCTGGCTGACAGATGGAATTCAGTCGGCAATGAGTCGGTATAACGGTGTGGCACCCAGTGCCCGCGAAAACAAAAAGACAACGTGAAGAAATACGAAGGTCTGTTCATTTTGAACATTGTCGGCAAAGAAGACGGCGTCAAAGACATCGTCGACCGCATCTCCGCCGACATCGGCGCCGCCGGTGGAAAGATCGAAACGGTGCAGAAGATGGACAAGAAGTCCTTCAGCCGTGTCGCCGACAAGAAGCACGTCTCGGGTTTCTACGTGAACATCATTTTCGAGGCTGCCCCCTCGGCCGTCAAAGGCCTGCAGGGCAAGTTCGCGATGAACGCCGACATCTTCCGTGTCCTCTTGAGCATCGCTACCGCAACGCCGGCCTCCGCCGCTCCTGTAGCCGTCGCTGCCGCCAAATAGTTTCTTTTCCTGCCATGGCGGCCAACTTCAACAAGGTCATCCTCGCGGGAAATCTGACCCGTGATCCTGAGCTGCGTTACACGCCGCAAGGAACCGCCATTGCCAAGATTGGTCTTGCGATCAACCGCCGCTACACCGGCCAAGATGGACAGACCAAGGACGAAACCACGTTTGTCGACGTCGATGCCTTCGGGAAACAGGCGGAAGTGATCGGCCAATATCTCAAGAAAGGCCGGCCGGTTCTGATTGAAGGGAGGCTCAAACTCGACCAGTGGGACGACAAGACGACTGGCCAAAAGCGCAGCCGCCTTGGTGTGATCCTTGAATCGTTCCAATTCATTGATTCCAAGGCTGGCGGACCCGAATCTTCCCCGCCAGCAGCTCCTAGCCGCCCGGCCCGGCCCGCAGCCCAACCGGCCGCTCCGGCGGCAGAGTCCGACGTTCCTCCCATCGAGGACGACGACGTTCCGTTCTGATTTTTAGCTTTCAACCAACTCAATCGCTTTTATGGCAAAGATCGAAGTCATCCTGACCCACAATATCGTGGGATTGGGCGGAGAATCCGACCAAGTCAAGGTCGCCGCCGGTTACGCTCGCAACTACCTGCTTCCTCAAGGATTGGCAGTCCCTGTGAATCAGGCGAACAAGAAACGCCTCGAAGCTCTCAAAAAACGCCGCTCGGAACGCGAGACGCACGACCTGAACTCGATGACCGAACTCGCCAAGAGCATCGGCAAGTTGATCGCAGTCGTGACGGTCAAGACTGGCGACGATGGAAAGCTTTTCGGGTCCGTGACAAACGGAGCCATTGCCGACGCGCTCAAGACCCAGTTCGACATCTCGCTCGACAAGAAAAAGATCCATCTCAAGGAACCGATCAAGAGCCTGGGGGAATACGAGGTCGACCTGCGCCTCCACTCGGAAGTGCACGCCACCCTGAAGGTCCGGATCGAGAGCGTGACCCCCATCGTTGTCTTGTCCGTTCCTGCTCCCGTCGAAGCGGACAAAACCGAGAAACGTGGTAAGCGTTTCGAAGCTCCAAAGCCCGAAGATGCCGCGGCAAAGCCGGAAGGAAAATCCAGAAAGGCTTAGGCCTCGCCTCCATCACAAATTCAAAAGCCCGACAGTTCGCTGTCGGGCTTTTTCGTTGACCGCATCGTCTTCGTCTCTCCGCTCAACGAAAACCGGCTGACCACCTCGGGGGCGATCAGCCGGTTTTGATTCTCAGTTCGGAACTCAGGACTGCACGAGCGCACCTTCACCGGCGGCTTCATCCTCCGCCTTCTCCGAGATGACGGGAGCGATGGCCTGGAGGCGGGCTTTGCCGTCGAGGTTGATGAGCTTCACACCCTGCGTGTTTCGGCCGGCCTCACGGATGCCCTGAACAGGGATGCGGACCATCTGGCCCGCACTGGTGATGAGCATGATCTCGTCCGTGTCGCGAACGGTCAGGGCTCCAACCACGTTGCCGGTCTTGTCACCGGTCTTCATGGTAATGATTCCTTTGCCTCCGCGGCTCTGGACGCGGTATTCCTCGAAATCCGTCCTCTTGCCGATGCCGTGCTCGCCGGCTACGAGCAAAGTTGATCCCGGATCGACCAAGGCACATGCAACCACCGCGTCGGTCTTCTCCAGCTCGATGCCCTTCACGCCAGCGGCGCTGCGCCCCATGGAGCGCACCTGATCTTCGACGAACCGGATGCTCATGCCCTCACGGGTGATGAGAACGATCTCGTCCTTGCCGCTCGTCAGCCGGACTTCGACGAGGTCATCGCCCTGTTCCAAAGTAATGGCGATGATGCCGCCCTTGCGGACGTTCTTGAAATCGATCAGCGCAGTGCGTTTCACCGTGCCCTTACGGGTCACGAAGAAGAGTTCGTTCGTCTGCTGCCAAGTCTGGTCTTCCTTATTGGCCCCATACTTGGCGACGACGCGGACGAGGGTCTGGATTTTCTCCTCGGCACGGAGCTCCAACATGTTGGCGATCGACCGGCCCTTGGCGGCCCGGCCCATGTCGGGAATCTCGTGGACCCGCTCGACGTAGACGCGTCCAAAGTTCGTAAAGAACATCAGGTAGTCGTGCGTGCTGCAGGTGAAGAGGTTCTCGATGAAGTCGGCGTCTTCCGGTTTCTCCGCTTCCCGCGTCGACATGCCGATGACGCCTTTGCCGCCGCGCCTTTGGGCGCGATAGCTGGAGACGTTTGTGCGCTTGATAAGGCCATTGTGGGTCAACGTGACGATGACCCCTTCATTGGCGATGAGGTCCTCAATGGCGATTTCGCCCTCATCGGGAACGATCTCGGACATTCGCGGCGTGGCGTGCTTGTCCTTAATCGCCTTCAGCTCGGTCTTGATGATGGACATGACGCGCGACTCCTTGGCAAGGATGTCGAGCAGGTCGGCGATGGTCTTGAGAAGCTCGGTATACTCGGCGATGACCTTGTCGATTTCGAGGCCGGTCAGGCGGTAGAGCTGGAGCTCGAGGATCGCGTCGACCTGACGCGCGGTCAGCGACCAGCGTCCGGCTACCAGGCGACCTTCGCTGCGGATGAGCACGCCCCATTTCTCGACTTGGGCCTTGGTCCATTCGAACGCGAGCAGTTTTACCTTCGCTTCGTCGCGGTTTTTTGAGCTGCGGATGATGCGGATGAACTCGTCGAGGTTCCGCAACGCGGCGACGTAACCCTCGAGGATCTCGGCGCGTTCTTCGGCCTTGCGGAGCTCGAACCGGGTCCGGCGCAGGATGACTTCGCGGCGGTGGTCGATGTAGGCCGCGATCATCTCCTTCAGGTTGAGCGTCTTCGGGCGGCCGTGGTCGATGGCGAGGACGTTTGCCGAGAACGATTTTTCAAGCTCGGTGTGCTTGAAGAGATTGTTGATGACCACCTTCGGAATCGCGTCGCGCTTGAGCTCGATGACCAGCCGGGTGTTCTCGTCCGACTCGTTCCGCATCGCGGAAATATCGGTGATGATCTTCTGGTTCACCAAGTCGGCGATCTTTTCCTCCAAAGCGGCCCGGTTCACGTTGAACGGAATCGCGGTGATCACAAGCTGCTCGCGGCCCCCCTTCATTTGTTCCACACCCACCCTGCCCCGCTGCTTGATGCTGCCGCGGCCGGTGGTGAGATACTGTTTCAGGCCATCGACCCCGCAGATGACGCCGCCGGTCGGGAAGTCCGGACCTTTGATGAACTTCATCAACTGCGGAATCGTGATCTCCGGGTTGTCGATCTGGGCGCAGATGCCGTCGACGACCTCGCCGAGGTTGTGCGGCGGGATGTTTGTGGCCATGCCGACGGCGATGCCTGTGCCGCCGTTGACCAGCAGGTTCGGGAAGGCAGCAGGAAGGACGGAGGGCTCGGTCTTTCGTTCGTCGTAGTTCGGGACAAAATCCACCGTATCCTTGTCCATGTCCTGCATCAACGCGGCGCCGAGATGCGTCAGGCGCGCCTCGGTGTAACGCATGGCCGCCGGAGGATCGTTTTCGATGGAGCCAAAGTTGCCTTTGCCGTCGATGAGCCTCTCCCTCATCACCCAAGGCTGGGCCATGTGGACTAGCGTCGGATAGATGACGGCTTCACCATGTGGGTGGTAGTCGCCCGAAGTGTCGCCGCAGATCTTCGCGCACTTGTAGTGTTTGCGCCCGGGAAAGAGCGAGAGCTGCTCCATGGCGTAGAGGATGCGGCGCTGCGAGGGCTTCAATCCGTCGCGCACATCGGGCAGCGCGCGGGAGATGATGACCGACATCGAGTAGTCGAGGAACGACGCCTTGATCTCCTCGGCGACATTGATCTTGGCGATCTTCTCGTTGAGGGCGTAGGCGGGAACGGACGCGCCTGGCTTGGATGGTTCAGATTCTTCGGGCATGGGAAAATGGTCGTGGAAAGATCAGTTGGATGCGGGATCGGCCGGAAACAGGCCAAATCCCATGGAGCGGGCGGCCTGACGCATCCGTTCGTCGGTGGTCACCAAAGGAAAGCGTTGGCAAAGATCCACGCTGCCAACGTGGATGGCATCAAGCGTCCGGAGCCCGATCTGCGGATGGCAATTCTCCAACACGGAAGTGGCCTTGGACAAGGCGGTCCGGTTGAGAGGAACACAAACGACGGTTCCGCGAGCGACCCAGGACTGGAACCGTTCCCAAGCACGCTCGCGGAGTTGTTTTGGGATCTTGCCCGCGCGCTCCTTCGCCAGCAGCGCGGCGAACACCTCGGTCAAGGCAAGCTCCGATGTGTGCAGCACCTGGCCAGCGCAATACTGCGAGAACAGGATGCT
>CANJSG010000070.1 GCA_947476875.1 Verrucomicrobiota bacterium | reverse complement strand
GATCGCCATCCGCCCCGAGATCATTCTCATGGACGAGCCCGCCAGCGCGCTTGATCCCATCGCCACGGCCAAGGTCGAGGAGCTGATCCTCGAGCTGAAGAAGGACTTCACCATCGTGATCGTGACCCACAACATGCAGCAGGCCACGCGCATCTCCGACTACACGGCGTTCTTCTACATCGGGGAGCTCGTCGAGTATGATCTGACCACGAAGATCTTCACCAACCCGGCGAACAAACGGACCGAGGACTACGTCACGGGCCGCTTCGGTTGAGTGCTGAATTTCTAATTTTCAATTCAAAATTTTGAATTCTCCCCTCCCATGACCCACTTCGAACAGGACCTCGCAAGCCTCAAGGAAACGCTGCTCACCATGTCTAGCCGGGCCGACAGTGCGGTCGCGCGCGGCATCCGGGCGCTGGTCGACCGGGACGACGACCTCGCCCGCGCCGTGATCGAGGACGACTCGATCCTCGACGAGTTGGAGAAGGACATCGACGCGATGGCCATCACGCTCCTGTCCAAGGCGCCCTTGGCGAAAGACCTTCGCCTGATCACCGTGGCGATGAAGATCTCCCAGAACCTCGAGCGGGTGGGCGACGAAGCCACAACGATCTGCCGCCGCGCGTTGGAGCTCAGCCAGGAACCCCAGCTCAAGCCCTACGTCGACATTCCCCGGATGGCCCAGACCGGCCTCGACATGCTGCGCGACGCGCTCGACGCGTTTGTGACCGGCGATGCGGAGAAGGCCCGGGCCATTGTTCCCCGCGACAAGGACGTGGATGCGATCAACAAGCAGCTCCATCGCGAGCTCGCGAGCTACATGATCGAAAAGCCCACGACCATCACGCGGGCGCTGAATCTCATGGTGGTGTCCAAGAGCCTCGAGCGGATCGCGGACCACGCGACCAACATCGCCGAGGAGGTCGTCTACCTCTTCAGGGCCGAGGACATCCGCCATCTTGGAAAGGGGCAAAATGGTTCCAGCAATTCCTGAACGCACGGTTCGCCGCCGCGTTCTGGTAGTCGATGACGAGGACGACATCGTCGAACTGATCTCCTTCAACCTCCGCGGGGCCGGCTTCGACGTCGTGACCGCCGGCAATGGAGCGGAGGCTTTGCTCCGTGCCGCCGAGATGCATCCCGACATCATCCTTCTGGACGTCATGCTGCCGGAGATGGACGGTTTCGCCGTCTGCGAGATGCTCCGGCGCTCTCCGGAAAACGCCCGCACCCCGGTGATCTTCGTCACGAGCTGGAGCTCCGAGGACGCCCGTGTGCTGGGTCTCGAATTTGGCGGGGCCGACTATGTCGTGAAGCCCTTCAGTCCGAAGGAACTTGTCCTTCGTGTCCGCGCCGTGCTCAACCGCACCATGCCGCAGGACCCGGTGAAGAATTGATTCTATGAAACCCAAGATCCTTGTCGTCGACGACGAGCCGGATGCCGTCGAGTTGGTCTCCTTCAACCTGAAGGCCGCCGGGTTCGACGTCGTGACCGCCGCCGACGGAGCCGAAGCCCTCAAGCGCGCCAAGGAGCAACAGCCCGACCTGCTCGTCCTCGACGTGATGCTGCCGGAAGTCGACGGCCTGGAGGTCTGCAAGATCATCCGCCGCGATCCCGCCGTGGCCCACATCCCGATCATCATGCTCACGGCCAAGGCCGCCGAAATCGACCGCGTCCTCGGCCTCGAGCTCGGCGCCGACGACTACGTCACCAAACCGTTCAGCCCGCGCGAACTTGTCCTCCGCATCCGCAAGATCCTCGACCGCGGCAAGGTTCCCGAGGAGAAGTCCGACCGGATCGAGATCGGCGACCTGACGATCGATGTGCCGCGGCACTCGGTCAGCAGCTCCGGCAAACGCGTCGAGTTGACCGCCACCGAGTTCAAGCTCCTCACCACCCTCGCCCAGCGGAAGGGCCGCGTGCAGTCCCGCGAGCAGCTCCTCCAGGACGTTTGGGAATACGACAACCTCATCGATACCCGCACCGTCGACACCCACATGCGGCGACTCCGCGAGAAGCTCGGCAAGTCGGCCAAATACCTCGATACCGTCCGCGGCGTCGGCTACCGTTTCGTGGAGGCCTGAGCAGCGTGCCCCTCGTCGCCGTCCCTGAATGAACCTCGGCTGGATCATCGCCGGTTTCTTCGCCGCCCTGGCCGTTTGGCTGTGGCGGGGTCGCCGCCGTCTGCAACGGTTCATCGCGGAGGAACATTCCAAGCTCCAGTCCGACGTCTCGAAGGCCCGGCAGGAGACCGAGGACGACCGCTCCGAACTGGTCCGCCGGCAGGACGCCATCTTCAACAGCATGATCGAGGCGGTCATCGTCGTGGATCTCGACGGCCACATCGTGTCCCTCAACCGCGCCGCGCGTTCGATGCTCAACGCCCAGGGCGACGTGCTCGGCCAGAGCGTCATCGAGGCCTTCCGCCGGCATGAGATCTCCGACGTCGTCCAGCAGGTCGCACGGCAGAAGCAGGTTCTCGACGTGGAAGTCTGCCTGGCCGGGATCGAGCCGCGTTATCTCCGGGTCAACGCCGTGGCCCTCAGCGGCGGCGACGGGATCTACGACGGCGCGGTGCTCGTCTTCCACGAGGTCACGCGCCTCAAGCAGTTGGAGAACACCCGTCAGGAATTCGTCGCCAACGTCAGCCATGAACTGCGCACGCCGTTGTCGCTCATCAAGGGCTACGTGGAAACGCTGCTCGACGGCGCGAAGGACAATCCCGAGGTCCAGACCAAGTTCCTCCACGTCATCGAAAAACACGCCGACCGCCTCGCCTACCTCATCGAGGATCTTCTGCTGTTGTCCAAACTGGATTCCGGCCAGGTCGTCCTGAATCTCCAGACCACCGAACTTCGGCCGGAGATCCAGCACGTGCTCGACGATCTCCAGTCCAAGGCGGCGGAGCGCCGCGTGAAACTGCTGAACGAGTTCCCGGCCGACGTCGAAGCGCCGGCCGATGCGGATCGATTGCAGCAAGTGCTTTTCAACCTCATCGACAACGCCATCAAGTATGGCCGCACGGAAGGCGCCGTCGTCGTCGGGGGTTCAAGGCGGCCCGACGGCAAGGTCGAAGTCTGGGTGCGCGACGACGGTCCGGGCATTCCGCCGGACGCGCAGGAACGGGTCTTCGAGCGGTTCTACCGCGTCGACAAGGCGCGCTCGCGCGAGCAGGGCGGCACCGGCCTCGGCCTCAGCATCGTGAAGCACATCATCCAGGCCCACGGCGGCGAAGTGCGCGTCGACAGCGAACTGGGCAAGGGGACGACGTTCTTCTTCACCCTGCCCGCGTAGGCCGGACTTGTTCATCCGCGAAGAGCTTTAACCGCAGAAGACGCGGACAAAGCAGAAGGGAAACGAAGGTGGGTCGAGTCGCGCTGCGACTCGACGGCCAGCCGCAGCGCGGCTGGCCCCACCTGGATAAAGGCTCGGCGGGAGGTGTTTCCACACCGGCTTCGCCCTACCAGCC
Source organism: Verrucomicrobiota bacterium (assembly GCA_947476875.1). Lineage (GTDB taxonomy): Bacteria > Verrucomicrobiota > Verrucomicrobiia > Limisphaerales > CANJSG01 > CANJSG01. The sequence continues at coordinate 14,462 of CANJSG010000070.1, read as the reverse complement.
GCCGAAGTGAATCGGCGCACTTCGAACGGCGAGCCGCCTCTCCCCCGCCCACTTTCCCACCTGCCCACCTGCTCACCCGCCCCCCCTCAGTGCCCCGGCCCGGCCTGGTGTTCCTGGATGTATTCCTGCTTGAGGCCGAGTTTCTCGGGCGCGTGGAGCACCAGCATCTTCATGCGGATGTCGGGCGGGACTTCGCGGCGGGTCAGCTTGGAGACGACGACCATCAGCGTGATGGCCAGCGGCACGGCCCAGATGGCCGGCTGTTCGCAGAGGATGCGAAGCAACGGATGCTCGGCGAAGAAGGCGATGAGCGGCTTGAACATCGAGAGCGACTGCGCGAGCGCGTCCGTCCCGGCCGCCAGCGTGGTGACGCTCGTCAGCGAGATGGCGATGACCGAGAGGAATCCGCCCGTGAGCATGCCCGCCGCGGCACCCTTCAGCGTCATGCCGCGCCACCACACGCTCATGAAGAGCAGCGGGAAGTAGCTGGCCGCCGCGATGGCGAAGGCCTGACCGACCATGAAGTTGATTTCCAACTTCTCCACGAAGCTGCCCAGCAGCACGGCCATCGCCCCGATGAGCACGGCGCACCACTTGAACATCCGCATGCGTTCATCGGGCGTGGACTTGGGCCGGAGGATGCGCCCGTAGACGTCGTGGGCCAATGCGCCGGTCATGGAGACGAGCAGGCCGGAGAAGGTGGACATGAACGCGGCGAACGCACCCGCGCAGGTGATGCCGGAAAGCACCGAGCCGAGGACGCCATACTTCTCGTTCAACAGGCGCGGCAGCTCGAGGACGATCTTGTCCGTGCCCTTGGCGCCGACGCCGTTGTAGAGCTCGGGGAAGAGGTTGCGGCCCATCACGCCGAAGACGGGCGGGAAGACATAGAAGATGCCGATGAGGATCATGACCCACATGGTGGTCTTCTTCGCGGCGACGCCGTCGGGGTTGGTGTAGAAGCGGACGAGGATGTGCGGCAACCCGGCCGTTCCGCAGACGAGCGCGATGATGAGCGAATAGGTGTAGAGCAGGGAATAGGGCCGAGCCGCTTCACCTTCGATCTTGGCGGCCTTGGTGGCCTTGGTGGTCAGCGGGCCGAAGGGGGAAAGCCAAGTTTGGTCTTTGGGCGCTTTATCGGACAATTCCTTCCGCCTGATATCATCATGCGCTTTGGCTGATGAATACACGTCGGAACTTCCTTCAGATACCATCGACCGAACATCTGCAGTAAAGTTTGCCTGAAGCTGCTTCCCATATCCGCCATACACCGCCATCAGCACGAAGACCGGCACGGAGATGGCAAACATTTTGGCCCAATACTGGAAGGCCTGCACGAGCGTGATGCCTTTCATGCCGCCCAGCGCCACGTTGAGCGTGATGACCGCGCCCACCAGCACCACGCCCACCCAATATGGCAGGCCGGGGAAGATGTAGGCCAGGGTCACGCCCGCGCCCTTCATCTGCGGCATCGTGTAGAAGAAGCCGATGAAGAGGACGAAGATGACGGCGATCTTGCGGAAGAGCGGCGAGTCGTAGCGGCCTTCGGCGAAGTCGGGGATGGTGTAGGCGCCGAAGCGGCGGAGCGGTCCGGCGATGAAGAGCAGGAGGAAGAGGTAGCCGCAGGCGTAACAGACGGGATACCAGAGCGCGTCGTAGCCGCTGCTCATGACCATGCCGGCCACACCCATGAAGCTGGCGGCGCTGAGGTATTCGCCGGAGATGGCGCTGGCGTTCATGCCCACGCCCACGCTGCGTCCGGCCACGAAGAAGTCGCTGGCGGACTTGGAGGTCTTGGCGGAGCGGAACCCCATCCAGACAGTCACCAGCACCGTGATGGCGCTGAAGGAGAGGATCCACGGGTCGATGGCGGCTAGTAAGGGCATGGGGAGTTGAGCAGGTGGGAAAGTGGGCGGGTGGGAAAGTGAGCAGGTGGGAAAGTGGGACGGTGGGAGAAAATGCCGAGGGCAGTTGAATCAAATCTCACCTGCCCACTTTCCCACCTGCTCACTTTCGGTCTTGTCGGAAAAAGGTTCATTCTTCGGCGGCGGCTGAAGTTTTCCTGAGCAACCACACCTCCGGCCGGTTGCCCATATTGACGAGCTTGCCGATGACGTGGTCGCAGAGGCGGTGGATCTCACGGGCTTTGGTAGCCTCGATGTAGTCGCACTGAACGGCGTGCTCGAGCCACGTCTGGGTTTCGGCGGCTTCCGCTTCGGCCTGGTTCAGCTTGTCCACAAAAGAGGCTTCGTATTTCCGGCGTCTCCAACCTTCGGCGATCATGGCCGAGACCGCGCGGGAGCTGCGACGGATCTGGTCGGTCAGGGAAAACATCTCCTCGCGAGGAAACTTCTTGGAGACTTGGAACACCTGGCCCGACATCTCCATCGCTTGCTTATACACATCCAACTGCCAGTGGTGTTTGATAGGAACCATAGGTTGGAGTTTTCCAGGTTCAGTCCCTCCCTTGCCCACCTGCTGACCTGCCCACCTGCTTGACCGCTTCGGCATCGCGGACCTCCGCATCCTCCTGGGCGATGGATTTGCGGATGAAGGTGAAGGAGATGATCCAGACGAAGGGGAAGAACAGGACGCCGAGGATCAGCCACGAAAGGGTGAAGCCGCCGACGCGTTTGGCCATGAGCTCGGGGGCGAAGTAGTTCAGCAGCGGCATTCCCAGCAGCGCGACGAGGAAGGCGCACGCGCAGGCCACGGAGAGCTTCAGCTGCTTCCGCATCAGCTCGTGCAGGAAGGATTCCGAGTGGATGTGGTCGTCGTCGGACGGCTTGGGGGAGTCCATGGGCGAAGGGTGTAGCAGAGCGGTCCCGGCGAGGACAAGCGGCGGGCTTGATCATCTCAGACCGGCCCCCCCGGCGGGAGTGTGTGTCGGAACGGAAACGAATCGGTTTCGCCTTGGTGAAGATTGACTCCGGACACTGCTGCTCGGTTGTAGCGGACCGCCTCGAACGGGAATAAATTCCCCGGTGATGATCAAGACCCAGCTCAACCTCGTCAGCCTTTTCGAAAGCGAAAAGGATCAGCTCACGGTGACCGCAGGACAACCGGTGTTCCGCGAGGGCGATGCCGCGCAGGAGTTGTTCGTGGTTTTGGAGGGATCCGTGGACCTCCTCGTAGGAGCCCAGGTGGTCGAAACGGTCCAGCCGGGTGGCATTTTCGGTGAGCTTGCCCTGGTAGAATCGAGTCCCCGGACGGCGACGGCGATTGCCAAGACGGATGCCAGGCTGGTGCCGATCAACGAGCGCCGTTTCACCTATCTGGTGGCGAACACGCCGTTCTTCGCCCTGCACGTCATGGGCGTCCTCGCCGGGCGTCTCCGCCGGATGGACGAACGGTTTCTCTGAGCCGGTTGGGTCGTTGCAGGCGCCTGTTCCAGGCGCACCCCAACCGGGGCTTCCGTTCTTCGGAGCGATCGGCCAAGTTCGCGGGGTGAGAAGGGTGCAACATCTCCTGCTGGGGTTACTGGGTTTGTTCCTGGCCGGTTGTTTTTCCGGCCCTCGTTCGAGCGGGTGGCAACCTCTGTTTTCAAAGGATGGCGCACCGGATGGATGGACGGTCCGCCTGTGGTCGGACACTTCCAAACCGGGACCGACAGGGGCCGTGTGGAAGGTTCAGAATGGTTCGCTGAAGGCGGTCGGCACGCGCGGCTCTTGGCTGATCTGGGGACGGGAGCTGGGCGATTTTGAGATGGAGTTCGAGTTCCTCCTGGGCCAGGTCGGCAATTGCGGACTCGCGTTGCGTGCGCCGATGAGGGGCGACCCGGCTTTCGAGGGGCTCGAGCTGCAGATGGCCGATCTCCGCTACAATCCCAAGGCGAAGGACAGCGAGTTGACCGGCGGCCTCTATCGGTCGCTTGCCCCCAGTCGCCAAGTCTACATGCCGACGGAATGGAACCGCTACCGCGTCCGTCTTGTCGGTCCGAAGCTCTGGGTAGAACTCAATGGCGTCGTGGTCCAGGATGTGGACCTGTCGACCTTCGATGATCCCATCCAGCGCCCCGACGGCACGATGGCCCCGCCTCTCAAGGATCGGCCGCGCCGTGGTCACATCGGTTTCCAGCACCTGAGCCGCCGCGACGAACCGGTGGAGATCCGCAACGCCCGGATCCGCATCCTGGATTGAGCGCGTGCTGATCGCCTTCAACAAACCTTACGGGGTGCTCTCGCAGTTCACGCCCGACGGCTCCCCGAACCGCACCATGGCGGAGTTCGGCTTTCCGAAGGGAGTCTATGCGATCGGGAGATTGGATGCGGATTCCGAAGGGCTGATCCTTCTGAGCGACGAACCTGGCTTGAACACCCGGCTGCTGCATCCGACCCGGGGACACGACCGGTGCTATTGGGTGCAGGTGGAAAAGATCCCTTCGCCGGAATCGCTGCGGCAGTTGGAGCGCGGCGTGGAGATCCAAGGTTACCGGACGTTGCCCTGCAAAGCGTGGTTGCTGGATCCGCAGCCGGAAGTGCCGCCGCGCGATCCGCCGATCCGCGTCCGGAAGAGCGTGGCCGACCGTTGGATCGCGATGGAACTGGTGGAGGGCAAAAACCGGCAGGTTCGGCGCATGACGGCGGCGGTTGGGCATCCGACCCTGCGGTTGATGCGGGTGCGGATCGGCCGCTTCGAGCTCGGCGGACTGACGGCGGGGACGTGGCGTGAGTTAGGGGATGCCGATCGGCAGCTTGTGTTGTCCTGAGCGAGGGCGGTGGCTGAACGGCAGCCCGCCTAAAGAAGCGGACCTCGAGTGGGAAAACAGGTCCATGGGCAAACAAACCTTGCTTGGCTGAAACCGGGTGTGGCTTATTGCGCCCTCGTTTTCGCCTTAATCTGATACAGGCGGAGCCGCTAAGAGATGAGTCGAGAGCGCGTCACGGTGTTTTACTCCGGACGGGTCCAAGGTGTGGGGTTCCGCTACACCGCGAAGACCCAGGCTCTTGGTTTCGATGTGTCGGGCACGGTGCGAAATTTGCCGGATAGCCGGGTGGAGCTGATCGCCGAAGGGGAGCGCCAAGAACTGGAGGCGTTTCTCGAGGCGGTGAGGGATTCCGCAGTCGGCGGTTTCGTGCGCGGAGAAGAAGTTGGATGGAGCCCGGCAAAAGAGGATTTGCGCGGGTTTGAAATCATCCGGTAAGTTACCGGGAAGACCGAATGAAATACGCAATCATCGCCGACATTCACGCCAATCTGGAGGCGTTGAACGTCGTGCTTGAGGACAGCAGGGCACAGGGCTGCACGCACACCGCGTGTTTGGGGGACGTCGTGGGCTACGGAGCCAACCCCAAGGAATGCCTCGATATCATCCGGGGGATGAACATCCCGTGCGTGAAGGGCAACCATGACGAGATGTGCTCGGTCGATGCGGATCTCGAGGGCTTCAATCCACATGCGGCTGAAGCGGTTCATTGGACCCGGCAGCAGCTGGATGAAGAGGATTGCCAGTGGCTTCGGGATCTCAAATACATCCGCCTGGTCACCAGTTTTTCCATCGTCCACGCCACGCTCGATGTGCCGCAGAAGTGGGGCTACGTCTTCGACAAGCTCGCCGCGGCGGCCAGCTTCACCTACCAGAACACTCCCGTCTGCTTCTTCGGCCACACCCATGTGCCCGTGGCGTTTGTGCGCGATTCCGTCGTCCGGGGCGGCACCTACTCGAAGTTCAAGGTCGAGGCGGGCAAAAAGTATTTCGTCAACGTCGGCAGCGTCGGCCAGTCCCGCGACGGTGTGGCCAAGGCCACCTACGTGATCTACGACATCGCCGAACAAACGATCGAGCTCAGGCGCCTCGACTACGACATCGCGACCGCCCAGGCCAAGATCCGCGCGGCCGGACTCCCCGAGCGTCTTGCTGAACGACTCGCCCAGGGCAAGTAGACCGGGTGGAAGTTCGAAGCCCGAGTTCCGAGAACCGAAGGAAACCCGCAGGCCAAAGTCCGAATAGCTTCCAGTCTTCGCGTCGGATCCGGCCTGTGGCCAAACGGAAACTCGGGCCTGACCCCGGTCTTCGGGGGTGGATATCCTTTTGGCATTCGGCGATTCGGACTTCGGAATTCAGGCTGAAAGCCTTTACCCGGTGAAAATCCTCCTGCTGAAACCAAGCTCGCTCGGGGATGTCGTCCACGCCTTCCCTGTTGTGCGGTCGCTTAAGCGCCGATGGCCCGAAGCGGAGCTGCATTGGTGGATCGATTCCGGGCTCGCGGCGTTGGTCGAGACGGATCCAGACGTCGCCGGAGTCTTCAAGTTTGAGCGCAAACGCTGGGCCAAGCCGGGTGGTTGGCCTTCGATGTTCACCGCGATCCGACGGCTTCGGGAGCAACGGTTCGACCTCGTGGTCGACCTTCAGGGACTGGCCCGCTCGGGAGCGTTTGCGTGGTTGGCGAACGGGGCCTTCACGATCGGCGTCGATGATCCGAGGGAGGGCGCGGCCGCATTCCACGACGTTTCCGTGCCGAGGCCTTCGGCACAGACGCACGCGGTGGACTGGTATCTTGAGGTCGTTCGCCGTCTTGGAGTGACGCCCCAAACGGAGATGCCCTGGCTTACGCCGCGTCCGCTGGTGGCCGCAGGACTGGAAACCCGGCTCGAACTGTCACGGCGTCGTTGGATTCTCCTAAATCCCGGCGCGCGTTGGTGGAACAAACGCTGGCCGGCGGCCTCGTTCCGCGAGGCATTGCGACGGTTGGCGGCTTTTTTCCCCCGGCATCACTTCGCCGTTCTTGGAGGCAAGGAAGATGCCGAAATGGCCAGCGAGATTCTTCCAGGAGATCCCGACCGGACAATCAATCTGGCGGGCTCAACGAATCTGGGTGAACTCGTGGAAATCATCCGCGCCGCCGAGTTGATCGTGACCAACGACACCGGGCCGATGCATATCGCCGCCGCGCTGGGGACTCCGATGATCGCGCTCTTCGGTCCGACCAACCCGAACCGCACGGGGCCTTATGGAGGGCATGCGGATGTCCTGCGGGAACCATTGGCCTGTTCGCCCTGCCTTAGCCAGACGTGCCGCAACAACGTGCAGATGGAGTGCCTGACAGGTTTGTCCGTAGACCGGGTTGTGGCCGCCGCGCTCGCGCGGATCCATCCCTGACAAGGCGGGCTTGCCGGGGCAGGGAAGCCGCCTAGAGTTCGGACATGCGTCTTATTGTGGCTTTTTCCGCGATGGTGGCATTGCTCGTTTCAGGCCCTGCGGGCACTGCGCAGACCAGTTCCGTCACGGTCGAGATCGAGCTCGACCAGAGCCAGTATCTGCCTGCGGAAGACATCATCGTGGCCGTTCGCATCATCAATCTCTCCGGCAGCACGCTTAAGATGGGAAGAGACAATGGCTGGGTGAAGTTCTTCATCGACGCCAAGGACGGGATCCCCGTTGCGCCGGACACCGAACCCCTTGTCCTCGGTGAATTTGAACTTCCGACGGCCAAGACCGGGGTCAAACGCGTCAACCTGGTCCCGCACTTTCCCGTCAAAGAATCCGGGCGCTATACCGTCCGGGCGGAAATCGAAGTCCCCGGGCTCAACCGGCGCGTCTCGAGCCTTGCAGTTCCCTTCGACATCCTCAACGGCACCGTGATGAAGAGCATCACCGTCGGAGTCGCTCGGAACGGGGCGCCGCTCACCGAGGCCACCGAGCAGAGGACTTTCCTCCTCCAGAGGGCCGTCTACCTCAAGCGCGACCAGCTCTATGTCCGCCTCATGGACCGTTCCGGTGGAACCACGCTGAAAGTCCTCCCCATCGGCCAGCTTACCAACATCGGGGAGCCGGAGTTGCAGGTGGACCAGAAGAGCCGCCTGCATGTGCTCTTCCGCACAGGGCCGCGCACGTTTCGCTATGTCGTCGTGACCGCTGACGGCGAACTGGCCCTGAGGCAAGCCTACGAGATCACGGCGAACTCTCCGAAACTTCGGGTGAATGACGCGAGCGATGTCATCGTCTCTGGAGGCGTGCGCCGGGAGATGTCCTCCGACATCCCGGTTTCGGCGCGCGTCGAAGACAATGGCGGAATCAAAGCTCCATGAAGCCCGCGGGAATCTTTGGCCGGCGTTCGCGTTCATCGCGTTCTTCGCGGGCCTGATTTCGTCGTTTGCGGCCGACGTTCCCTCGCTGCGGCTCCAACTCCGCAACGGCGACACGGTCAGCGGTCGGCTGGTCTCGGAGGATTCGACCAACCTCGTTCTCCGGACTCCGTGGGCGGCAAACCTGTCCGTTCCCAAAGCCGACGTGACCAAACGCGATGCGCTGCCGCCCCCGGCTCCCGCAGATACCGCGGCTCAGAAGCCTGCTCCGGTCGCTCCGGTAGTGGACGCAAAACCCCTGGCGCCAGTCCTGAAGCCCGTTCCGTCCAAGCCGCCGGCTCCGCCGTCGGCGAAGCCGAAGTCGGAGTGGGCCGTGGAGCTGGAAGCAGGCGCGGATCTCGCCTTCAGCACGATTGACCGTTCAGTCTATCACGGACGGGTCAAGATCAACAACACCTACGGCCGCCTTCGCAACGCCGCCGAGTTTCGCGCCGCGTATGGCAAGGCGCAGGGGACGCTGACCGAGAATCGCACGGACGCGTCCCTTAAGACCGACTTCGACCTGAACCAGCGAAAGGTCTTCATATACAACCAGGCGGTCTTGAGCATGGACGAAATCCGGAGCATCGATCTCCGTTATGAGGTTGGTCCTGGCGTCGGCTACCATGTGTTCCAGAAACCCAAGTTCACGTTGGACCTCGAAGCCGGCGCCGCTTTCGAGCATCGGGAGTTCGCCAACCGTTCGGCCGACGACCACCTGCTATTTCGGGTGGCGGAGAAGACGACTTGGAACATCTCGTCCAAACTGTCGATGGATGAACGTTTCGAGATCTTTCCCAACCTCGACCAGCTCGGGGAATTCCGGATCCGGTTCGAGGCCAATCTGCGCTACAGCTTCTGGAAGAACGTCTATCTGACCCTCGGTCTCATCGACCAGTGGGAGTCCGATCCTGCGCCGGGTGTCTCCCAGAACGATCTCCAGATCCGCACGTCGGTTGGTGCGCGGTTTTGATACCGGCGGAACTTCGTTAAATAGACGGCCGCCGCACGGCGTCGATCCCGATTGGGTTTTGGAATGTTACTGGGTGGACGCTGCGGCAAGATCAGGAAGGAAAAGTGCTTAGGTGGGCTTGCTCCGGGGTGTCCGGAAGCCGATATTGTGAGGAACAAGTCAGATGAAATACTCGTGCAAACACTGCGGCCAGAGAATCGAAGCGGATGCTTCGTGGCAAGGCCGTGAGGTCGCCTGCCCTGGCTGTTCGGCGTCGATCACCCTGGGGCCTGAATCCTTGGCCGCAGCTCCGGCTCCGGCTCCGGCGGCCCGGCGACGATGGTTTGGTGTGACAGCCGTGATCCTTGCTTTGGCGGCAGCCGGAGCGACCGCTGCGGTCTTCGGCTTCAAGCGCGCGGGCGAATCCACCTCGGTCCCCACGAAAAAATCTGCCGCCAAGAAGCAGCCGGTTTCCTACGAGGCCCAAGTGCAGCCGATCCTGTCGAAGTTCTGCTACGACTGCCACGGCCACGACAAGCAGAAGGCGGACTTGAATCTTCAAACATTCAAGACCGCGGCGGACATTTCCAAGGACCCCAAGACTTGGGAGCATGTCCTGATCAACATCCGGAATAACGAGATGCCGCCGCCGAAGAAGGCGCAGCCGACTCCGGAAGAGAAAAAGCTTCTCGCCACCTGGATCGAACACGAGCTGTTCCACATCGATTGTGACAATCCCGATCCCGGCCGTGTCACCATCCGTCGCCTGAACCGTGCGGAATACAACAACACGATCCGCGACTTGGCCGGTGTCGACTTCAAGCCGGCGAACGATTTTCCCACCGACGATTCCGGTTACGGCTTCGACAACATCGGCGACGTGCTCTCGATGCCGCCGATCATGCTCGAGAAGTATCTCAACGCCGCCCGCAGCGTCACCGACGCGGTGATCGCCACCGAACCCCAGCCGCCGGCATCCGTGATCAAGACCGGGCGGATGCTCGGCACCACCGGTGACAAGGCGACGTTCACCTTCGATGCCTCCGCCGACGGGGACTACCGGCTGGTCATTCGCGCCGGGCAGGACAAGGCCGGCACCGAAAACGCGAAGATGGCCATCGGTCTCAATGGCACCCAGTTGAAGGAGGTCGAGGTCAAACGTCCGGAGAACAGGGCCGAGAAGTTCGAGGAGACGCTGAAGCTCTCCAAAGGTCCGAACACGGTCACGACGACGTTTCTGAACAACCTGCTGATTGAGGCCAACGGGAAGGAACCCAAGCAGGACCGCAATATCCATGTGGCTTCGGTCGAGCTCATCGGGCCGATCTACGAGGGGACGCCTCCTCCGTCCGAAGCGCAGAAGAGATTGTTCCTCGGCCAAGCCCTTCCGGTCGACGCCTCCGATTCCAAAAAGCAAGAATTTGCGGCCAAGGTCCTCGCCGAGTTTGCGCGCAAGGCCTTCCGTCGCCCCGTCAAGGCCGAGGAAGTGAAGCGCCTCGTCGCCCTGGTCGGCTTGGCCAAAGACGAGCCGAAGCATCCGTTCGAGAGGGGCATCAAGCTCGCCATGCAGGCGGTCCTGATTTCGCCCCACTTCCTGTTTCGCGGGGAAATCCAGCCCGAGCCGGACAACCCGAAGTCCATCCACTTCATCAACGAGTTCGCGCTCGCCTCCCGACTTTCCTATTTCCTCTGGAGCTCGATGCCTGACGAACAGCTCTTCCGCCTCGCCGAGAAGAAACAGCTGCGCATGAACCTCGAGTCCGAGGTCACCCGGATGCTTCAGGACGACAAGGCTCGTTCTCTCGTCGACAACTTCGCCGGCCAATGGCTCCAGCTCCGCAGCATGCCGCTCGTTTCCCCGGACGTGAAAGCCTTCCCCAGCTTCGACGAGGCGCTTCGCAACGCCATGATCCAGGAGACGGAGAAATTCTTCCAATACATCGCCAAGGAAGACCGGCCCGTGACCGAACTGCTCACGGCGGACTACACCTTCGTCAACGAGCGCCTCGCCAACCACTACGGCATCACCAACGTCGTCGGACCGGAGTTCCAAAAGGTCTCCCTGGCCGGCACCGGCCGCCGCGGAATCCTGACGCACGGCAGCGTTCTGACGCTCACTTCCAATCCCACCCGCACTTCCCCGGTGAAACGCGGGAAGTGGGTCCTCGAAAACATCCTCGCCACCCCGCCGCCGCCCGCCCCGCCCGACGTTCCGACCCTTGAAGAGAGGGAGCGTCAGCTCACCGGCAGCCTGCGTCAGCGCATGGTCCAGCATCGCGAAGATCCGACCTGCAACTCCTGCCACGCCCGCATGGACCCCATCGGGTTCGGCTTCGAGCACTTTGACGGCGTCGGTGCTTTCAGGTCCAAGGACGGGCAGTTCGCCGTGGAATCGGCCGATGAATTGGCGACCGGCGAGAAGTTCACCAACGCTTCCGAACTGATCGACATCCTCGTCGCCAAGAAGTCCGACGACTTCCTGCGCTGCGTCGCCGAGAAGGCCCTCGTCTACGCGTTGGGCCGTGGATTGGAGCCTTTCGACAAATGCACCGTCGAAGATGTGACGGAAACCTTGAAGTCAGGCGGCTACAAGTTCTCGACCCTCGTTTCGGCCGTCGTGAAGAGCATTCCGTTCCAGCAGCGCCGCGGTGAGATGATCCGGACGGCCTCCGTCGAAACCCCGGCTCCAGCCGTTGCCGCAAAGACGCCGTGACCCCTTGAGTTTGAATCGAAACAGGCCAATATCAGTCAACAAGCCTACGTAACGACGATGAAGATGACGCACATACCCCGCCGGACCTTCCTCCGTGGCCTTGGGACCGCCTTGGCCCTTCCTGCATTGGAAGCCATGATGCCTTCTTCGAAGGTATTTGCGGCCGCAGCCGCAACGGCCAAGAAACTCCCGAAACGACTGGCGTTCATCTACGTGCCCAACGGTGCGAACATGGACGACTGGACCCCGTCGGAAGTGGGATCCAACTTCAAGCTCCCCTACATCCTCGAACCCCTGAAAAACGTCCAGGGCGACCTCCAAGTTTTGAGCGGTCTCGCCCATCGCAAGGCGGCCCCGAACGGCGATGGCGCCGGCGATCACGCCCGGGCTTCCGCCACGTTCCTGACCGGGGCGCAGGCCAAGAAGACCGCCGCCGTCGATATCCGCGTCGGTGTCTCGGTCGACCAGATCGCCGCGACCAAGGTCGGAGCCCAGACCCGTCTGTCCTCGCTGGAACTCAGTTGCGACCGTTCCCGGTTGGCCGGAGCCTGCGATTCTGGATACGCCTGCGCCTACCAGTTCAACATCTCGTGGAAGAGCCCGACGACGCCCATGCCGCCCGAGGCCGATCCCAAGCTCGTCTTCCAGCGCCTCTTCGGCAGCGGCAACCGCGAAGAGCAGATCGCCCGGGACCGCTACTCGAAGAGCATCCTCGATTTTGTCCTCGATGACGCGAAAGCGCTCCGTGGAAATCTCGGTCGCACCGACCAGAGCAAGCTCGACGAATACCTGACCTCGGTCCGCGAACTCGAGCAGCGCATCGAACGCGACGTAAAGTTCGGCGGCATCAAGACGGAGATGAAGACGCCCGAGGGAGTTCCCGGTGATTTCACCGAGCATCAGAGGCTGATGTATGACCTTCTGGCTTTGGCATTCCAGACCGATGCGACCCGCGTCTCCAGCTTCATCGTCGCCCACGACGGCAGCAACCGGCCGTATCCGTTCATCGGCGTCAGCGACGGCCATCACGACCTCTCCCACCACGGCAACAAGCAGGAGAAGAAGCAGGCGATCGCCAAGATCAACCGCTACCACATGGAGAATTTCGCCTACTTCCTGAACAAGCTGAAAGGCATCAAGGAAGGTGAAGGCACGCTTCTCGACAACTGCTCCATCGTCTACGGCAGCGGCATCTCCGATGGAAACCGGCACAATCACAACGAGCTCCCCGTCATCCTCGCAGGCAAGGGTGGATCGAACCACGGCGTCGGACGCCACGTGCGCTACGAACGCGACACGCCCATGACCAACCTCTACCTGTCCCTGCTCGACAACATGGGCGTCCATGCCGAGCGGCTCGGCGACAGCACGGGCCGTCTTGGCAAGCTGACCAGCTGAAGACGCGTTGTTTGAATTCCGAGCCGGATGGTTTCATCGCCATCCGGCTTTTTCTTTATCGGGATGACGCGTCCAGGGCAGGGAAAGGGAACTCCATGGGAAACGCAGGCCCCGTTACCGCTGCGTCCACCTACCGCTTGGGAGTCAGGAGCGCCTTCTTCTTGTCGTCCGAAAGCGGCGCCTGCTCGATCCAAGCGCTGGCCGCCTTCTCGTCCACCCGCATCCAGTTCCTGGCGATGTTCTCCAGTTGGAAGGTGTTTTTGGGCTGCTGTCCCGGCTGGGCTGGTGCCGAGGCGAAGAGTTCCTGGGCCCACTTCGCCGCGAGTGCCGGCTCTTGATAGGAAGCCTGGTTGAGGAACGACTCCGCCGCGCGGTCGCGCGATTTCCCGGCGGGAAGGGTCTCCAGCCATTTGCTCGCGCCCTGGGGATCGTTCTGCGTCCAGCTCGAGACCACGCTGCTCATCGCGCTGTCGCGGGTCTGTCCTTCGGGGAACGCCCCGACCCACGCGGCGGCTCCGGCCGGGTCCTGATAGCTCCAGGAGCCGACGATCGAGAGCGCCGCACTGTTCTGCGCTGCGCCGGCGGGCAGTGTCGCCACCCATGCGGCGGCTTCGGTCGGGGAATTCTGCGCCCAGCCGGAAGCGACGCTGCGGAGCAAGTTGCCCGATGTATCCGCCGCTCCGAGTTCGGTCGCCCAGGCGCTTGTCACGGACCACAGCGCACCGCTCTGGGCTCCACCGGGCGCGAGGCCCAAGGCGAACTCCGCGGCCGCCTTCGGATCGTTCTGCGCCCAGGTGCTGGTGACGCTTTCGAGGGCGCTGTTCCGGCCGCTGCCCTCGGGCAACTGCTGCGCCCAGTCCATCGCGCCCTTCAGGTCGTTTGCCGCCCATCGTGACGCGACGCTGCTGATGCTGCTCTGCTGGGATTGTCCGGCCGGCATCGCCAGCGCGAACTCCGCCGCCATCTTCGGGTTCGCTTCCGCGAGTTGGTAGACGATGTTCTGTGCGGCTTGTTGCTGATTCTGTCCGGGAGGCAGGGTTTTCACCCACTCGGCGGCCTTTTCGGGATCCTGCTGGGCCCACTGGCTCGCGATGCTCGAGTAGTAGTGGCTGTTGCGGCTGCTTCCGGCGGGCATCGCTTCCAGCCACGCGGCTGCGGCTGCGGGATCGCGGTAGCTCATCTGCCCCACGACGCTTTGCAGCGCGTTGTTGCGCGCCTGACCGGTGGGAAGTGTCTGCAACCATTCCAAAGCGGCCTTCGAATCCGTGTTCGCCCAAGACGAGGCGATGCTGGAGATCAGATTGTTCTTTGTTTGGCCGGGAGGAAGGTTGTTCG
>CANJSG010000069.1 GCA_947476875.1 Verrucomicrobiota bacterium | reverse complement strand
GGTCCGCGAAGCCCGGGAGCCTTATCACCCGCCGCCGAAGCCGATTTGTTCGATGAACCCGCAGCGGTGGCTCGGCGGGAGCCTTCGCCCTACCTCGTAGTCGTTTTCGGTTCCCTTCTGCCTTCTCCGTGTCGTCTGCGGTTCACCCTCTTCTTGTTCCTTCGTGCTCTTCGTGGATGAACCGCTGCGGTCCGGGCGCGGACACGGCCGGAGGACACACCCTTGACCTGGCGGGCGGGTTCGGGAAACTCGCCGCCTCATGGCATCCATTCCTGCTCAATTCGCCGGCGTCACCGCCGTCACCAAGGCCAACGTCTACTTCGACGGCAAGGTCGTCAGCCACTCCATCCTCTTTCCCGACGGCGCCAAGAAGACCCTCGGCCTGATCTACCCCGGCAAGTTCCACTTCGGCACCGACAAGGCGGAACGCATGGAGATCGTGGCCGGAAGCTGCGCTGTGAAGCTCGACGGCCAGACCGAGGTGAAGACCTATGCCGCCGGGACCGCGTTCGACGTGCCGGCCAAGTCCGGCTTCGACATCGAAGTGACCTCCGGCATTGCCGAATACATCTGCTCGTTCATTGGGTGAATCCGAAAAAAGCGGCGTCGGTTTCTATGACACCCGCCACCTTCAAGTCGAAATCTAAGCGGTTGTCCGCCGTGTTCTTCATCACGTTCTTCGGCGTCGCAATTCTCCTCCTTTCAGGTGTTCTTTGCATGGCGCAATGGGCTAGCACCGTGTTCGCGTTAAGCCGTGAGACGGCGTTCCTACTTTCCGCGCCACTGGCTTGCGGAGCGTTCATTGTCGGCGGATTCGCAATGCAGTTCGTCGACCGTCGATTTGGTGTTCGCTGCCCCCACTGCGGGCACTCACTGACCTTCCGTCGGCACCGGGAACGCATTATCGCAACCGGTCAATGTCCAGATTGTCGAGGGTTAGCTTTCGATGATGCCTCCTGAGCAGTAGCCTTTGTTTATGTTCCGCCCCTGCATTGATCTCCATGACGGGAAGGTGAAGCAGATCGTCGGTGGTTCGCTGACGGACAGCGGCGCCGGGCTGCGCACCAACTTCGTCTCCGAAAAGCCCGCTTCGTGGTTCGCCGATCTCTATCGCCGCGACAACCTGCGCGGCGGCCACGTCATCCAACTCGGTGCGGGCAACGAGGCCGAAGCCAAGGGCGCCTTGGCCGCGTTTCCCGGCGGACTTCACCTCGGCGGCGGCGTCAACGCGGCGAACGCCACGGGCTGGCTCGATGCCGGGGCGTCGCACGTGATCGTGACCTCTTGGGTCTTCCGCGAGGGCCGCTTGGACACCGACCGGTTGGCCGAGTTGGTGAAGATCGTGGGCAAGGAACGGCTGGTTCTCGACTTGAGCTGCCGCCGCAAGGGCAACGCCTACTTCGTGGTGACGGATCGTTGGCAGAAGTTCACCGAGCTGAAGGTGGAGCCGAAGGTTCTCCAGACTTTGGCCAAGAGCTGCGACGAGTTCCTCATCCACGCCGCCGACGTCGAGGGCCTCTGCGCCGGGGTGGATATGGATCTCGTCGGGTTGCTGGGCGAATACAGCCCCATTCCGACCACCTACGCCGGTGGCGCGCGGTCGATCAGCGACCTGATCGCCGTGGACCAGGCCGGTCGCGGCCGGGTGGACCTGACGATCGGGTCGGCCTTGGACATCTTCGGCGGGAAGGGTGTGACTTATGCGGAATTGGTGGCGTGGAACCGGGAGAAGGCGGGGAAGGGCAGGGGATTGCCGCCCAATGTGGCGGAGTTTTGACGGTTGGCGGCCGCCCTCGTTCTCGGTCTCGGCCTCGCGCTCTTTCTCGGTAGCCGTGGGATTCCGCCGCCGAGAATGAGGAGGAGAACGAGGGCGAGAAGGAGTGGAAAGGCTCTCGAAATCCCTGAAAGCGTTCGTTGACACGACCCTTTCGCCCCCTATTGTGCCGCCCTCCGATTCCAAAGTCCTGATTGGCCTTGTGCCGTCCGGGGAATCCAGGAAGGAGTGAATATAAAGTGACTGAGATTAAACTCAAGAAAGGCGAACCAGTTGACAAGGCCCTGCGCCGGTTGAAGAAGAGACTCGACCGCGAAGGAACCTTGAAGGACGTCCGTGCCAAACGGACCTACGAGAAGCCCAGCGAACGCCGTCGTCGTAAGATGAAGGTGGCCAAGTTCAGCGCCATGCTGTCCGCCCGCTACGCCGATCAGTAATTCCCCTTTGAACCTCGAAGGCCGGGTGTGGTCCAATCGCCGCACCCGGCCTTTTGTGTTTCCCGGATGCCGGAGCCGGAGTCGGCCGGGGAGAGCCATGAAAACGGGCCACCAATAAGATGTATTCGCTTTCAACCTGCTGGAATTCGCACCGCCACACCGACGGGCGCGCCATGCTCCGCGAGATCCGGGAGCTCGGCTTCGAGTTCTCCGAACTCAGCCACGGCATCCGCGTCAGCCTCCTGTCCGGCATCCTGGAGGCCGTCGATGCCGGGGAGATCCGCATCTCGACGCTGCACAATTTCTACCCGCTGCCGCTGGGCGTGAACCACGCCGCGCCGAACATCTTCAAGTTCAGCTCGCCCGATCCGCGCGAACGCGAAAGCGCCTACAAACATTCCCTCAAGACCATCGAACTGGCCCAGCGCGTCGGCGCGCGGCTGGTCGTCCTGCACATGGGCGAAGTCGAGATGAAGGAATACACCGACAAGCTGGTGGACATGGTGGGCGACGGGAAACGCGAGACGCCCAAGTATGAGAAGATCTGCGGTGAGATGATCGAGAAGCGCGAGCAGAAGAAGGACATGGCCGTGAAGCTCTCCCTCGACATGCTCCGGCGGTTGGCCGAGAAGGCGGGCGAGGCGGGCATCATGCTCGGGATCGAGAACCGCGAGGCCTGCGAGGAGATTCCTTTCGAGACCGAGTTCAGCCAATGGCTCGACCTGTTTCCTTCCGAGGTCGTCCGCTACTGGCACGACTGCGGCCACGCCCAGATCAAGGAACACCTCGGCCTGATCAGCCATGAATTCCACCTCGCCGGCATGGCGGACAGGCTCGCGGGCTTCCACATCCACGACGTGGAGTATCCGGGGCGCGACCATCGCCGGCCCGGCAGCGGCTGCATCAACTGGGCTTCGCTCCGCCCGATGGTCCGGCCCGAGCACATCAAGGTGCTGGAGTTCAGCCCGAGCCTTTCTCCCGAAGACGTCGCCAAGGGCGCGGCCTTCATGAAGGAGGCCTGGGGCGAGTGAGCGCCAAACGTCCAGGCTGGGGCCTGCTTGGGCGACTGCTGGTCTGCGCGCTTCTGATGGCGTGGATCTTCCACGCGATCTTCCAGAACGAAGGTAAACTCGCGGCGAAGGAATCCGGGATCGAATGGAGCCAGCTTTCGCGGATGGACCAATGGCGGTGGAGTTGGACGCATGGTCCCGGCGAACTCTGGAAAACCGTCAGCCTGATCAAGCCCCTGGCGTTCGTGGAATCGGTCGGATGGATGGGGCTGACGCTGGTCCTCGGGGTCGCACGGTGGCGGATGGTCATGGCCGTGCAGGGGCTTCACCTGACGTTTCGTCGTGCAGTCGGAATCACGTGGGTGGCGCACTTCTTCAACTCCTTCCTCCTCGGCTCCACCGGCGGCGACCTGATCAAGGCGCTCTATGCCGCCCGCGAAACCCGCCACAAGAAAACCGAGGCGGTCGTCACCGTGTTCGTCGACCGCATCGTGGGCCTCTGGGCGATGCTCCTCTTCGCGGGCATCATGATGATCCCGAACTTGGCGTTGATCCGGCAGCACAAGGCGATGGAAGCGGTCTGCGGTGTCATCCTTTTCATGCTGGCCGCGGCATCTGTCGTTCTGGGGGTTGGATTCTGGAGCGGCCTTTCGCGGAAGTTTCCCAGCGCGCGGCCGTTTCTCCGCCGGTTGCCCAAGGGCGAGGCTCTGGAGAAGTCGCTCGATGCCTGCCGGGGCTTCGGCAAATCGCGCGGCTTCCTGCTGAAGACGCTCGGGGTGTCGATGGCGTTGAACGCCGTCTGCGTGTTCCAGTTCATGGCTGTGGCGAAGGGTCTTGGACTGGAGATCCCGTCCGCGGCCCTGTTCGTGATGGTGCCGATGGTCATCTGCATCTCGGCGTTGCCCATCACGCCGAGCGGTTTGGGAGTTCGGGAGAACCTTTTCGTGATGCTGCTGACGGTGCCGGAGATCGGCGCGCCGGCGACGCTCGCGCTGGCGTTGTCGTTGCTGGCCTTTGCCGGGAGCCTGATCTGGAGCCTCGCGGGCGGCGTGGTCTACCTGTTCCTCAAACAGCGCGAGCACCTCGACGAGGTGACCAAGGCGCCGTTGGTCGAAGAGCCGGGCGAAGCGGTTTAGCGGATCACTTCGCCGGGACTGGTAGCGGCGGTGCCGGCGTCGGATCGGGGCTGACGCTTTTCAGCCACCGGGTGTTCTGCTGCTTGTTGTAGGACTGCCATCCTTTCTCGCCGAGCGTCTGCTGCATGGAGCGTTCGGTCTCGGTGCGAATGGCCTGGAGCGCGGCGGTCCGGTCTTCATTCGATAGCTTGGAGTTCGAACGCAGTTCCGAGGCCTTCTGCTCGGCCAGCTTCTTCATGTCGTAGACCTGAGCGGCTTCGGCCACGCCGAGGTCGGATTTCTTGGCGGCGTTGAGCATCGCCTGGAAGTTGTAGTCCTGGGCGCGTTCGTATTCGGCGTAGCGCTGTTCGCCGAGCGTGGTCTTGATGTCGTCCTTCAGCTTCTTGTCGGCGGCGGCGCGTTTCTCCTGCTCGTCCTTGGGAAGGTCGCCCGGCTGCACCATCATGCTGAACTCGTCGTCGAAGGATTTCCGCAGCTTGAAGACGTCGAGGAATTCCTTCTCGTTCGGTTCGTATCCGGCGGACTGCATGCGCATCATGTTCGCGACGTTCGACAGCCGGAGGTCGTAATCGAGCGCCTCCTCGGGCGTGAGCAGGGCTTTGATGGATTTTTCCACCTCCTTCTGGACCTTGGCCATCTCCGTCATGTCGGGTTGGCCGCTCTCCATGGTTTTGGCCATCTTGGTCTGCATGTCGGTCATAACCTTCATGACCGCGCCGCGTTTCTCTTCGGGCAGGAAGCTGAAGAGGTTGTCGATCTGGCCGAGGAGGCTGGAGGCTTGGGATTTTTGGTCGGGCTCGATGCCGAGGTCGCGCAGGACTTTGTCGCGTTCGTCGTCGATGGCCTTGAGCTTATTTCGGGTTTCGTCGTCGCCTCCTCCCATCATCATCGCGGCCATGCCGGGCTTCCAATACTCGAGCCTCTTCCCGCCGGAGCGGACGAGCTTCTTCTTCTGGTCGTAGAGTTCGGTGACGTCGGCGAGGATGATGTCGCGGATGGTTTTGTCCGGGCAGCCGACGGAACGGAGGTTGGCGATGTATTGGCGGTAGTCGGCGGACTCGACGGATTCCCAGTTGAACTTGCGGACGATGGTGTTTGTGGCCGCCAACGTGACGGAACCTTTGCCTGGCACCGGGGTGAAGGACGCGTTGCCGGCTGGTTTGGAAGGACCGGCCGACGGTTGGCTTTCCGGGGGTGGGCTCGATCGCAGCAGCATCGCGACGGCAAGGGCGGCGTTCAGGAGCAGCGAAGCGGCGAGAATAGGTTTGGCGTTCATGGTGTTGGTCCTGCGGACCGGTCTTTGTCACTTACTGGGGATGAATCGTCGGCAAGTTACAAGCGCTCGTCCGGAGACATTCCCCGGTTTGTCGAGAGGACACGTCGGTTGCCCGATTTGTTTCAGGAACGATGAACTTGCTGCGCGGGAAGCGGCTTGGGGAAAGTTCCCCATTGCTTCGACGTGGTTGGGTTGTTATCGCAGTCGGGTTCCCGGGACCTGTCAACGCCTCAGGACATCTCGTTTCCTAGCCAAGCCCGAGACCGGCCCCTGCCTCCGCCTATCATGAATATCCGAACCCTCCTCACCCTGGTCGCCGGATTGCTGGCCGCCGCCACCGCCAACGCCGCCCCGAACATCACGATCACTTCGCAGCCCCAGGGCATCGTCGTGGGCCAGTCGCAGATCAAGCCGTTTGTGATCCAGGCGACGAGCCCGACCCTGCCGATCACCTATCGCTGGTTGCGCGTGGACGGCGCGGCGCTTCCGGCAGGATCAACCGGGACGAGCTCGAATATCTTCACCGCCAACACGACGACCTCCAACGCGGTCGGCGTCTACTACTGCATCCTCACGAATTCTTCCGGCGCCGTGACCAGCGCCCCGGCCGGACTCATCCTCAGCCAGACCGGACCGAGCCTGTCCGTTCCCACGGTCGTCAGCAGCCCGACCAACCGGACCGTTGCACAGGGAACAACCGTCTATCTGACCGTGTCCGGTTACGGAGTTGGACCTCTTTCGCTCCAATGGCGCGGCAAGACCAATCTGGCGCTGTCGCCGATCTTCGAGAACATCCCCGGCGCCACCAATGCGACGCTGGTGCTGAGCAACATCCAGGACAGCGCCGCCTACCTCCTCCGGATCGACAACTCGAGCGGTCCCGTGGGATCCACCGTCGCCACGATCACGGTGTTGAGAGCCCCCACCATCGTGAGCAACCCGGTCAGCCGCGCGGTTGTCATCGGAGGCAGCGCCGTTTTCTCGGCCATCATCGACGGTGGTCAATTGAGCTACCGCTGGTTGAAAAACGGAGTCGATCTGCCCCCCGGCTTCAACGGAACCAATTTCATCTACCAGACCAACTCGACGCTGACGGTCGCCGTCACGAACGTTTCCAACGGCGGCGGCTACTCGATCGTCGGCAGCAACGCCTTCGGTGTCGTGACCAGCGCGGTCGCCCAGCTCTCGGTCATCCTTGCGCCTACCTTGGTAAAGGGCCCGACCAGCGTAAGTGTCCCCGCCAATGGCTCCGCCAGCTTCTCGGCCACGGCTGATGCGACCACGCCCCTGACGATAGAGTGGTTCATCAACGGCAATCTCGTGCAGTCGGCGACAGGTGTTGGTCTTTCGCAGTTGACGCTTCCGAGCCTGCTGGCCGACGGCAGCCTGATCGCCGGTTTGTCCACCAACGTCCCGGGCACGGTGACATTCCGCGCCTCGAACGCGGCGGGCGTTGTCTCGGCTTCGGCCACCCTCCTCGTGACGTCAGGGCCGGTGGCGCCGTCCATTGTTTTGCAGCCTGTGGGCACCAACCTGCCAGCCGGTGGAACCCTTGGCCTCGCCGGGCTTGGTTCGGGCACGACGCCGCTCTATTACCAGTGGAATTTCAGCGGGACGAACCTCGTTGGTGAGACCAACCCCACGTTGACCGTCGTCTCCATGAACCCAAGCCGGGCGGGCTCCTACAATCTGGTGGTGACCAACGCCTATGGGTCCACCTCGAGCGTTTTTGTGGCGGCCCTGGTTTTCTCGGTGACCAACCGGCAGGTCATCATCCCCGGGGTGACTCCCGCTTCCGGATCATCACTGCTGACGCCGGTTCTGCTGCGCGGCTTGGGCGGGGAATCCAGCGTTGATTTCACCCTCGGCTACCGCGGTTTCTTCATCAACAGCATTGCCGTCACCATCCCGCCCGGTTCGGCCGCGACGAACGTCATCCGTGACGCCTCCGCCGCGAATTCGGGAATACTCGGACTCCGCATCGAACTCGACACCAACATCACGGCGGTGGCCGGCGAGCGGCCGCTGGTCAACATCACGTTCAACTCGGCTTCGAGCGTGCCCTCCTACCTGCTCGGTCTGGCGTTCACAAACTCGCCCCGCGCATTGAGCCTGTTGGATGGCACCAATGTCCTCGCGACCGAATGGGTGATCGTGCCCTACGCGCCGCCCACGGTCGTGGGTCCCAACGTGTTGACCCAGTCGGGCCTCTTCCAGCAAAGCGTCGAGGTCTTCAATCCGTCGGCATCGATGGTGTCGTCGGCTCGCGTGTATGTCACCGGGTTGACCAACGATACCAAAGGCAATCCCATGCGCCTCAACAACGCCACCGGGCGCGACGGCGGTGTTCCCTACTTCGAATTCGGACCTCTCGGCGCATCGTCCTCCACCCTGTTGACCCTCGAGTATTACGTGTCGGACCGCGTTACCGTTCCCAACCCGATCATCAGCGTCGTTTTCGGCGCCGGCACGCTTCCGGCCGTCACAAACTTCTCGGCCTTGTCCGTCGACCGCGCGCTGTATACCAACGGCGTCTTCCTCGTCGAGTTCATGTCCGCCTCGAACCGGACCTACTACGTGGAATACACCGGGGATCCGGCCTCCACCAACTGGACGACCTCGTTTCCCGGTGTCGTAGGCAGCGGCCACCGCGTCCAGTGGATCGACAATGGACCGCCCCGGACCGCTTCGCTCCCGACCAACGGCACCCGCTTCTACCGCGTCATCACTCCCCGGTGATCGCACCGCAACCCGACACTTCCCTACTGATTCACCCATGAACAGCCGCTCTATTTCCCGCCTCTCGTTCCTCGCCACCGGTCTCGTCGGTTGCGGATCGCTCGGTGCCGCCGACTACACCGAAGCGCCCACGCCGGCCACCTACAAGATCTTGGTCAGCACGCGGTTCTTCTTCAACGTGTCAACCTCGGTCTCCCATGCCAGCTCGCCCGACCGCACGGGTCCGGCGACCGGTGGCGGGTTGAACCGCATCTACGACGATGGTGCGGTGCTTCTGGACATCTCCGGCAACGCCGGTGGCAAGACATGGAACTGGGCCTACGATGGTCCCGCGCAAGCCGCCGGTGGCGCCATCCAACAGAGCCGGACCACGGGCCCCCGCCATGGGTCCACGAGCGACCTCGACACCGACATGAGCTTCGGCGGCGAAGTCGGATGGTCGTGGGAGCTGAGGCGCTTCGACATCGGCAAGCGGGAGGCCCGCGCCGGCTTCGACCTGTTCGCCGGCTGGAACCAGGTCAGTGGAAAAGGCAGTTCGCTCGCGACCGGATCCTATATCGTTCAGACCGACAGTTTCGCGCTGAATGGAGTGACGCCGCCGCTCGCCCCCTACGCCGGATCATTCGCGGGCCCCGGCCCGCTGCTCTCCGACAACCCGACGCGTTCGACGGTGACGCAGGCCGCCACGTCCCAGTTCGCCGGCGACCTCGACGCCACCATGATCGGATTCCGCGTGGGGCCATGGATCGAGATCCCTCTCACCAAGAAGCTGAGCTGGAACACGGGTTTCGGCTTTTCCTCCTTTCACGTCGACGGTTCGTTCTCTTTTGCCGAGCAGATTTCCGTCGCCGGCGTTCCGCAGGCGGTCGTCTCGGGCAAGGTCGATCGCGCCGATTGGAAGTCGGGTTTCTACGTCGACACCAAGCTCAATTGGAACATCAACCCCGAGTGGTCTGTCTTCGCCGGGTTGCAATACCAGTATCTCGGCACGTTCAAGATCGAGAACATGGGACGCAAGGGCGAGATCGGCCTCGAAAGCACCATCGGCGTCACGGCGGGCGTGGGTTTCAGCTTCTGAGTCCCGGCTTTTTTGTTTGAGTGGCCCCCGGCATTCGTGTCGCGGGCCACTTTCACTTTGACCCTCCCCCCGCCACTCCTAGTCTGGCGTCATGCCTCGTGGTGAAGAGAAGTCCGTTGCCCCAGCCGAAGAACACAGCAAGCACGACATCGTCGGGATCGTCCTGCTGGCCGTCGGTCTGCTGCTGTTCGTCGCGTTGTTGTCGCACGACCGCTCGGACCTTTCGGCGACCCGCGTTCCTCCCAGCGCCGCGCCCCACAACATCATCGGGCCGTTCGGCGCCTGGCTGGCTTTTGGCGCGTTCCAGATCTTTGGTGCCTCCGCCTACCTGCTGCCCGTCTTCGGGTTGATCGCCGGTGCCGGATGTTTCATCCGCCGCATCGCGTTCCTGCAACGCCGCTGGCCGTGGATGCTGGTCGTCATCGCTTCGGTCGCTGGAATCTTCTCCATTTTCAACGGCGACCTCGCCGCGCTGGCCCGCCTCCGTGAACACATGTCCGCGCCCGATGCCGGCGGATTCCTAGGGCACATTCTCTGGCGGTGGATATTGAGCAACATCGGCAAGGCCGGCGCCACGATCCTGCTCGCCGCCGTCTACGTCATCAGCCTACTTTACCTGACCAATTTCCGCCTCGGCGAATGGATCCGCTCACTGTCCGAGCGCCGGGCCATCGACCCAAAAGCGCCGGCCGAGGAACGCGACCTGGAACGCCGCCGCCGGGATCTCGAACGCCAGGCCAAGGATCTCGAGAAGCAGGTTGGCAAACAGAAGGACAAGGCCTCGGCCAAGGCGCAGCCGAAAGAGGACTTGGTCATTCCGCCCAGCGGGCTCGGCGCAGATCTTCAGCCCGTTCCGGAGCCGACCATCCGCGACCTCAGCCAGCCCGTCACCAAGCCGGTCAAACCCGGCGCCAAGAAAACGGCGCCCGAGCCCGAATCCACCCTCGTGGAAGGCGAAATCATTCCCGGCAACGAAGTCCGCGCTGCCGCGTCGACCTCCGACATCTTGGGGACCGGTAGGACAAAGTCGGCCTCAGCGGAACCGATGTTCGCCGACGACGATGCCTCCAGGGACATGCCGCCTTGGGAGGACAAGCCCGTCGCCGCCGGAGTCGTGGCCCTCGGCGGCGCGACCGCTTCAGCCGTGGTTTCTGCGGCGTTGCCCAGGCCTCGGCCGCTTCCGCGCAAACCCAAGCCCATCACCGTCGCCTCCACTCCCACCATCGGAAACTACCAGCTCCCAACCGTCGAGTTCCTCAACCAGCCGGATCCTGCGATCCTTCCCTCGGAACCGAAGGAGCTTCTCCTCTCCAACGCCCGGCTCATGCAGCAGACGCTTGCGCAGTTCGACATCGAGGTTGCGCTTGGCGACATCACCCGCGGGCCCACCATCACGCGTTACGAGCTGCATCCCGCGCCCGGCGTGAAGCTGGAGAAGATCTCCGCCCTCTCGAACAACATCGCCGCCGCGCTCAAGGCCGAGCGCATCAACATCCTCGCGCCGGTCCCCGGAAAATCCTCCGTCGGCATCGAGGTCGCGAACGCCGTGAAGACGAAGGTCATCATGCGCGACCTGCTCGAGTCCGATGAATGGAACAATTCCAAGGCGCGCCTGCCCATCGCCCTCGGCAAGGACGTCTACGGCCACCCGATCATCGCCGACCTCGCCGAAATGCCCCACATGCTCGTCGCCGGCAGCACCGGCTCGGGAAAATCCGTCTGCATCAACGCCATCATCGCGTCGCTGCTCTACCGCTTCGGGCCGGACCAGCTGCGCTTCGTGATGATCGATCCCAAGGTCGTCGAGCTTCAGCAATACAACGCCCTGCCGCACCTCGTCGTCCCCGTCGTGACCGATCCGAAGAAGGTCGTGCTCGCGCTGCGCTGGGTCGTGAACGAGATGGAGAAGCGCTACCAGATCTTCGCCAAAGTCGGCGTCCGCAACATCAAGTCGTTCAACGAACGCCCCAAGAACCCGCCGCCGAAGCCGGTCGAACTGGAGCTTCCCCTGACCAGCAAAAAGGAGAAGGTCGAGATCAGCTCCGAGGGATTCGCCGTCGAGCTGGACGAGGAGATCGTCGTGCCGCGCGACGAGGACATCGTCATCCCCGAGAAGCTTTCCTACATCGTCGTCATCATCGACGAGCTGGCCGACCTCATGCTCGTGGCCCCGGCCGATGTCGAGATGGCCATCGCGCGCATCACCCAGATGGCGCGTGCGGCCGGCATCCATTGCATCGTCGCCACGCAGCGTCCGTCTGTCGACGTCATCACCGGCGTCATCAAGGCGAACATCCCGGCGCGCATCGCGTTCCAGGTGGCCAGCCGGGTCGATTCCAGGACCATTCTCGACCAGATGGGCGCCGATAAACTCCTTGGCAAGGGCGACATGCTCTACCTGCCGCCCGGCTCCGCGAAGCTCACCCGCATCCAGGGCGTGCTCATCACCGACCAGGAATTGCAGAACGTCGTCGACCACATCGCCAAGCAGGGCAAGCCGAGCTACGAGTTGGAGATCCACAAGCAGCTCCAGAAGCCCGTGCGCGATCCCGACTCCTCCGGCGGAACCAGCGACGAGGACGAGGAACTCATCGAGAAGTGCATCGAGGTCATCCGCAGCGAGCAGAAGGCCAGCACGTCGCTCCTGCAACGCCGCCTCAAGCTCGGCTACGGCCGCGCCGCAAGGATCATGGACGAACTCGAAGACCGCGGCATCGTCGGCCCGAGCAACGGCGCCGAACCCCGCGACATCCTCATCGACCTCGATGGAGAAGGCCACGACGGCGGCGGCCAGCACGGGGTCTGATGGCCCTGGGGGGGCGCCGATCTGCCCTCTGCCACTGACTCGTCACAACTCCGTCAAATATTCCTCGAAGATCTGCGTCCAATTCCTCCATGTTGACTGGCGTGTCCCGTATCGAGCGAAACATTCAGGTGAACTATCGCCACCAGGTGTTCTTCACCGACCATGCCTTCAGGTCGGAGAACACCCTGCTGCGCGATGTCCTCGTCGACGGCCGTGCGGCCCGGAGGACCAAGGCGCTTGTCGTCGTCGATGAAGCCCTGGCCAAGGCGCAAGGCGATCTTTTGGCGACGGTCGAAGCCTACTTTGCCGCATTTCCGCTGGATCTGGACCTCGTCTGCGCTCCTCTGGTCATCGAAGGCGGCGAGCGGGTGAAGAACAGCTACCACCGCGTCAGCGAAATCCAGTCGCTCGTCGACAAGCACCACATCGACCGCCACAGCTACATCGTCGCCATCGGCGGTGGCGCGCTGCTCGACATGGCCGGGCTGGCGGCAGCCACGGCCCATCGCGGCGTGCGCCACATCCGCATTCCCACCACCACGCTCTCGCAGGACGATTCCGGCGTGGGCGTGAAGAACGGGATCAACGCCTTCGGCAAAAAGAATTTCCTCGGCACGTTCTGTCCGCCCTTCGCCGTCATCAACGATTTCCAGCTTCTGGCCACATTGCCCGACCGCGACAAGCGCGCCGGCTATGTCGAGGCCGTGAAGGTCGCCTGCATCCGGGACCGCGCGTTCTTCGACGAGATCGAACGCGACGCCTCCAAACTCGCGGCGTTTGAAGCGGCTCCGATGAAGCGCCTGATCTTCCGCTCGGCCGAACTCCACCTGAACCACATCGCCTCGTCCGGTGATCCGTTCGAGTTCGGATCCGCGCGTCCGCTCGATTTCGGCCACTGGGCCGCGCACAAGCTGGAGCAGCTTTCCGGATATCAGCTTCGCCATGGTGAAGCGGTGGCCGTCGGCATCGCTCTCGACGTGGTCTACGCCCGCGACATGGGGCTTCTCCCCGCGGCGGCGGCTGATCGGATCATCCGGCTTCTGGAGGCATTGGGGTTCGAGCTGTTTGCCAACGAGCTGCTCAATGTCGACAAGGACGGCCAGCTGATGGTCTTGAAGGGCATGGAGGAATTCCGCGAGCATCTCGGCGGCGAACTGACGATCACTTTGCTTGAGGAGATCGGACGGGGTGTGGAGGTCCACGAAATGAACCTGCCGAAGATACGCCACGCCATCCTTGAGCTTCAGGAACGTCACATCGCCCGCTCGGCGAAGCTGCTGGCCATGGGTTGAACCCGTTTGAACCGGTCTGGCCGGACGCGAAGTCACGGCCTACGGTTCCGGTGTAGTCGCTGCCTCCCATGACGCAAAGCATCCTCACGGTCGACGCCTTTACCGACGAACCGTTTTCTGGCAACCCCGCCGCCGTCTGCGTTCTCGACGCGCCGATCCCCGAACCCCGGATGCAGCTCATCGCCCGGGAGATGAACCTCGCGGAGACGGCCTTCCTCCATCGCATCGACAGCGGTTGGAGCCTGCGATGGTTCACGCCGACCGTGGAGGTCGACCTGTGCGGCCACGCGACGCTCGCGAGCGCCCACGTCCTCTGGACATGCGGCCATCAACCGGCCGATACATCCGCGCGTTTCCAAACCCGGAGCGGCTGGTTGACCGCGGATCAGCGCGACGGGTGGATCGAGCTGGATTTCCCCACGACACCGCCGGTGGCTGAAGCGGCTCCGGCAGGATTGGTCGAGGCGCTCGGAGTGTCCGCGACGTATGTCGGACGGACGCGTTTCGATTGGTTTGTGGAGATCAAGGATGCGGCGGCGGTCCGTTCGATGTCCCCGGACATGCATCGGCTGCGGGGCGTGAAATCCCGTGGGGTCATCGTCACGGCGGCTGCGGATGACCCGGGGTTCGACTTCGTGTCGCGCTTCTTTGCGCCGGCCTCGGGGGTTGATGAGGATCCCGTCACGGGTTCGGCCCATTGTGCACTGGCGCCCTATTGGGCTGGCAAGTTGGCGCGCCCTGAACTCAACGGATGGCAGGCTTCGGCCCGGGGCGGGTTGGTGCGTGTGGTCCATGCGGGTGGGCGCACCAAACTGCTCGGCAAGGCCGTCACGGTCCTGCGCTGTGAGCTCCTCGTCTGACGCGATGGCTCCGGAACCTTCCAAGCAACCTGCCGATCACTACCGTGCCGAGGCCGGTCGGCGTTATCACGGGGTGAAGCGCGGCGTGCCGTCGGGCGCGTTGCCCTGGGTCACGCGGAGCAGGGCGGAAAAGTTTGCTGCCTTCGTGCGGCGAGATGACGTCGTGGTGGAGTTCGGGGTCGGCGCGGGTTGGAATCTCCGTTCGTTGGAATGCGCCCGGAAGATCGGTGTCGATGTGGCGGACTTTCTCGCGGCGGAGTTGGCGACTGCTGGAATCGAATTCCACAGCTCGCTCGACGCCGTTCCGGATCGCGTTGCCGACGTGGTCATCTGTCATCATGCGCTTGAACATGTGATCGATCCGGCGGCCACCTTGCGGAGGTTGTCCCTCGTGTTGAAACCGGCCGGGACGCTGCTGCTGCATGTCCCGTATGAGATCGAGCGGCGTTATCGGCAGTTCGATCCGGCGGAGCCGAACCATCATCTGTTCTCCTGGAACGCGCAGACGCTGGGGGCGCTGGTGACCGGGTGTGGATGGAAGGTCGAGTCGGCCGGGATCGGGGAGTTCGGCTACGACCGGTGGGCGGCCGTGCAGGCGCTTCGATTCAAGCTGGGCGAAGGCGGGTTCCGGTGCATCCGCAGGCTCGCACACCGGATCAAGCCGGGCCGGGAAGTCCGGGTCGTGGCGAAGCCATCCTCCTGAATTCGGTTACTTCTGTCGCCGGATCTTCAGGCCCTCGCGGGCGATCTTCCTCTTCACGTGGCGCCAGAAAAGCCAGTTCACCGTCACGACGGCGGCCGGCGCGAGGATGACCCAGATGCTAAAGGTCATCGAATGGTCCTCCCACAATTTCGTCACTCCCGCAGTCGCCGCCGCCAACACGCCGAAGCCGAGCGCCAAGGACCATTCCATGACCCAGATTAGTCCGAGCATGTTCTCCTCGGTCGAACGGGTCGCCGGCTTGGGCTTTTGGGATGGGTCGGACGGCATGTCGGGCGAAAGATAGACTGGGTCACGGCGGTTGCAAAACATGCGTTGGCCGGCCCGCGTGTCCGGCGACGGTTGCGTGCGGCGAATGAGCAGCTACCGATTTGGCATGAAATGGCGCAAAGGCCAGTTGCCGACGAAACCCTGCCAGACCTGCGGCCGGCCGTTCGAGTGGCGGAAGAAGTGGGAAAGATGCTGGGAGGAGATTCGCTTTTGCAGCGAAGCGTGCAAACGTCGCCGGCCATGAACGTCCTCGTCACAGGCGGAACCGGTTTCATCGGACGCAGCGTCGTCCGGCGGCTCGTCGTGGAGGGACATCGTCCGCGGCTGCTCGTGCGCGACGCGCGTTCGCCGAAGGCTTTGGCGCTGGCCGGCGGGCTCAAGGCCGAGCTGGTCCCCGGCGATGTGCATGACGAAGCGTCGTTGGCCCGGGCCGTGGCCGGAACCGATGCCGTCGTTCATCTGGTGGGCATCATCAGCGAGATTGGCCGGAACACGTTTGAGGAAGCCCACGTTGGTGCGACGCGGAGGTTGCTGGCGGCGGCAAAGGCGGCCGATGTGAAACGCTGGGTGCAGATGAGCGCCCTGGGCACGCGGCCCAATGCGCGGGCGCGCTATCACCAGACCAAATGGGCGGCCGAAGAACTGGTGCGGGCCAGCGGGCTTGATTGGACGATCTTCCGGCCGTCGATCGTCTATGGGCCTGGCGATGGTCTGGTCGGGTTGTTCGCCAAGATGTCGCGATGGTCGCCCGTTCTGCCGGTGATGGGATCCGGCGCCGGCTTGATGCAGCCGATCCACGTCGAGCAAGTCGCGAAAGCCTTCGTCGGCGCGCTGACAACGCCCGCCAGTGTTCGGCAGGCCTACGATCTCTGCGGCGACGAACGGTTCCGGTTTGTCGAGATCCTCGGGCTCATCCTGAAAGCCCTTGGCCGCCGCCGCCTGATTGTTCATGTGCCGATGGGCTTGGCTCGATTGCAGGCGAGGGTCATGGAGGGCGTGTTTCCCGCGATCCTGCGTCAGGCGTCTCCCTTGTCCCGCGACCAGTTGCTCATGCTGGAGGAGGACAACGTCGGCGACTCGGCAAAGGCGAAAGCCGACTTCGGTCTCGAGTTCCGTCCGTTTGCCGAAGGCTTGAAGACCTACTTGCCCTGAGTTCGCACGCGGTTGGGTTGCGTCACTTTCCTGGCAACCCGCTCTCCGTGCAGGCCGCCAGTTCGATCCCATTGGCGCCGAAGTGTCCGGTGTTGTCTCGACGGCACTTGGCCCAGACGACGGAGCGGGCTTGATCCATGACGGCTTGAAGGCGAGCGGTTTTGTCCTGGCTGAGGGCCGGGTGACGTCGGAGTTCAACGAGCGCGAAGCTGGTGTTCGTCACGCCCAGCGCTTCGAATTCGACGATCAACGCGTCCATGGCCAGGGCTGCGGCGGTGTTGATTTCGGTGCGGGCGCCCGCGTTTGGAACAGCCCCGCGAGGAGAATCAATCCGGCGAAGACCAGATGGGGTAGGGGGCGCATCGGCGGGAAGGACGCACCGGCCGCGCCGATTGTTTCAATGGGTTTGTGGGGGCAGGGTGGCTGGCGGCAGGCGAGAAGCGACTTTGCCCTTTGCCCGTGTCCGTGGGCTGGTTAGCTTCCGCGCTCTTTCTCGATCGCGTATGGACTACAAGAACACGTTGAACCTGCCGCAGACCGGATTCGCCATGAAGGCGGACCTCGTCACGCGCGAACCGCAGCGGCTCGCCGCCTGGGAGTCTTCCGACCTCTACGGCCGCATCCGCAAGGCCCGCGCCGGGGCGCCGAAATTCGTCCTGCACGACGGCCCGCCCTTCGCCAACGGCGACGTCCATGTCGGCACGGCGCTGAACAAGATCCTCAAGGACATCATCGTCAAATTCCGCACGCTCGAAGGGATGGACGCGCCCTACGTGCCGGGCTGGGATTGCCACGGCCTTCCCATTGAATCGAAGGTTTCGCAGGAGCTGCGCGCGGCCGGCAAGACCGATGCCGATGCGGCGACGATCCGTTCCGCGTGCGACGCCTACGCGCGAAAATACATCGATCTTCAAAGGACGCAGTTCAAGCGGCTCGGCGTCCTCGGCGACTGGGAGAATCCCTACCTCACGCTCGACAAGGGCTACGAGGCCGAGGAGCTCCGCCTGTTCGCGGACATCGTGGAGAAGGGCTTCGTCTACCGCGGCAAGAAGCCCGTGTATTGGAGCATCCCGTTCAAGACCGCACTGGCCGAAGCCGAGGTCGAATACGCGGACCACGTCAGCCAGAGCGTCTACGTGAAGTTCCCGCTGAAGGACCAGCCCAACTCGTGGATCCTCATCTGGACGACCACGCCGTGGACGCTTCCGGCGAACCTCGCGGTGGCGTTCAGCCCGACGATGTTCTACTCGCAGGTCTCGGCCGCTGACGGCGTCTATTACGTGGCCAATGCCCTGCTCGAACAGGTGTCGCAGAAGCTCGGTTGGGAAACCTACCAGATCAACTACACCGTCTCGGCGGAGGAGTTGGCGTCGCTGGAATACACGCATCCGTTCTGCGACCGCACGGGCAAGCTCTATCCGGCGGACTTCGTCACGGCCGACACCGGCACCGGCTTTGTCCACATCGCTCCCGGCCACGGTATGGACGACTACCATCTCGGCCTGAAGGTCGGGCTGCCGGTCTATTGCCCCGTCAACGACGACGGCCAGCTCACGCCCACGGCGGACTTGCCGCGCGAACAGCAATTGCCGGAATCGCTCGTCGGCAAGTCCGTTCTCTCCAAGGGCGGCCGTTCTGACGCGAACGACGCGGTGCTGGCATTGCTGACGGAGAAGTCGGTGTTGTGCCTGCGCGAAGACTACCACCACAGCTACCCGCATTGCTGGCGCAGCAAGACGCCGGTCGTCTTTCGTGCGGTCGACCAGTGGTTCATCAAGATCGATCACCCAGTGGCACAGGCGCCCTCGCCTGTGCCGGGTGTTCCGTCTGCTTCGGCAGGCGAGGCGCCAGCCGCACAGGACACAGGCGAGGGCGCCTGTGCCACT
>CANJSG010000068.1 GCA_947476875.1 Verrucomicrobiota bacterium | reverse complement strand
TCGCGCAGGGCCTCGAAGTCGAGCCGCTGTCGGTTCTGTTTCCAGAGGAGATTGTTCAGCGGATCCTTCGCGAAGAACTTTGGGTTCTCGTCGCTCGACTGCTGCCAGGTGGCGGAAAGGAGGATCAGCTTGTGCAGCTTCTTCATCGACCAGCCGTCGGCCATGAAACGCGCGGCCAGGTAGTCGAGGAGTTCACGCTGCACGGGAGCTTCCGTGCGCACGCCGAAGTCTGCCGGCGTGGTCACGAGCGGCTTCCCGAAGTGGT
The DNA here is from genome assembly GCA_947476875.1 of Verrucomicrobiota bacterium. Classification (GTDB taxonomy): domain Bacteria; phylum Verrucomicrobiota; class Verrucomicrobiia; order Limisphaerales; family CANJSG01; genus CANJSG01. The sequence continues at coordinate 18,227 of CANJSG010000068.1, read as the reverse complement.
GCATCCAGACGCGGTTGACCATCACGCGCGCCGTCAGCGGGTTTTTAGGGCTGGCGATGGACTGGGCGAGTTCGAGACGGCCGCTGCCCTTGGTGAAGGGCTTGGACTCCGGCGTGGAAAGCACTTCGAGGAAACGGCGCGGGGCGACGTCGCCGGGCGTCCCGGGGTTGCCGCGTTTGAAGACCCGGGAGTCGCCGGGATTGGAGTTGTCCGCGAGCGCCATCGCGCGAGGGGGAGCGCCTGGATGGATGGCGTCCAGCTCGTCGACCTTGCGCTGCAGGGCCCGGACGCGTTGTTGCGCGGGCGTGTCGAACGTGCGGCGGACCTCGTCGTCGCTCGGATTCGCCGGTGAGCCGTCGGCGTAGAGAAACAGCCGGAGCTGTTCCGCGTTTGCATCGTCGAGCGCCTTGGCCTTCTTGCCGGAGGCTTCCTTCCACTGGCTGTCGATCTCGCCGAAGAGTTTGTTGTAGGCCTCGGCGACGTCCTTCAACGACGCGGGCGGGGGATAGAATGCCTTGGCGAGGAGCGGATTGACCTTCGGATTCTCCGGAAGCTGCTGGGCGATTCCCGCGGCCTTCGCGGCAAAGTCACCTTCGGCGAGCGCGGCGAACTCGAACCACGGCGCGAAGAACGATTCCTTGTTGGTCTGCCATTCCTTCGCCTTGTCCACGAAACGCCGCGCGATGGCGGGCTCCAGCTTCGCTTCCCGGGCGAGTTTCTCGAGCTTGTCGCCGTTGTTCGTCAACGAAAGCTGATGGGTCACGTGCAGGTAGCTGCCGATCAGGCCGCGCACCTTGGCTTTCGCTTCACCGAGTTTCGAGGCTTTGAACTCGTCCAATTCCGCCAAGCGCTTCAACCGTTCGGCTTCGTAGGCGGGGAACTCCGGCGGGATTGACGCCTTGCCGAGCAGCGGCTTTTCGTTCGGCTCGTGGCTGCTGTTGAAGACGCCGTAGAACGCGTAGTAGTCCTTCGCGGAGATCGGGTCGAACTTGTGGTCATGGCACCGCGCGCAGGCGACGGTCAGGCCGAGCGTGCCCCGGCTGATGACGTCGATCCGGTCGTCGATGATGTCGGGAACGTTGTTCAGGAAGCGCCGTCCCAGCGTGAGGAAACCCATCGCCGCCAGCGGACGCTTGTCCTCGCCGAGTTCGAGATGGTCCGCCGCGATCTGTTCCACGAGGAAACGGTCGTAGGGCAGGTCCTCGTTGAAGGCGCGGATGACGTAGTCGCGGTAGGTGTAGCTGTAGGGGTAGCGGCGTTCCTCCTCGAAGACGTAGCCCTTCGTGTCCGCGTAGCGCGCGACGTCGAGCCAATGCCGGGCCCAGCGTTCTCCGTAGCGCGGAGAAGCAAGCAGGCGGTCGACCACCTTCTCGAGGGCATCCGGCGACTTGTCCTTCTCGAAGGCTTTGACTTCGTCCTCGGTCGGCGGCAACCCGGTCAGATCGTAGCTCGCTCGACGGAGCAGGGTGCGGCGGTCGGCCGCGGGGCTGGGCTTGAGGCCGGCGGCCTCCTGTTTCGCGAGGATGAAGTGGTCGACCGGATTGCGGACCCATTTCCGGTTCTTCACTTCCGGCGGAGTCGGCGCGGCCACGGGCTGGAAGGCCCAGTGCTTCTTGGCCTTCTCCGTCTCCACCTGGGCCGCCGTGAGCGCCTTGCCGTCGCGGGGATCGGGCGCGCCCATCTTCACCCACGTCTCGAAGTCCGCGACCACCTCCGCCGGCAACCGCTTCTTCGGCGGCATCGCCTTTTCCTCGTCGGCATAGCGGATGGCCAGGATGAGCGCGCTCTTGTCCGGGTTGCCGGGAACAAGCGCGGGGCCGTTGTCGCCGCCCTTGAGCGTCGCCGCCTTGGAATCGAGCAGGAGACCGCCTTTGACCTTTTCCGAGGTCGAGCTGTGGCACTTGTAGCACGACTCGACCAGCACGGGCCGGATCTTCTTCTCGAAGAACTCCAACTGCGCGGGATCGATGCTCTGGGCGGCCCCGGAAATGGCGGTGGCGTGGGCGGCGGCCCCCAGCGCGGCGGTGATGATGGTTTTCCAGCTCATGGACGACGGCCGTTCAGACGCCCGGAAGGCCCGGCGGCTTCAACGGATTATTACCCTGAGTATGCCGCGTGGAGCCGCAGGGACAACCGGGAATCCGTTCCGTCGTGGCCGTGGCGGCTAGGGGTTGGCGATGGCCCTGGGGAAACGTGGATTGCCGGGAGCGGACGGCGGGTCGTGGGTTTCGTCAACAATGGCAAGCCCGTCGTCGGCAATGCGCCGGTCATCATCCCGACTCCCGGTCCAGGAACCATCCTTATGGGCGCGATCACGGTTATCCCGGGCAATGGTCCCGCTCTGGCGACCGTTGGAAGCGGGAAGCTCGAGGTGCAGGTTTCGTGGACTGCGCCCTCCGGTGCCAGCTACGAAGTCCAGTCAGCGGGCGATCTCACCAGTTGGACTTCGACCGGGGCCGCTGTTCGGGAGGTGTCGCCGGGCCAGTGGCGCGCGACTGTCCCGATGGATGAATTGGCGGTGAAATTCTACCGCGTGAAGCAGCGGCCTTGAAACCGATCTTCCGGTTCAACGGAACGTGATCCCGGGCTTCACCCAGGCGGGCTGCGATTGATCCGAAACGTGGAAGTGTTTCCGCAGTGCAGCGGTCCGGTGTTCGAAGATCCGGCGGACATCGCGGCGGACAAACAGCCGTTCGATCAAAGCTCCGCCCAGCACGGCATAGTCGACCCGGTCGGTGCAGAGCGTCCCCCCGTCGCGCTCGTCGAAAGTGTGTTCATGCACCCATTGCCGGTAAGGTCCTTTGAGCTGGCGGTCGACGAAGCGGTAGGGCGGGGCCCACACGGAAATCTCCGTGCGCCAGCGCATCGGCAGGCCGCGGAGACTGATCCGGTAGTCGATCAAGGCACCCGCTTTCATGGCGATGGGTCGGGGTGTGGTGATCTCGAATTTCAGCCATGGCGGGGTGATCTGCTCGAGGTTCCCGGCGTCGGCAAAGAACGGAAACACGTCGGACCTTGGAACGGGAAGCCAGAGCTCGGCTTCGAGATGGAAGACACGCATGGGTCAGTGGCCACGGGAGCGGATTGCGTCCAGCGAGGGATAGCGTGTCTGTAGATCGCCCATCACCACTGCGCCTATCTCGGCCAGGCATTCGCTGTAGCCGACGCTGGCGCGGCCACCCACGAGGATCTTGACCTCGTTAGGGAGCAGCTTGCGCAGATTTCGCAGTTCGGCCGGAAGATTGGCGTCGTCTTCCGGGTAAACCACGCTGAGGAGAACGGCTTTCGAACCGTTCTGAATCGCCGCACCGGCGATTTCGGCGGCGGGAAGGCAGGTTCCGAGATAAGTGACGTGCCATCCGCGGTTGCGGGCCACAGCCGCGACCATGACTGCTCCCAGTTCGTGATGCTGGCCGGAAGGGGTCGCGACGATGAGATTGGGTGAGCTGTCTGAAGGGGAGAATGGGCGGGAAGCACTCCACAGAAACGTCCGGATAACCGCGCTGGCGAAGTGTTCATGCGCGACCTTCAGGTCACCCAGCCTCCATTCCTCGCCGATCCGGAACGCCAACGGCGCGACCAGCCGTTGCAGCAGCCCTTGATGCCCCAGCGAAACCATCGCCGTCACCAAAACCTGCTCCAGTGCGAGGTGATCGAGGTTCCGGATGTGGTCCATGCAGGTCTCTATCAGTTTGTGGGTGTCGACGCCTCGCTTGGATCCATTTGGGTTCGAGTTGGTTGGGTTGCTGCCTGTGGTCCCTGCATTCGAAGTCGGAGGTTGGTTTTCGAGCAGTTTTTCGAGGCTCTCAGGGGCGAGGCGCGCGATGTTGCCAATGGAATGGCCCAACTCCGTGGCGCGGCGTAATAGATCAAGGCGCCGGACTTCGAAAGAACTGTAGACTCTTCGGTTGGACTCGGACCGGACGGGTCTTACGGCTCCATAGCGTTTTTCCCACACACGAATCACGTGTGTGCTCAGGCCGGTTTGCTGAGCGACGGCTTTGATGGAGTGAAAGACTTCAGTCATAGACAATTAACTTCGACAAAAAACTTATACAAATAGTGAACACTATTTTGGAACGGAGTCAAACGATTCGGAAGATATTGCTTATGACTCTAAAAATAGGTTGATGCAGAAAGTGTTAAGGGGAATGCATCGGATGACCGCAGTTGCTTTGAACAAATGTTTGACAGCGCATGTCTTAATAGACACAACTTAGACATAAGTTTGCAGGTTCAAATCAAAGCCATTGAATTATGATGACGAAATCGTTCGGCAGGGAATCCAAGCTCAAGTCCTCCAAAAAGGTTCAACGCGCTCTTGTTGGGGGCAGGAAATCGGTGGGCGCGAAGGTAGTCTCGTTGGCCAGGAAAGCCGGTCGGCTAGCCGCGCGGTCGTTGTCCGGAGGGATTGCTTCCGCTGTCAGGGCGACCCGGTCCTCCGGGAAGTCGGCAGTTCCCAAGAAGCCTCTGGTTTCGGTGCTGGCTCCCGCTCCGATCTTGGTCGCCCGGGCGGCAACTCGGGCTGACGAGGCGTCGAGAGCCGTCATGATCGACAACATTCCCGTCATTCCCCGAGTCGCTTCCCATGAAGAATTGCGTGCTTCCTACGACGCCGAATCGACCCTTTCTCTCTATATGCGGCACGTCGGCGAAGTGCCGCTGCTGACGCCTGAGCAGGAAATTGTCCTAGCCGCACGGATCAAGCAGGGAGACGAGTCGGCCCGCGAACACATGATCCGCGCCAATCTGCGGTTGGTCGTCAAAATCTCCCGCGAGTATGACAACCTCGGACTGCCGCTCCTGGACCTGATCAACGAGGGCAATATCGGATTGATGAAGGCCGTCGAGCGTTTCGACCCGGCGAAGGGAGGCAAGCTCTCCACCTATGGTTCCTGGTGGATCAAGCAGTCCATCCGGCGGGCTTTGGCGAACCAGTCGAAGACCATCCGGCTGCCCGTCCATGTCGTCGACAAGCTCTGCAAGATCCGCCGCGTGGCCACCCGGCTCCAGGAAGAACTGGGCCGTGAACCGTCGGATGCCGAACTCGGCCACGAGATGGGCATTCCGGCATGGCGGGTCGCTGAAATGCGGCAAGCCTCGGTCCGCCCTGCTTCCCTTGATGCTCCGATGGGCGACGACGACACGTCGCGTCTCTCCGACATCGTCGAGGACGAGAACTCGGTCGATCCCTACGAGCAGCTCGAGGGCAAGACCGTGACCCATATGATGCTCGATTTCGTCGAGACCCTCCCGTCCCGCGAAGCCACCATTCTTCGCCTGCGTTTCGGCCTGAACGGAGAACGTGAACGGACCTTGGAAGAGGTCGGCCAGATCTTCGGGGTGACCCGTGAACGCATCCGTCAGCTCCAGAACATCGCCCTGGCCAAGCTCAAGCGCCTCATCGACAAGATGGACGGCGTCCCGGAGGCCGCCTGAGTTGTTCCGCTTTGACCACGAGTCATCATGGTAACGATCCTTTTTGGTGGTGCGGGCGGCATCGGTTCGGCTCTGGCCGCGCAGATGGTGCAGGCGGGCGACAACGTCATAGTCGTCTCCCGGGATGAGCAGCGTCTCCAGTCCGTCTCGGCTGAAACCGGTGCGGACTATCTGGTTGCCGATGCGACCAAGTCGGCGGACGTGGATCGCGTTATCGTGGAAGTTTGCTCAAAACACAGCCGAATTGATGCGGTGGCCAATTGCATCGGCTCGATTCTTCTGAAGCCGGCGCACCTCACATCGGATGACGAGTGGGCGTCGACGATCTCCACCAACCTGACGACCTCGTTTCACATCGTTCGTGGCGCTGTCCGCGTCATGCAGAAGCAGCAGGGGGGCTCGATCGTTTTGCTGGCATCGGCCGTTGCGCGGCGCGGAATGGTCAACCACGAAGCCATCGCCGCCGCCAAAGGCGGGGTGGCTGCCTTGGCCCAATCGGCGGCCGCGACCTACGCGCGATACGGGGTCCGCGTGAATTGTGTTGCCCCCGGCCTTGTCCGCACCCCATTGACGAAGTCCATCACTGAAAACGAGCTCAATTTGAAGGCCTCGGTCCAGATGCATCCCCTCGGACGAATCGGAACTCCCGACGACGTCGCTTCGGCCGTCCATTGGCTTCTCCGCCCCGAGCAGGGCTGGATCACCGGCCAATGCCTCGGCGTCGACGGAGGACTGGCGGCCGTGCAGGCCCGTTGAACCAAACAATCCATGAGTAAAGAAGTCATCATCATCGGAGCCGGCCCCGGCGGTCTTGCCGCGGCCATGCTGCTCGCCTCATCCGGCGTTCGCGTCCGCATCATCGAACGCCTCCCGGTCGTCGGTGGCCGCACCTCGTCGATCGAAGCGGAGGGCTTCAAGTTCGATCTGGGTCCCACCTTTTTCCTGTATCCCCGGGTGCTCGAAGAGATTTTCGCCGCTGCGGGCGCGTCACTCCGAAATGAAGTCGAGATGGTCAGGCTCGACCCCCAATACAGGATCATGTTCGGCTCCGGCGGGCAGATCGATGCGACGCCCAATCCGGTGGAGATGGAGAAGCAGATCGCCTCGATCTCTCCGGCGGATGCCCAGGGCTTCCGCAAGTTCATGGATGAGAACCGCGCGAAGCTCCGTTCCTTCGAGCCGATCCTTGAATCCCCATTCGGGAGCCTGAAGGACCTGCTCAATCCGAAGCTCCTAAAGGCCCTGCCGTTTCTCCATCCGACCAAGTCGATCGACGAATATCTGGGTCGATTCTTCACCGACCCGCGGGTCCGTTTGGCCTTCTGCTTCCAGTCGAAGTATCTCGGCATGTCGCCGTTCCGGTGCCCGAGCCTGTTCTCGATCCTGTCGTTCCTCGAATACGAATACGGCGTGTTCCACCCGATCGGCGGATGCGCCGCCGTCACCAAGGCAATGGCGCGTGTCGCCGAACGCATGGGCGTCCAGATCCAGCTCGGTGAAAGCGTGGAGGAGATCCTGATGACCGGCCGCAAGGCCACGGGCCTGCGCACGGATGTCGCCACCTACAAGGCCGACGCGATCGTGGTGAACGCCGATTTCGCGCGCGCTATGCACAAGCTCGTGCCCAACGCCGCGCGCTCAAAATGGACCAACGAGAAGCTGGCCAAGAAAAAGTTCTCCTGCTCGACGTTCATGCTGTATCTGGGCGTCGAAGGTGAGTTCCAACTGCCGCACCACACGATCCACATTTCGAACGACTACCGGGGCAACCTGGAGGACATCGAGTCCCGGCACATCCTTAGTTCCGATCCTTCCTTCTATGTCCAAAACGCGGGCGTGACCGATCCGACTTTGGCGCCGAAGGGGAGCAGCAGCCTTTACGTCCTCGCGCCGGTCACCCATCAACACGCGAACGTGGACTGGGACGCGGAGAAGGGCCGTTTCCGCGATCTGGTCCTTCGCCAAGTCCGAAAGGCCGGATACGGCGATTTGACCAAGCGCATCCGCTACGAGCGGATAATCACGCCGGCGGATTGGGACAAGACCTACCAGATCCACATGGGGGCGACCTTCAACCTCGCGCACAGCATGGACCAGATGCTCTTGATGCGTCCGGGCAACCGCTTCGAGGATCTCGAGTCCGTTTACCTCGTTGGCGGCGGCACCCATCCCGGCAGCGGACTTCCGGTCATCTTCGAGTCGGCCCGCATTTCATCGCGGCTTCTTCTCCAGGATCTCGGGTTGAATCCCGGGTCGATCGGCGCATCGTCGCGGAAAGCCGCTTCTCCGTTCTCGATGGAAACTGCCCCCAATGCCTGAGGCCTCGCCAACGTTTGCCGCGCAAGGATCACTCGACGCTGATTCGGACGCTTCGTGCCCTTCGGTGGCGACCTCGTTGGCTGCGGCGCGCTTGGCCCAATCCGCATGGGCCAGGTCCCCATTGGCGGTGAGGTTGAAGTGGGTGCGAAAACTGCGCGCGTTGATTGCCGGGAACTGCGAATGGCTCGCCGGTGAAATTGCCAGAAGCTGGACCCGGCCGGCTGCCGAAATCTTGATGTCGGAGGTCCTCCCGTTCGCCGAAGCGTGCCGCTTTCTCGAGGCCAACGCCTATTGGCTGCTTTCGCCCCAAGTCGCCGGGAGTTCCGGCAGGCCCATGTGGCTTCGGCGCGTCGTGACCTCCGTCCAACGCGAACCGCTCGGCGTGGTCCTGGTCATCGGCCCAGGCAACTATCCGCTCTTCCTTCCAGCGGTGCAGGTGTTGCAGGCCTTGGTCGCGGGCAACGCGGTGCTGCTGAAGCCCGCACCGGGAGCGGAGCCGGCGGCCCATGCTTTGGCCGATCTCGCGGAGCAGGCGGGATTGCCGGATGGGCTTCTGACCATTCTATCTTCCGACAAGTCGGCGGCGGAGGAGGCGATTGCGCTCAACGTGGACAAGGTGTTCCTCACCGGTTCCCACGGGACGGGGCGCGCGGTCTATGCGGAGTGCGCCAAGGCGATGACGCCCGCTGTAATGGAGTTGTCCGGATGCGATCCGGTCATCGTCGCCGAAGACGCCGATCTCGATCTCACCGTCCGGGCTGTCGTGTTCGGCCTGCGCCTGAACGACGGAGCCACCTGCATTTCACCGCGTCGCGTCTTCGTTCACCGTTCGATTGCGAATGAGTTCGAGACCCGCTTGGTCAAAGCGTTGGCTGGCGGTGAACCCATCCAGATCACCGGTCGGGTGGCAGCCGTCTTGAAAGGATTGCTCACCGAAGCGATCGCCAATGGCGCGCGTCTTTGCCACGGACAATCAGGGGGCGACGGAAGCATCTCGGGACCGGTCGTCCTGGCCGATGCGCGCCAGGAAATGAGCCTCCTCAACGAAGACGTTTTTGCGCCCGTGCTCAGCCTGGTGGGCGTGGCGGACGAAGCCGAGGCGATCGCCCAGTCCAACGCCTGCGAGTATCAGTTGGGTGCGTCCGTCTTCAGCCGCGACCTCGGCCGCGCTCGCCGGATCGCATCGGCACTGCGGGCGGGATGCGTGACGGTCAACGATCTTGTGGCGCCGACGGCCGATCCCCGGGCGCCGTTTGGCGGAACTGGGCGGAGTGGTTTTGGCACTACCCGGGGAGCCGAGGGGCTGCTCGAGATGACGCGGCCGAAAGTGGTCCTTGAACATCGCGGTTTCTTCCGCCCCCACTTCGATCCCGCCCAGCCGGGCGATGCCGGGCTTTTTGCCGCGGTCACGCGTGTGCTCCATCTCCACGGCCTTCGGAGGCGGTGGCAGGCGTTGGCGCAGCTTGTTGCAGCGGGTCGGCTTCGGGGCAAGTCCGGCTCCAATTCGGTATCTTCTCGGAGGAAAAAATCATGATCATGGCAAAGAAAGAAAAGGTGGGAGTCATCGGCAGTGGCCTGGGTGGTCTTGCCGCCGCCTGCACCCTCGCGGCACGCGGTTACTCCGTCGTGCTGTTCGAGAAGAACCCGTGGCTGGGCGGCAAAGCGGCCGAACATGCCGACCAGGGATTCCGCTTCGACATGGGGCCGACGATCCTGACGCTGCCTTCGGTGCTGAAACGCATCTACGCCGAAGCCGGCCGCAGGCTCGAAGACCACATGGACCTCCGGGAGTTGGATCCGCAGTGGCGGTCGTTCTTCAGCGACGGCTCCCGGCTCGATCTCGTGAAGGACACCGATGCGATGAGCGGCATCCTCGACCAGTTCACGAAGACCGGTGCGACTTCGATCGGCTACCGGCGGTTCATGGAGCTCTCCAAGAAGCTCGACAGCATATCCCAGCGCTACTTCTTCTGGAAATCGATCGGCGGCATCAAGGACATGATCGATCCTAAGAACTCGTTCAACGCGGGAGTCATCAAGGACGTGCTGACGATGCGCATGGGCCGGACGGTGTCGGAGACGCTCCGGTCGCACATTCCCGACGCCCGCGTCGCCCAGATGGTCGACCATTTCACCCAGTATGTCGGCTCCGCTCCTGACGCCTCGCCGGCGGTGCTGTGCGGCATAGCCCACATGCAGACGAACGAAGGCGTGTGGTATCCGATGGGCGGCACGCGGTCCGTGCCCGTGGCGTTGACCAGGCTCGCGACCGAGCTCGGCGTCGAGTTCCGCACGGGCACCGGCATCAGGCGCATCCTCACCAATAACGGCCGCGCGACCGGCGTCGAGACCGACTCGGGCGAAGTCGTTCATCTATCGGCGGTCGTCTCCAACTGCGACTCCGTCCGCACCCACCGCGAGCTTCTTGAGGGCGACCCGGTCGCGAAAAAGTTCGAGAAACGCCGCAGCTACGAGCCGGCCTGCTCGGGTGTCGTGCTCTACCTCGGATTGAAGAAGCGTTATCCGCAGCTTCTCCACCACAACTTCGTCTTCTCGCGCGATCCGCACGAGGAGTTCGAGACGATCTACCGCAAGGGCGAACCCGCTCCCGATCCCACCGCCTACGTTTGTGCCCCGTCGATCACCGAACCGGGTGTCGCTCCCGCCGGCTGCGAGTCGCTCTACGTCCTCGTCCACACGCCGTTCCTCCGGCCGCATCACGACTGGAAGAAGATGCTGCCCGAGTATCGCCAGGTGATCCTCAAGAAGCTGGCCGACACGGCGGACATGAAGGACTTGGAAAACCAGATCGTCGTTGAACGCGCGCTCACGCCGCAGGACATCCACGACCGCTATCGCGTGCTCAACGGAGCGATCTATGGCCTGGCCAGCCACGGCCGTTTCTTCGGCGCCTTCAAACCCGGCAACCGCAGCAACGACCTCCAGGGACTCTATCTCGCCGGTGGCGCGGCGCATCCCGGCCCGGGCATGCCGATGGTGATGATGTCCGGTTGGATCGCGGCGGACACCCTTGATCAGGACGGTAAAGTCCCCAAGACCGGTGAACACCGGGGCGGACGTCCCGTGGAAGCCCCGCCGCTCGCCGCGATGGCCTGATCCCATGCTCACGCGGCACCCGACATCCCCGGCCCCGGACAATGCGGCCAAATCCGCACGCCGCCGCTCGCGGGAAGGTTTGGTGCCCGTGATCTCGGCGTTCATGGTGCGTTGGTTCCGTTGGTATGCCCGCGGGTATGTCGGCAAACACTTCAGCCGGGTCCGCCTGCTGAACGAAAACCTTCCAGTCCTTCCGGCGAACGTGCCGGTCGTCGTCTTCGTGAACCACGCCAGCTGGTGGGATCCGATGCTTTGCCTGCTGATCGCGGAACGCTTTTTCGCCGGGCGCCAATGCTATGCGCCGATCGATGCCCGGGCCCTTGGGAAGTATGCTTTCTTTCGGAAGCTCGGGTTCTTCGGCGTGGAGCAGGGGGCGCCGCGCGGAGCCGTTGAGTTTCTTCGAACAGGCGAGGCGGTTCTCGCTCAGGGAGGCGCGATGCTTTGGCTGACGCCCCAGGGACGATTCGTGGATCAACGTTCCCGGCCGATCACTTTTGAGCCCGGTCTGGCGCATCTGGTGCATCGGACGGGCGATGTGGTCCTCCTGCCGTTGGCCTTCGACTTCGGCTTTGGCTCCGAACGCAAACCCGAGGTGGCCGTGCGGTTCGGTCCGTGGATCCGGAAATCGGACGTGTCCGCCGCGGTGGATTCCGCTCCAGGATGGAATGCCTTCCTCGAAGGCGCTCTCACCCAATGCCAGGATCGTCTGGCCCGCGGGGTGCAACAGGGCGATGACTCCGTCTTCATCCCATTGCAGCGTTCGGATTCCGGCGTTGGAGGCGTCTACGATGTGTGGCGTCGGCTCAAGTCTTGGGCGCGTGGCCAACGATTCGTGGCGGAGCATGGGGAGCCGAAACGATGAACACCCTTCTTGTGATCGTGGCCGTGCTCGCGTTGTTTCCCGCCGGTCTTTTCCTCTTCAATTTGGTGCTCTACCGGCGCTGTGCGCGGGCGGTTGGGAAGACGCGACCGGTTTCTGTTCTCATTCCCGCCCGCAACGAAGAACTCTCGATCGCCGCTGCGCTGGAGTCCGTCTTGGCGGATACGAACCCCGATCTCGAAGTTGTGGTGCTCGATGACCACTCCTCCGACAAGACTGCGGAGATCGTCTCGCGGTTTGCGCGAAAGGATCGTCGTGTGCGGCTTCATCCGGCTCCTCCGCTCCCGTCTGGTTGGTGTGGAAAACAGCACGCCTGCCACGTTCTGAGCACGCATGCCTCGCATGACTGGCTGGTCTTTCTCGACGCGGATGTGCGGCTCGAGCGGGGGGCGATCGGCCGCATGGTCCGGTTCATGGAGTCGAGGGAAGCGAGCCTGGGCAGCGGTGTTCCGCGGCAAGTCACGACGTCGTTTTTGGAACGCCTCCTCATTCCCCTCATCCATTTTGTGCTCCTCAGCTTTCTTCCCCTGATCAGGATGCGGCGTTCGACATCGCCCGCGTATGCCGCTGGCTGCGGACAATTGTTCATCGCCAAACGGGATGGCTATGAAGCTTGTGGTGGTCATTCCGCCATTCGCGCCACGCTTCATGACGGGCTCCGGCTCCCGGCGCAGTTCCGCAGGCACGGCTTGAAGACCGATCTCTTCGACGCCACGGACCTGGCTTGGGTGCGGATGTATCAGACCGGCGCCGAGGTGTGGCGTGGGCTTGGTAAGAACGCGACTGAAGGCATGGGCCATCCCAGACTGATCGGGCCGTTCACGGTGCTTTTGCTCGGTGGACAGGTGGCGCCGTGGGCTTTGATTCCGTTCATCGCCATGAAGGGAGCCTTGGGATGGACCCTGCTCGCGTGCGGCACGACGCTGGTTCCGGTGCTCGTTCGCGTCATCGCGGCCCTACGATTCAAGCAGCCGATTGGGGCAGCCCTGTTGCATCCGTTCGGGATCGCGGGACTGCTGTTCATCCAATGGACCGCTCTGATCCGCAAACTGCGTGGGCGATCTGAGACCTGGCGCGGCCGGGTCTATTCGCCTGACACCAACGCGGCCGCCGCGCCGCTGCCGCTCGCTTCGAGCGGTCAGGAGGCTGGATGAAGGCCCTGTTGGCGTTGCTGGCACCGATGTGTTTGGCTGCCGCTGTTTTCGCACAAAAGCACCCGGTCGCGCAACCGGCCGTGGCCGTGACGAACCGCCCCCCTGCCGTCGTGGGCGAGTTCATCGGCAAGGATCAGTTCGGAGCCGACTTCAGGATGGAGAAGCCCTTCGCAAAGCCCCTTGTCGTCACCTTGGCGGACCAGCGGGGTGCCACCCAGACCGACGGTTGGGTCGGCCCGTTGGTGGCGAAGTTCGGTGATCGGATTTCGTTCCTGGCCGTGGCGGACGTCTCGGCCGTGCCGTCTGGGATGAGGGAGATGATCCGGCAGAAGTTCCGGGAGAAATATTCGCGGCCGACCTTGTTGGACTGGACTGGGGAAACGTCGAAACGCCTGAACGCGGTCCGGCGTCGCTGCAATCTCTACGTCGTGGCGCCCGACGGAAAAGTGTTGGCGATGCACAGTGGCGAAGCCGACGAGGCGGCCCTCGGGAAAATTTTCACGCTGGTCGAGGGATTGGGCGTCAGGCCCGTCCCGGTGGTTCCTCAATGAGGCCTCCCACGAAACCGATCAGGAATCTGGTCATCGTGCTGGGTGACCAATTGGACGCCGCGTCTTCCGCGTTTGATGGGTTTGATCCGGGCCTTGACCGGGTCTGGATGGCGGAAGCGGCGGAAGAATCCACCCGCGTCTGGACCCACAAGGCGCGAACGGTCCTGTTCTTGTCCGCGATGCGGCACTTCCGGGATGCACTGCGGGGTCGACGATGGCAGGTCAGCTACACGGAGCTCGATGATGTCGGGAATTCCGGTTCGCTGGCGGGTGAACTTGTCCGGGCCTGCGCCCAGTTGTCGCCCGCGAGCCTGGTTTTGACCGAGACCGGCGACTGGGGTGTCGAGCAGGAATTGAAGAAGGCGGCGAAGGGCCTCGGCTTGGAACTGGAGATCCGGACCGACCGCCACTTCTTCAGCACCAAGGAGGATTTCGCCGAGCACTGCAAGGGCCGGAAGGTGCTCCGGATGGAATTCTTCTATCGTCAACTCCGGCGCACGACCGGCGTGTTGATGGACGGCGAGGAACCGGCTGGTGGCCAGTGGAACTACGATACCGACAACCGCGAGAGCTTTCCCGCCGACGGCCCCGGACTCCTGCCCAAGCCCATCTCCTTCCGACCGGACGACATTACGCGCGACGTCATGGCGGTGGTGGAACGACGGTTTCCAGGTCATCCGGGAAAGCTGGAACACTTCGGCTGGCCCGTGACGTCTGCGGAGGCGCAGGTGGCCTTGGACGACTTCATCACGAACCGTCTGCCCGACTTTGGGCGTTACCAGGATGCGATGTGGACGGGCGAACCGTTCTTGAACCATTCGCTCATCTCCTCGTCGCTGAACCTGAAGCTGCTCAATCCGAGGAAGGCCGTCGCTGCAGCCGAGGACGCGTATCGCAAGGGCAGGGCGCCCTTGGCGGCGGTCGAAGGTTTCGTGCGGCAGATCCTCGGGTGGCGCGAATACGTCAGGGGCATCTATTGGCGGCAGATGCCGGGTTACTTGGATGTGAACGTGCTGAAGGGCGAAGCGGGGCTGCCGTCTTTTTACTGGACGGGCCAGACCGAGATGAACTGCCTGCGCCACGTCATCACCCAGACGCTCGAAAGAGGTTACGCGCATCACATCCAGCGGCTCATGGTCACAGGCCTCTTTGCCATGCTTCTCGGCGTGAGGCCGAGGGAGATCCACGAATGGTATCTGGCGGTCTACGTGGACGCGGTGGAGTGGGTGGAGCTGCCGAACACGCTCGGAATGTCCCAGCACGCAGACGGCGGCCTGATGGCGTCGAAGCCCTACGCAGCGACCGGCAAATACATCCAACGGATGGGCAACTACTGCGTCGGGTGCCGCTTTAAGCCCGGGGAATCCGTCGGCCCAAACGCTTGTCCATTCACCACCCTCTACTGGGATTTCTTGCTGCGGAACGAAACGTTCCTCCGGAGAAACCAGCGGATGGCGATGCAGCTAAAGAATCTGGTCCGGCTGGATCCTGAGCGGCGGGCGGCGATCAAGGGACACGCTGCAGAGCTGAGGCAGACGATTGGCCATTCTGCGGTGAAGTAGTTTCAACAGCCGGGGCGTGTTCCGTTCTCGAGAAGCGATGATGCGGCAGTTGGCAGATGACGCGGGCGCAGCTAGAACCCAACCCGTGATCGCCGCCATCATCGTTGCCGCAGGGCAGGGGACCCGCATGGGTCCGAACGTCGACAAGCTCTTCCTCGAGGTCGCCGGGAAACCGGTCGTGGCGCACACGTGGGCGCGATTCGATGCGTTGGACGAGATTGGCGAGATCGTCCTGGTGGTTCGGGCGGGAATGGAGGTCGAATTCCGCAGACTGGCGACCGATCACGGGATGAAGAAGCCGTTCCGCCTCGTCGCCGGGGGCAAGGAGCGACAGGACTCGGTGTGGAACGGGCTTCAAGCGTTGTCGCCTGCGGTCGAGATCGTCGCCATCCAGGACGGCGCACGTCCCTGCACGAGCGTCGTGCAGATCCGGGAAACGATCGCCGCCGCCCGCGAACACGGGGCCGCTGTCTCGGCCCAGCGCGTCACCGACACGATCAAGGAGTCTGCTGACGGAAAAACGGTGTCCGGGCATCTCGACCGGAGCCGGCTCTGGGCCGTGCAGACGCCGCAAACGTTTCGTATGACCGTGATCCGTAAAGCGCTGGGACGAGTCCGCGAGCAGGGATTGCTCGTCACGGACGACACCGCCGCGTGCGAGTTGATCGGCCAACGCGTTCATTTGGTCGAAAGCGTCGCGCCGAATCCCAAGGTGACGGTTCCGGCCGATCTTCCCTACGTGGAGCTGCTGCTTCGCGGTTGAAACTTGCCCGGTCCTTGCTTTGAACGCGGCACGCCCATAGCTTCTCCAACAGATTGTGCGGCCTATGAGCAAAAAAATCCTGTTCGGCTCCGCGGCATTCCTGCTCGCGTTGAATCTCTTCTTCGGGACGCAGATCCACCTGTATTCCGCGCAGTCGGGCGAGAAGGAGAATCCCTATGAGCAATACCGGGTTTTCACCGAAGTCCTCGAAAAGGTCCGCCAAGACTACGTCGACGGCACCAACCTGACCTACAAGGAGCTGATCCACGGCGCGCTCAAAGGGATGCTTGGAACCTTGGATCCCCACAGCGAGTTCATGCCGCCGGTGGCCTACAAGGACCTCAAGGATGACACGCAGGGCGAGTTCAGCGGCGTCGGGATCGTCGTGTCGGTCAGCCGCGAGAAATTCCTCACCGTCGTCGCTCCGATGGACGACAGCCCGGGTTACAAAGCCGGCATTCTTCCCGGAGACCGGATCGTCAAGATCGACGGAAAGAACGCCGAGAAGCTTCCGCTGGATGAAGCCGTGAAACGACTCCGTGGCAAGACCGGCACCGACGTGACCTTGACCCTGTTCCGCGCGTCGAACGGCGAGACGAAGGACTACAAGTTGGTCCGCGAGACCATCCGCGTCAGCACGATCAAGGATCACAATGGGCGTTCGGAGTTCCCGCTGATCTCGGACAAGACCGGGTATGTCCGCATCAGCCAGTTCGGCGAACAGACCGCTTCCGATCTCGAAGTCGCTCTGCAGAAGCTGGAGAAAAACGGGATGCAGTCGCTGGTCCTCGATCTCCGCGGCAATCCGGGTGGATTGCTCGAACAAGCCGGACAAGTGGCCGAGAAGTTTCTTCCTCGTGGCCAGCTCGTCGTCTCCACCGAGGGCCGTGGTGCCACCCAGAAATCCGAGTATCGTTCCCGCACCCGCAACCAGCGCAAACTGCCGATCGTTGTGCTGGTCAATGGCGGTAGTGCCAGCGCCGCCGAGATCGTGGCGGGGTGCCTGCAGGACCTACAGTCCATCACCCATGCGGTGGTCATCGGCGAACAGACCTTCGGCAAAGGCTCGGTCCAGAGCATCCTTCCGCTGCCCGACGGTTCCGCCCTTCGGCTCACGACCGCCAAGTATTACACCCCGAGCCACAAGGTGATTCATGAGAAGGGCATCACGCCCGACATCATCGTCCCCATGAGCGACGAGGACGAACGCGCCCTCGCTCTCCAGCGTTCGCTTGGTGGAACCGAATCGCTCGACGACGCCGAGCGCGACCGGGTGCGGGCGGTGCGCGATGTCCAGCTCGACCGGGCCGTGGACCTGCTCAAGGGATTGAGCGTCTTCACCCAGCGCCTCGAGCCGGCCGGCATTAAGAAAGTGGCCGATGCCGCCAAGGCGTTGTCCGATCCGAAGCCCCGGTGACGTTGCTCGCCATCGAGTCGTCCTGCGACGAAACCAGCGCCGCCGTCATCCGGGACGGAGTTGTCCTGGTCAACATTGTCGCCACCCAGACCAAACTCCACGCGGAATATGGCGGGGTCGTTCCCGAGCTGGCCACGCGCGAGCATCTCCGCAACCTCACGCCCGTCATCCGCGAAGCGCTTGCGACGTCCGGAGTGGGATTCAAGGACCTCGAGGCCGTGGCTGTGACGCGCGGGCCCGGGTTGCCGGCGGCGTTGATGGCCGGGCTGAAAGTCGCCGAGGCCTTGGCTTATTCGCTTCGCAAACCGCTCGTCACCGTCAACCACCACGAAGCCCATCTGTATTCGCCGTGGATCACCGGTGAACCGCCCCGCGCCGACTTCGGAGCCTTCGAGCCTTCCGTTTCCCTCATCGTCAGCGGTGGGCACACCATCCTTGTCCATGTCGAAGCCGAGCTGCGCCACCGGGTGCTGGGCTCGACCATCGACGATGCGGCCGGGGAATGCTTCGACAAGATCGCCAAGCTGATCGGCCTGCCGTATCCGGGCGGGCCTCTCGTCGATAAGCTGGCGAAGGAAGGCAATCCGCGGACCTACGATTTTCCGCGTCCGATGATCCGCGACGAAACCGACGACTTCAGTTTCTCGGGCTTGAAGACGAGTGTCCGCTACTTCCTGGAGAAGCGGCCCGGCTTGGCCGACGACCCGAAGCAGCTCCGCGACCTTTGCGCCAGCGTCCAGGCTGCGATCGTCGAGACGCTGGTCGCCAAGACCGTCCGGGCCGCGCTGAGGGAAGGAGTCCGCTGTGTCACCGCATCGGGCGGTGTCACGTGCAACACCGGCCTTCGTGAACTGCTGGCCGCCACGTGCCGGAAGAACGGTCTCACCCTCCGCCTCGCCGAGCGCAGCCTCTGCACCGACAACGCGGCCATGATCGGAATCCTTGCCGAACGCATGCTCATGGCCGGCCGCATCGAGACCGACCCCGACGCCGAGTGCAAGCCGAGCTGGCCGTTGGGCTAGTCC
>CANJSG010000067.1 GCA_947476875.1 Verrucomicrobiota bacterium | reverse complement strand
GCCGCCCATCGACCGTGGTCATCACGGTAGTCCAGCCTTTGCCGCGGAACCCGCCCTGCAGCAGCTTCTCATCGCCGAACTGGCGGACATCGATCGTCCTCGGATAAAGCGCCCAGACGCGCGCGACATTGCCCTTCGACGCGTCAAACGCCCCGGGCTTGCCTAGTTCCGTCAGGAAACGAATGAGGTCGAGTTTCTCCTGCTGCCCAAGGGCGTCGATCAATCCGCTGGGCATCAACGAGGCCCCGGAGGTTCGGGACTGGATCTGGCGTTTCGCAATGGAGCCTTCGTTTCCGGCGGCGTCTCTAAGGACCAGCTCCTCCGAGGTCTCTCGGACGAGGATTCCCATCTGTTCCTCGCCATCTTTTCGTGTGACCAAAATGGAATGATAGCCCTCCTTCACTTTGCGGTTCGGATACAGCAGGGACTCCACAAGATAGTCGGCCGGAGCCGAAGCACCGATGCTCGTCATGTCGGGTCCGACCCGTCCGCCGGCTCCGCCGATCGCGTGGCAGCTCACGCAGCCGAGCTGTGCGCGCCGGTAAACCGCCTCACCCCGGTGCGGATCACCTTTTGAAATGGCGTCTGCCGCGAGCCGTTTCATTTCGGCGTCACTCAGGCCGCCGACCGATTCCTCGAGTCCGGCTCCGCGACTGAGCGCGAGGATGAGTTCCGGCTCGTTTCGGCCGCCCTCGCGGCTGGCTCGCACACCGGCCTTGGCAACCACAGGAGAGATGCCTGCCTTCGGAAGCGCCTTGGTCATCCGAGCCGGGACACCTTTGATTGAGAGCAGACCCCGCCATAGTCCGAGAGCGCCCGCCTCATCGGTTTGATCGAGCAGGACCCCGAGAATCGCCGAGTCGGATTTCGAGAAATCGATCGCGGCCAGCGCCGAAGCCGATGCTCGCCGGACGTCTGACGGACGATCTCTCCCGGTCAAGACGCTCAGCGCCTCGGCTGCAGAATCACCACCGACGTCACGCAGGGATTGCAGTGCGACCGCCCCGCCGCTCCCGCCCTTGCCGGCAGCCTCGGACAAAGCGGGGATCGCCGAAGCGAGCTTCCACTGGCCGGCGAGGCGGAATGCCGCATCGCGAACGCCCTCGTTGGCGAAGAGGCCGGACACCTTGTTTAGATCGCCCGACGGACGGACGTTACGGACACGGGCTGCTTCCGCCAAAGCGGCCAGAGACTTCGCACCGGCGGCGGTGTCAAAGCCACCCGCCAATATCTGTGAGAACAACCTTCCCAGCGTTTCCTGGGATCCGGCTTTCCCGATCAGATCAATCCACGGCCCACTGCCGTCCTTCGGCAACGGATCTGAACCGATGAGTTGATCAAGGACTCCCGCAGCCTGTGCAGGCTCGATCGCCTTAAGGCCGAACTCCAGCTGCCTTTCGCGGCCTGTGGGTTTCCAGGAACCGGTTTTGAGGGAATTCAACCAGACTTGCGAAAGGTCGTTGATCGTCAGCCAGACCGCATAGTCGAGGAACGGGTCCATCGGCTTCTCGAGCGAAGCCAAAGCCAGCTCGGCGGATCGCGGTGTCTTCTGTCCGGCCAATGCCCTTATGGCCTCCAACCGCACCCGGGGATGATCGTCGTTCAGGGCTGAGTCGATCAGAGGCAAGGCGTTTGTCACCATGGACTGCCATCGGTTCAGGATGCGGACGGCGCCCGCGCGGACACGGCCATCGGAAGACCTCAACAGGATGTCGAGCAGTTCGGGTTGAAAGCTTCCGACCGACTGGAATGCCCAGAGTAGGCGCAGCCGGTTCAGATCCGTCGTCGCTGATGCCACCTCGGTCTTGAGGGCATCAAGCGCGTTGGTCCCCTTTTCCGCGATCACCCGTTGAGCGCGCTGACGATCCCAGGGAACCGCACTCGAGAGCTGTTTGGCGACGATGATGGGCGCCTCACTGCGGCGGATGTCCGAAAGCTGAATTTTTTTGCCGACCGGAGCCACGCGCCAGATCCGGCCGTTTTCCTTGTCGCGACGGCGATCACGGAAATCCACCTCGCCATGCGGGATGATTGGATTCGACCAGTCAGCGATGTAGAGCGCGCCGTCCGGCCCAAGCTTCACATCGATAGGCCGGAAGGTGACGTTGGTCGTGCGGAGGAGGTCCGGCAGTTCCTTCGTCTGGTAGCCGCTCCCCTGCTCTTCCACCCCGAAACGGACAACCCGATGCGCCCGAAAATCACAGGTGATCATGTTTCCCTGCCAGTCCTGAGGGAAGATCGGCGAATTGATGATTTCGAGCCCGCAGAACTTTGGATAACTCCCCGGGCTGACGCTGGGCAGTTCGCGGCGCATCTGCGAGTAGGTGAAGTAGGTCGCGCCTTCGATGCCCCAGCTGATGCCCTGGCCGCCGGCGCCGTCCGTGACGAAGGACTGGCCGTAGTCGTCGAACTGGTGTCCCCACGGGTTGCAGAATCCCTTCAGAAAAACGCTCAGCTGCTGGGTCCGTGGATTGAAGTCGTGCACCGCGCCGCTGTAGGCACGGACTACGCCGTTGGGCGTCTCGATGTGGCTGTGGATGTAGATCGACTGGTTGAAGAACAGGCTACCCGACGGCGCCCACCTGAGGGTATGGAGAATGTGATGCGTGTCCTCGGTCCCGAAGCCCGACAGGACGACCCGCTTTTCGTCGGCCACTCCGTCACCATCGGTGTCCTTGAAGTGGAGCAGTTGTGTGCTCTGGCCGACATAGACTCCGCCGTCACCGGGTTCGACTCCCGTCGGGATCAGAAGCCCATCGGCGAAGACGGTCGCCTTATCGGCAACGCCTTTGCCCTGGGTGTCTTGAAGAATGATGACTTTGTCGTTCGCCTTCTCACCGGGCGCGATCTGGGGATAGACCTCCGAACTCGCGACCCAGAGGCGGCCCTGTGTGTCGAAGTTCATCTGGATGGGTTTTGCCAGGAGAGGATTCTCCGCCCAGAGGGAAACTTCAAAGCCCGGTGCGACCGTGAAAACCGGTTTGACCTGCTGGTGGGCGGCCACCGCCACTCCAGAGATGCCGGTCGGGGCTTTCACCGCGGCGGCGGCTTCAGCCACGGAAGGCTTCAGTTCGATCTTCCTCGGTTTCGGCTGACGCAGTTGGGCGATCTTCGCTTCGTATTCGGCGATGATCGGATCGAACATCGGGATTTCCTTCGCGTTCTGTCCCTGCTCGTGCCGTCGGAAACCAAACAGGTAGGTTTCATTCTGCGGCCGCCACCGGTGGAAGAACTGACGGTTTTTTTCGACGATGGTCCTGCGCAGTTCCTCGACCTGCTCGGCCTGGGCTCCGGAAAGGATCTTAAGCGAACGCTTCCAATCGCTGTCCGTTCCTCTCGCCGCCTCTTTGCCGTCGATGAACAAGGTGTAGGAGCCCGTGTCCAGACCCACGATCTGGACCACCGGCAGACCGGGACTGATGAGCATCGGCTTCCCGGCTTTAAGATGGCGGGCCGGTTCGAGGTTCTCGTTGAGGATGGTCGCCGAAAACGAGGTCGTCGTCTTGATCGTGTCCGTTAGTTTGGATCCAAAACTGCCGTCGCGAGCTTTTCCATCTTCGAGGATGCCCAGCCTCCAGTTGGTGCTCGGTTGATTCATCGCAATGTCGAGCAAGTCGGCGACCTGCCCATAGCCGTAACTGGAAAGGTGAATGCCGTTGTCGGTGAAAAAATGGTCGGCGGCGTAGGCGGGACCGTCCCTGAGATCGCGGAACAGGTCGGTAAACCAAGCGTTCCGTTCCTTGGCCAGGTCACGGAGGGCCGAGGTGATCGCCTCCAACACCTTGTTGTGGGCGGCGGGGTCGGGAAGCGGTGCGGGCATCCGCTCATGACGGATCGGACTCACCAACATGAAGCGCACCTTGTCCTTGCCGCCGGCGATCTGCTCGATGGTGTCCATGAGCTTCGCCATGTCGCTCTTGAATGGTGCAACGGCATCCAGCCCGTCGAAAGAATTGGCCATGCCGTAACCGAGGATCACCACCGTCGGCTTCACCAGGGTGATCTGGTCTTTCAACCGGTTGAACACTTTCTCGGGATCGCGGAAGTCGAAGCTGGAGCGGCTCGTCCCGCGCGGGGTATCCGCGCTCCATCCAAGGTTGCGCACGATGAACTCGCGGTCCTTGAAACGTTCATGGAGACGCAGTTCGATGTGACAGAATTCCTGTTCGCGTTCGATCAGGGTGTCTCCGAGAAGCAGGACACGATCGCCATCGACGATGTCGAGCCGGTTGGTGTTCTGGGCGGACGCCGTTAGTGCAGCCAGCGCGGCGCAGACTATCGCGACGGCAAAACGTGGAATCATGGTCGGTTTGATCATGGAACTGGGAGCATTGTTACTTTGGGTTGCCGACGAGGCTAGCCTGGACTGTCTCCGCCATCAATCGGGCGCCTTGGGCATTCGGATGGATTTGGTCCGAGAACAGCCCGGGTTTTCCTGCGAGCGCGGCATGCAGGTCGATGACGGGGAGCCGGCGACGCTTGGCGACAGCGCGGATCGCCGGAATGACGCCATTGCTGATCGTCGCTTCGTTGATCCCCCAGCGGGTTTCATAGACCGGAACCGGAAGGCAGAGGAAACACTTTGGCTTCGACGGAAGGCTTTTGAAGTCATTGATCAGCGCCTCGAGATCGTCCCCAAAACTGAGGCTTCGGATCCAGTTCTGGGGTTTGGAATCATTGGTGCCCAGCATGATGACGACGATGTCTGGATGAAGCCCGAACGCCGCGTTGAACTGCGGGGTCAACCGCCACGGATTATCGCCGCGGGAGAGGAGCGTCGCCCCGTTTACCCCGAAGTTCCAGACGTCGAACTTCTCCCCCAAAAGCTGACCCAACACACGTGGGTAGCTGTTCTTTTCGCGCTCCTCGACGCCGGCGCCGTAGGTGATGCTGTCCCCAACACACGCCACCTTGATCGGCCGTTTCTGGAGGGTTGAACCGACTCCCCCGGAAGCGCAACCGGTGATGCAGGCAAGCGATGCGACCCCGGCTGTTCTGAGAAAATGGCGACGGTTCATGGAATCACTTCAGTGAAACGGTCGAAGACACCGCGAGGCAAGAATGCCTTTCGGGAAATGCGTCATGGAGATCAACTGTTTTTCCGGTTGAACCGAAGACCCCGGTAACTAGCTTCATTGTGATGGCAGCGACGGTTCCAACCGATTCGTCCGGAGGTCTGATAGTGGTCCTCCTCGTCATCTTCGTGATCGTTCCCGTCTCGCTCATCGCCGCTTCAATCGTCCGATCGTGGCTTGACCGCCGATCAACGCAGCGAAGGGTTTCCAACAGGCGATTGGTCTCCAAGGCCACCCGTCATGCCCGATCCCTTCTCTTCGAACGCCCAGGGCGTTGGATGGCGATCAAGTCCACTTCGGCCGAGGAAGTTCGTGGTGCGCTCGGTCTCGGTGAAACCATTCCCTGCTCTTGGGACGAAGGATTGACGGAAGCCCGCGATCATATGCTCTTTGTCGCCCCGCCGGTCGACGGGTGGGTCCTCGTGGTCGGCCACAGCTTGCCGGACCCGGCTGATGATTCGGACCGATCGTTTCATTTCTTGAGGCGCATCAGCCAACAGTTGGGCCATGTCCAATACTTCAGCTTCAATCGCGTCGTGAACCACCATGCGTGGGCCATCGTCGACCAGGGTGAAGTCTTCCGCGCGTATGCGTGGGCCGACGAAGTCGTGTGGAACCATGGCCCGTTGACCGCAGCGGAACGCGAATTAAAAATGTGCATCCGTCCCTACGCGTCCGAGTCCGACCGACCCCTTTCCTCCAATGAAGCCCAGGCCAACTGCGATACCCTGACCCGCCTTGCCGCGCGCTGGGGCATCGATCCGGCAATGGTCGCGGAAGAAGTCTCCAGCGGGGATGGTGGTTGCGTCGGGCGCGTCAGTCGCCGCATTTGATCTTCCCCGCACCTTGCCTAGTCTTCAGGCCATGACCGCCAAGTCCCGAGCCTGCCTTCCGTCCATGTTAATCCTCGCGGTTTCGATGTGTTGCCGCGCGGACGACTGGCCCCAGTTCCTCGGGCCGAACCGCAGCGGCACTTCGACCGAAACGAATACGATCGTCCCCTGGTCCGGCGACGGTCCAAAGGTGGTTTGGCAGCGGGATGTCGGATCCGGCTTCGCCGGACCGTCTGTCAAAGACGACCGCTTGCTGCTGTTCCATCGGATCGGCAACGAGGAACGCCTCGAGTGCTTCGCGGCCGCGACCGGCAAACCCATGTGGACCAACTCCGGACCCACACGATACCAGGATGATTTCCGCTTCGATGAAGGCCCTCGCGCGGTTCCCACGATCGATGGCGAGCTGGTCTTCGCTTTGGGCGCGGAAGGCGGATTCCGCTGTGTTGAACTCTCCACCGGAAAGACGGTGTGGATGCGGGCGTTGTTGAAGGAGTATGAGGCGGAAAAGGGATTCTTCGGCGTGGCTTCGGCTCCGCTTGTAGTCGGCAACGTGGTGGTCGCCAACGTCGGCGGATCAAACGGGCGCGGCATAGTCGGACTCGATCGTTTGACGGGAAAGGAGCTCTGGAAGGCCACGGATCACGAAGCCAGCTACTCCGCTCCGGTCGTGACGACGATCAATGGCAAGCAGCTCGCCCTCTGCTTCACGCGGGCCGGGTTGGTCGGACTGGAGCCGCCCACTGGGAAAGTGCTTTTTGAAGTTCCGTGGCGCGCCCGTTCTTCCGCGTCGGTCAACGCCGCCGCGCCGGTCGTTTGGAGCAATCGCGTCTTCATCACCACGAGCTATGACACCGGCGCCAAACTCCTCAGCATCGAGGATGCAAAGCCGGTTGAGATCTGGTCGAACGACGAAAGCCTCTCCAGCCACTACCCCACACCAATCTGGGCCGGAGGACACCTCTTCGGCTTCCATGGCCGACAGGAAAACGGAGCCCAGCTCCGCTGCGTCGAAGCGGAAACCGGAAAAGTCCTCTGGAGCCAGGACGGACTCGGCATCGGACACCTGATCCGGATCGCCAACCGTCTCTTGGTCCTTCCCGAGAATGGCGAACTTCTCCTCATGTCCACCAGTCCGACCAAGCCGGAGATCCTGGCGCGCGGACAGATACTCGGACTTGGCGTCCGCGCTGCGCCGGCCTACTCGAACGGCCGCCTGTTCGCCCGGAGCCCGAAGAAGCTGGTTTGCGTGAAGCTGGCGGATTGAGCGGAGTCCGGATTACTCCCCGGAGCCGGGTGCTGCGGTAGGTTTGCCCTTCACCTTCTGATACATGGCCAGACAGCGGGCGCGTTGCACGTCGTGGAGCACGATGCGTTCGGCATACTTCGAGCGGCTCAACTGGAGTGGATTCTCCCACGGCTGATGCACAAGCTCGACCTGAACGTCGCGCAATTCGGGCACCCACAATTTCACGAACGCTCCGTCTGGATCGAACTTCTCCGCCTGCGTCACCGGGTTGAAGATGCGGAAGTAGGGCGCGGCATCGGTGCCCGTGCCGGCGCTCCATTGCCAGCCGCCGTTGTTCGCCGCCATGTCGCCATCGACGAGCTGTTCCATGAAATACTGCTCCCCTTCCCGCCAGCTGATGAGCAGGTCTTTGGTCAGGAACATCGCGACGATCATGCGGAGCCGATTGTGCATCCAGCCGGTCTTGTTCAGGCAACGCATGGCCGCGTCGACAATGGGAAATCCGGTTTGGCCCGCCCGCCAGGCCTGGAGGTGCCCGCGATTCCCGCTCCATGCGAGAGCGTCGTATTCCGGCCGGAAGTTCCCCTGCATGACGTGGGGAAAGTTGTGGAGAATCTGGAGGTAGAACTCGCGCCAGATGAGTTCGCTCACATAGGTATCGAGGCTCTTCATCTGCGCTGCATTGGCCGCCGAGGCACGGGCGGCTTCGACTTTGTGCAGCACGGTGCGGATGCCGATGGTGCCAGCCCGCAGGTGCGGAGAGAGGCGGGATGTTCCCGGCTCAGCGGGGAAATTACGGCCCTCCGCGTAGCTGAAGACCGCTTTCCCCAAGAACACATCGAGCGCTTCCCTCGCCGCTTTCTCACCCGCCGGCCAAAGATCCTGGCTGGTCGGGTGTCCAATAGTCGCTGGATCCAGCGGAATCTCGTCCGAACGGAGGTTGGGCGCCGTCAGCTTGGCGGCGGGCAGCTTGGGCAATGGTTGGTCGGCGGGTTTGGTGCGCCACGTTTTTGAGTAGGGAGTGAAGACGGTGTAGGGGCCGCCCGTCTTGGTGAGGATTTCCTTTTCTTCCCATACCACGGCGTCCTTGAAGACACGGAAATCGACGCCGATGCCCCGGAGGTTTTCGCGCACCTTGCGGTCCCGCGCCTGTGCGTAGGGCTCGTAACGGTTGTTGGCGAAGACGGCCTGCGCGCCGGTTTCTTTGGCCAGTTCCGGGATGACGGTTTCCGAACGGCCGCTGCGGACGACGAGCTGGTAGCCGAGGGCTTCCAGGTTCTTGGCCAAGCTGTCGAGCGACCGCATGAGGAATGAAACCCGGACGCCGCCGACGTCACGACCGGTGCGGAAAGCATCCTCGACGACGAACACTGGGACAACCGTCTCGCCAGCACGGCTGGCTTCCACCAACGCGGTGTTGTCGATGACGCGGAGGTCGCGCCGGAACCAGTGGAGAACGGTTTTCAACTGGGGTTTAGCCGAGAAGCCCAGGATCAGTTGTTCTCGGGAGCATGCCGCTTCAGCCCGACATCGTGGGCGATGTCGTCGAACTCCTCGCGGCTGACCTCTTCGAGCTGCTTGCCCTTGGCCTTGAGCTTCTCGTTGATCTTGATGGCCTTCTCCGTCATCTGCTCGTGGGTTTCCTTTGTTCCACCCACAAGGGCGAAGTTGTCCCCGGTGGTCACGCGTTTGTGGCCGTCGGAATCGAGTCCGACGCCCACGAGCAACGCTTTCTTTTTGGGCTGCTTGGCCATTGGGCGAAAACTAGGTGCGGTCAGCGGGAGTTCAAGAGGCAACACGCGCGAGCAGTTCCCTGATGCGCCCGGCAGGATCGCTGGCGATCGCTTCGCCGTGGGCCATGACCAGGAGATCGAAGTCCAGGTTGAGGAGTTCCCTCAGATTCGAAATGAGCTGCCGGCGGTCGGTGCAGTAGCGCTCCGGCAAGATGTCGAACCCGTGCCCCGGAAGGTTGAACAGCGCGTCGCCGAGGATCAGAACTCGCTTCTGGGGCTGGATGAACGCGAGTTCACCGCCGGCGCCGCCTTCGAGGCGGATCATTTGGAAACCGTCGAACCTCCCTAGCCCGGATCGAATGCGGTTCGCTGCGGCTCCATCGAGGCTGGCCGCGTCGCTGACGAAGATTGGAACCTTCCATCGCCGGGCGAGATCCTCAGAACCTCTCAGGTGGTTTTCGTTGGTCAGAATGACCGCCTTCGGATGGCCGTTCGCTTCCAGCGATACCAGCAGGTCTTCCGTGAGCGGAATCGGGTCGAAGGCATACAAGTCTCCGTTCACGACGATGGCCGATGAAGTCAGCTCGACTTTGTGATGAGGCGAAAACGCCTGCCACGTCAGGACGCCTTCGCGGACCATCTCCAGTGACTTCGCGACGGGCATTTCCATGGAGGAGTCTTACACAGGGATCGCAACCGGAGCAACCCGGCGCGTTTGACAGCATCAACACGCTGGCCCTGTCTTGTAGGGTAATGAATCGACCACGAGCCTCGTTCGGGCCGGCCACATTGACGCTGCTGCTCATCACGGTGATCTGCTGGGCCACGGCGTGCCGGACGGCTGCGCCCGGATCGCCCCAGATTTCAAAGTGGGCGAAGTTCGAGCAGGTGTTTGCGAGTTCCGCGGCATACGCCAATCCGCTGCAGGAGGCGGAGATGTTCGTGACGTTCCGCTCACCACTTGGGGAGGAGATGGTGGTTCCCGGATTCTGGGATGGCGGCAGCGTTTGGAAGGTCCGTTTTCGCCCTGATCAACCCGGATATTGGAGCTGGGAAACCAAATGCACCGACGCCGGTAACGCGGGCCTAAATGGGAGAAAGGGACGTTTCCTCTGCACTGCGAGATCGGGTTCGGGGCGGTTCAGCGAGCACGGCCCGATTCGCGTCCATCGCAGCGGTAGATATCTGGAGCACGAGGATGGGACTCCGTTCTTCTACCTGGGCGACACCTCGTGGAACGGCCCGCTGAAATCGACCGATGCCGACTGGGCGTTCTACTTGGAGACCCGGGCGGCGCAGGGATTCTCAGCCGTGCAATGGGTTGCAACGCAGTTCCGAGCGGCCCCGGATGGAGACATTCTCAAACGAGTCGCGTATTCGGGAACAAACGGCATCGCCGTTAACCAGGAGTTCTTCCAAAGACTCGACGGCAAAGTCTCCGCGATGAACCAGTCCGGATTTCTCAGTGTTCCCGTAATGCTGTGGGCTCACGGTGGCGGCACCAACCGGCCGATCGATCCCGGCGCGATCCTGAAAGAGGACGACGCGATCCGCTTGGCGCGCTACATGGTGGCACGCTGGCAGGCGGACGATGTCCTGTGGATCTTGCCCGGTGACGGCGACTATCGGGGTGCGAACACCGATCGGTGGAAACGAATCGGCCTCGCCGTGTTCGGCCAGATCGCCCACGCACCGGTTTCACTGCATCCGGGTGGGCGCATGTGGCCGATCCGGGAATTCCTCAGCGAGCCATGGATTGGCATCAACGGATATCAAAGCGGCCACAACGACCGGGATGACAATCTCAAGTGGATGACTTCCGGCGATCCGGCGAAGGACTGGAAACTATCGCCGGTTCGCCCCTCGATCAGCCTGGAAGCTCCCTACGAGAATCACGTCGGCGCGGCTGGTGGCAAGGCAATGGACGACTTCACCGTGCGACGCGCGCACTACTGGTCGCTGCTCAATGCGCCCGTTGCCGGCGTGGGCTACGGCGGGCACGGAGTCTGGGGTTGGGACGATGGCACTCGACCGCCGGTCGACCATCCGACGACCGGAACCCCGTTGCCTTGGCGGGAGGCGCTGTTCATGCCGGGCGCCCGGCAGATGACTCAGCTTGCCAAATTTTTCTCCGAGATCCCGTTTCATCGCTTGGCACCGAAGACCGATCTGCTGACCCGTCAGCCCGGTATAAAGGACGTGAAGAGTTGGATTTCGGCGGCTGGAACGGAGGCAAACGACCTGGCGATTGCCTACACACCGGTTCAACAGACCATCTCGATTGCGCTCAGAGCAATTCCCCCCAGCGGTGCCGCAAAGTGGTTCGATGTCCGGACCGGCGGCACAGTATCGGCAATCGGGGTCCTTTCAGATAGGGCCGTGGAGTTTCCGGCTCCAGGCCCCGGCGATTGGATTCTCGTTGTTCAGGGCGCCTCGTTCGGCTCGCGAAAATGAAAAACCCAGACCTTCGTGGGGTCTGGGTTTTATAAGATCTGAACTGAATCAGATCAGAGGGTGTGGCCGGACACGTTGCAGGTGGGGTTTGCGGCAACGGTGGTAACGGCATAGGTGCCGCCTGCGGGGCACTTCAGCTCCGTGTTGATGGCCTGCTTGATGAAGGCGCTGGCGGAACCCGAGATGTCGGTGAGCGCAACAGAGGAGGTGGGAGCTTTCTTCTGCTCCAACGCCCATTGCTCAACAGCGCCCTGCACCTGCTTGAGGTTCGCGATGCAGGCGTTGGTCTGGGCTGTGGTGCGGGCCTTGACGAAGTTCGGGATGGCGATGGCGGCCAGGAGGCCGATGATCGCGACGACGATCATGATTTCAACGAGGGTAAAGCCGGACTTGCGATTCTGGATGGTCTTCATGTTCTTCTCTGGTTTGATCGCGGTGTGAACCGAGCGCTGGGCGGTTTAGATGTATGATGACGGGTTTGGTTCACGTATTGCCCAAGCGCATCCGCATGAGAGTAAGAATAGCAAGGCAGATGCCGTCTCACTTCTGATGGTCTATCGGCCACGACCGCGGGGAACTTGAACAAGAAAAAACCCGATCCTTGAGGATCGGGTTCTCGAAACTGATTTCGAAAATATACTCAGAGCGAGTGGCCGGAGACGTCGCAGGTGGGGTTCACGGAGACCGTGCTGACGGCATAGGTGCCGCCAGCCGGGCACTTCAACTCCGTGTTGACGGCCTGCTTGATGAAGGCGGTGGCGGAACCGGAGATGTCGGTGAGCGCAACAGTGGAAGTCGGAGCTTTCTTCTGCTCCAACGCCCATTGCTCAACAGCGCCCTGCACCTGCTTGAGGTTCGCGATGCAGGCGTTGGTCTGGGCCGTGGTGCGGGCCTTGAC
This sequence comes from Verrucomicrobiota bacterium, assembly GCA_947476875.1. Classification (GTDB taxonomy): domain Bacteria; phylum Verrucomicrobiota; class Verrucomicrobiia; order Limisphaerales; family CANJSG01; genus CANJSG01. Next base: position 6,301 of record CANJSG010000067.1, on the reverse strand, counting down.
GAAGTTCGGGATGGCGATGGCGGCCAGGAGGCCGATGATCGCGACGACGATCATGATTTCAACGAGGGTAAAGCCGGACTTGCGATTCTGAATGGTCTTCATGTGGATTTGATTGGCTGTGGTGCTGATTTTTGCGGTTAACGGGGCCGGGTTTACTGCCAATCCGATCTCGTCCGCTTGAATGACAAGGTAGCACGTGGGGTGCCTTCTCATTCCTGAAACAAGATCGGCTTCTTGTCCGATCTCCTTGAGTCCGATCATCTCGAGGCCGTCAGCTTTCCCAAGACCATCGAATGCCTCGCTCCCGTCACCTGCGGCAGGTTTCCCGGGATCAAATTGAGGTGAGCATGCGCCAACGCCGCGAAGGCCATCGCCTCCTTCGCGTTCGAATTGATTCCGTGATCCTCGTGGGTCCCAACCTGCGCCAAACCACCCAACTCCATCGCCAGCAGCTTCCGCAGGAACGAATTCTTTGCCCCACCTCCGCCCAGGACCACCCGGAAGGCCGAATTGGACGCCGCTGATGGAAACACGAACCGCCGATAAGCCTCGGCAATGGACCATGCCGTGAGAGCCGTTGCTGTCGCGACCATATCACTTGGAGCCAGTCCAAGCGAAGTGCCCATGGCGATTAGGCGCTCCGTGAACTCGTCCCCGAACATCTCTCTTCCGGTCGTCTTGGGTGGGGCCTTTCTGAAAAAAGGATGCCTCTTCAGTTGAAAAAGCAGTTCGACCGAGATGGTTCCCGTCCGCCCGATCCTTCCATTCCGATCAAAGGTTGCCCTGTTGGAAGTGAAACGCCGAACCAGCCCATCAATCACCATGTTGGCGGGGCCGGTGTCGAAAGCGGTGACCGACTCCAGGCCGCCGCCTGCCGGAAGAAACGTCAGGTTCCCGATGCCACCCAAGTTTTGAATGATCCGATGCTCCTTTGGATGGCGGAATAGAATCCAATCGGCGAACGGCACCAGCGGGGCCCCCTGCCCTCCCGCCGCCATGTCGGCGACACGAAAATTTGAAACCACGCGAATCCCCGTCATCTCCGCGATCACGGCTGCTTCACCGATCTGAAGGGTCGAACCACGTCTTCCCTTGGGCAGATGGTGGATGGTCTGTCCGTGTGATCCGATGGCGCGCACGGATGAACTGGGAATCATCGCTACCTTCAGCAATCGGTTCGCAACCGCGCCAAACCTCCGACCCAGCTCGAAGTTCAGTTCGCAGATCTCATCGACCCGGCCTTCCCTGGAAATGCGATGGATCGTTCCCTGCAAGGCTCGGCTGAACGGCGTGTGGACGTGGTTCACGAGGCGAACGCCAAATGGCTTGGGAGTCTGCGTCACTTCAATCAGAACGGCGTCGATTCCGTCCGCCGAGGTGCCGGACATCAGGCCGACGTAGAGGAGTGGTCGTTTGGCCATGTGTCTCCAGAAAACAGAAACGGCGCGAAGACGGAAGCCTTCGCGCCGTTGGAGAATGGAACTTCAGGTCCGCCTACTTCGTGGCGGCAGCGTAGGCAGTGGAGACGACGCTCCAATTCACGACGTTCCAGAAAGCCTTCAGGTAGCTGGCGCGGAGGTTCTGATACTTGAGGTAATAGGCGTGTTCCCAGACGTCGCAGCCGAGGACCGGGGTGCCTTCGCATCCGGCAATCGCCTTACCCATGATCGGGTTGTCCTGGTTGGCCGTGGAAACGATCTCGAGCTTTCCGCCGTTGACGACGAGCCAAGCCCATCCGGAGCCGAAACGGCCGAGCCCGGCGGCTTCGAACTTCTCCTTGAAGGCGTCGAAGCTGCCGAAGGTCGCGGTGATGTCGGCGGCGAGTGCGCCGGTCGGAGCGCCACCCGCACCGGGCCCCATCAGGTTCCAGAAGAAGGTGTGGTTCCAATGACCGCCGCCGTTGTTGCGGACGGGGCCGCGGATCGCATCGGGAACAGAGGCGAGATCTTGGATCAACGCATCGACGGACTTGGCTTCGAGCGCGGCGTTGCCGGCGATGGCCTTGTTCAGATTGGTCACGTAGGCGTTGTGGTGCTTGCCGTGATGGATCTCCATCGTCTGCGCGTCGATGTGGGGTTCGAGAGCGTCTTTTGCGTAAGGAAGCGGGGCGAGTTCGTATGCCATAGAGTTGGTGTTTTCTTGAGTTTCAGTTCGCCAGATTTGGCAGGCGAAATTCAGGTGGGCAGAAGTTAACAGAGGCTCCCGTCGAAGCAAGGGGGCTGCTGGTTACGTCGCGAGATCCACGAAGTTCTTCAGCAGTTGGAGCCCGACGCCTTGGCTCTTTTCCGGATGGAATTGTGTGGCGTAGACATTGTCCTTCCAGACGGCAGACGCGAACGAACCGCCGTAATCGGTCGAAGTGGCGACGATTGACGGATCGATCGGTTTCGGATGGAAGCTGTGGACGAAGTAGACATGGCTGCCGTCCGCAATGCCGCGGAAGAGCGGGCAATCCGGCTGCTCGATCTTCAGGGTGTTCCAGCCGATCTGCGGGATCTTCAAGCCAGGCTGTTCCTGGAACCGAACGACGCTCCCGCCAAAGATTCCCAACCCAAGGGCGCAGCTGTTGAACTCCTCGCTCCGGTCGAAAAGGGCCTGATAACCGACGCAGATGCCCAGGAACGGCCGACCGGACTTGATGAAGTCCTTCACCGACCCTAGCAGTTCCTGCTTGGCGAGGGCGTTGACGCAGTCGTCGAAGGCGCCGACGCCGGGAAGGACCACCGCGTGCGCATCCGCCAGTTCGTGTCCATGGCGGACGACACGGACATCGGCCCCCACTTGGAGGAGAGCCTTATGGGCGCTGCGGAGGTTTCCGGAATCGTAGTCGATCAGTGCGATCATTTCGTAGGCGAAACTTTGGGTCAAAGAGCCGAGGGCGCAACTGGGACTTGGATCTCAGAAGATAGACCGGAAAAGTTTCATGTAAGCTGGTGGCAATTTGGATATCGAGTGGTGGACGCCATCCACGCCTTTGTTGCCGTTGGTCCCAAAGTGATTCGAGATTAAGGACGCCACGTTCCTGGCCACCAATTGAGCTGATTCCTCGTCCGTCACATGGAAATTCACGGCAAACAAGGACGTCGAGCGAACCCTATCAATCGAATCTAGATACATCTCATTTGCCTTCAGGTGGCAATTGCTGGCGAGGAGAGTTTGAAAGGTGGTTGAAGAGCAGAGGTTCGATAGCGATTCAAAAACCTGCAAGTGAGCACGGGAGTCATGTCTCTCATCTCTGTAGTGCGAAACGACCAGGGTTCTCGCGTTCCATCTCAGAGCTGGACGGATGAAGAACGAGAGCAGAACGGCTGCGGTCAGAAGGGAAACACCGATCCCCCAGATTCGCCCGCTTCGCAGCCACGCCTTCATTCAGCTAGCCGAATTGGTCGCCAGTTCCTTCTCCGTCTTCAGGCGGAGCTGACCGCAGGCGGCGTCGATGTCGTGGCCCTTCTCCAGGCGGAGCGTGGTGGTGACGTCCTTTTCCCGGAGCGTGTCGGCGAAGCGGATGCAGCGTTCCTCCTGTGGCCGTTCCCACGGCAGGCCCTCGACCTTGTTGTAGGGAATCAGGTTCACCTTGGCCTGAAGCCGTTGGGCAAGCTCGATCAACGGTTCCGCATGGATCGCGGGATCGTCGTTGATGCCGTCGAGGAGGATGTATTCCAGGGTGATCATCCGGCCCTTCTTTTCGACGTAGTAGTCGCAGGCCTCGGTCAGGTCCTTGAGCGGATACTTGCGATTGACCGGCATGATCTTGTCGCGCACTTCGTCGGTCGCTCCGTGAAGCGAGATGGCGAGGCGGAACTGTTCCGGTTCATCGGCCAGTTGCTTGATGCGAGGCACGACGCCGCTGGTCGAGATGGTGATCTTGCGCGCACCAATCCCGACGCCCCACGGCGCGTTCAGCGTGCGCAGGGCTCGCATGAGATTGTCGTAGTTCGCCATCGGTTCGCCCATTCCCATGATGACGAGATTGTTGATCAAGCGCTCGGCGGGAGTCTCCGCGGCGTCGGGCTGGGAATCGTTCCAGCGCTCGACCGCCAGAACCTGGTCGAGGATCTCCTCAGGCTTCAGGTTGCGCTTCCAGCCATCGAGACCGCTGGCGCAGAAACGGCAGCCGTAGGCGCATCCCACCTGCGTCGAGATGCAGAGCGTGTGCCGGTCGCTGGCCTCGCCGTAGAGGGACGGGTTGGCCGGGATCAGCACGCTTTCGATCATGGCCCCATCGGTCAGCTTCCAGAGAAACTTCTGGGTCGTATCGCGGGCGCCTTGGCGGCGGACCAGTTCCAGCGGCCGGAGCGAGAACGCTGCCGCCAGCTTTTCGCGAAGAGCCTTCGGAAGATTCGTCATCGCGTCCCACGATGCGACCCGCTGCTTGTAGAGCCAGTCGAGAACCTGCTTGGCGCGGTAGGGTTTCTCGTCCAGTTGCCGGAGGCGTGCCTCGAGATCGGCTTCGGTTAGGGAGCGGATGTCGGGTGGGGGTGATGGCGCGGCGATTGTCACTGTGGCAGATAATACTTCGTGGTGTATTCCTTGACCATCCGGCTCGTGCTGAACTGCGCGGCGAGCGTGGACATGGAGCGGCGGATCTTCTTAATCCATTGCCGGGGAATGCCGTTGGCATCTCGATCGTAGAACGCCGGAATAACCTCTTCGGTCAGGGCCTGGTAGAGATTTTCGCTGTCGCGCTTGTCCTGCAGTTCGATGTTGTCCGGATGCGAATCGTCGCCGATGGCGAAGCCGTTGGTCCCGTCGTAGCCTTCGCGCCACCACCCGTCGAGGATACTGAGGTTCAGGCAGCCGTGGACGGTCGTCTTCATGCCTGAAGTGCCGGAGGCTTCCAACGGACGCCGCGGATTGTTCAACCAGACATCGCAGCCCGATACCATCTGGCGCGCGACGTGGATGTCGTAGTTCTCGACGAAGACGATGTGCCCCGCGAGTTCGCTGAATTTGCTCAGGTGAACGACCTTCTGGATGTAGCGCTTGCCTTCGTCATCACGCGGATGGGCTTTGCCGGCAAAGATGAATTGGACGGGCCGGTGCTTGTCCCTGACGAGCCTCACGACGTCTTCGAAGTGGTCGAAGATCAGCGGAGCGCGTTTATAGGTGGCGAAACGGCGGGCGAAACCGATGGTCAGCGCATCCGGGTTGAGCAGGTGCTCGAAGGCGATGTAGTCGCTCTGGGTCATGCGGAAGCCCTGCATGAGCAGGCGACGACGGGCGAACTCGATCAGTTCACGCCGGAGTTTGTAGCGCAGGGCCCATATCTCTTCGTCGCTGACGAAAGCTGGATCCATCGCCTTTCCCCAGAATTCGGGACGGTCGACTTCCTTCTCCCAAGTGCTCGCGGTCTTCTTGCTCCAGAAGCTGGTGATCTCGCCGGATGTGCCGGCGGTGGCGCCGGGATTCGCGGCCGCGCCGATCTTCCGTTTCCAGAAACGGCGGACGGGGCCCTTCATCCAACCAAGGATATGGATGCCGTTGGTGATGTGTCCGATGGGCACATCCTCGACCTTTTTTGACGGATACATGCCCTGCCACATGTGGCGGCTGACTTCGCCGTGGAGTTCGCTGACGCCGTTGGCGGAGCGGGAGAATTTCAGGGCAAGGACCGTCATGCAGAACGGTTCGTGGGAGTTCTTGGCATCGACGCGGCCCATGCCGAGCAATTCGTCGAAGCTGAACTTCATCTGGCCCATCAGCTTCGTCATGGCGTAGCCCATGAGGTCCGGTCCGAAGCGGTCGTGACCGGCTTCAACCGGAGTGTGGGTCGTGAAGATGCACTCCTTGGTCGTCAGCGTCTTGGCGTCCTCGAGCGATTTGCCGTCGGCCATCTTCTCGCGGATGAGCTCCAGGGTGAGGAAAGCGGCGTGGCCTTCGTTCATGTGGAACGTGCCGGGCTGGATGCCCAGCTTGCGGAGCAACCGGACGCCGCCGATGCCGAGCAGGATCTCCTGCATGATGCGGGTGGTGCTATCGCCGCCGTAAACCCGGAGGGTCAAATCGCGGAAACGCTGTTCGTTCTCGGGCCGGTTCGTATCGAGGAGGTAGATCGGGACGCGACCCACGTTGACCCTCCAAGCTTGGAAGTAGACTTCGGTCATCGCGATCTCGACCATGCAGACGAGGGGTTCTCCGGTGGAGTCGAGCACCGGTTCCATCGGGAGATTTTTCGGATTGAGCAGGGAGTAGAACTCGGTCTGCCAATTCTCCTGGTTGATCGTCTGTTGGAAGTAGCCTTCGCGGTAGAAAAGGCTGATCCCTGCGAAAGGCAGGCCAAGGTCGCTGGCGGACTTGGTGT
>CANJSG010000066.1 GCA_947476875.1 Verrucomicrobiota bacterium | reverse complement strand
GAAGTGGGCCAGGAGAATCGGCTTGGGATTGCCGATGGTTGCCAATGGCGGCCGAAAGGCGCCGGGTGGTGCGGAAAGTCCCGGCCACCCAGCGTAGAACAGCAGGACGGCCAGGAGCAATGCGGTCAGACGGACCAGAGCCGTTCCGGAGTTGGCTTTGATGGACTGGGCATGATCCCCGACTTGGCCTTCGGTTTGGCCTCCGCTCGGCTCCCCTTCTCCGTCCGGATTGGCCGAAGCTGAATTGGACTCTCCGCGAAAGACGGCGGTGGTGGTGGTCCCCGACAGAACGCTTCTGTGCACGGGTTTCCCTTCTCGTTGTTTGGTTAGTGGACTTGACGACCTTTAACCTCACGACCGTTGAATGGGAGCTAAACTTTAGGCCTCAATCAGGCGTGGGGCTGTCGACGGACGATTGCAGTCCGAGGAACACCTTTGGGCGCGCCTCAGCCGGACCGATGCGGAGAGTCCTAATCGGGACCCGGGATGAAGCACGGCGGCCGCTGCACGGCCGCATTCCGGCTGAATCGTTCCGACTCAGTAGTCGTAAAGCCCGGCATCTTTCGAATAGCCACCGCCACCGCCGCCGGGCCCACCTTCGGGGCCGCCCATGAAATCCCCCAGCACCTCGCCCATATCCTCCTCGATCTTCTCGGGGTCTTCGCCGGATTCGAGGCGCTTGATGGCGATGTCGAGTTCCTTGGGCACCGTTCCGGCCGGCATGATGTCCTTCATCTTCTTCATCATGTGGGCCAGGTGGCGCGGGTTGTTTTCGTCGAGATGGTCCATGTCGCGCTCGAGTTCGCCCATGACCTTTTCGACGCGAGGGTCGTCCATGTCCGGCATGGGCTCACCGGTCTGCGGATCCACGTCCGGTCCGGTCGATGTCGGCTCCGCCACGCCCTTCATCATCGCGAACCGGCTGACCTCCTTGGTGAGCTTCTTGTTGCCGCACTTCGGGCATACGGGAACGCGGTCCGGTTCCACCCGCTTGGAGAGGAAGCTGAAAATCTTACGGCACTTGGGGCAGGCGAATTCGTAGATGGGCATGGTTCAACGTCGTATTTTTTTCGGCATCTGGCTGAAGAAACTGAACAGCCCCCGCAGCCATACCGCCAGATAACCGAGCAGCACGCAGGTGGCAAGGGCCAGCCCGAAACCGTCAAGCTTGGGCACCGGTTTGGCGTTCGCGCGCAGGAGCAGGACCTGCAGGACTCCGAAAAACACCAGGATGGCCGCGGCGAGTTTCAGGCCCCGCGCCAGCATGAAGTTCGAAGTCGCCTCCCGATTCTCCGGCGCCAGATGGTATCCGCGGTTGGGGATATTCCAGAAACCTTCCGGCAAAAAGCGGACGACGTAGAAGAACCCGCCAAGAACCAGGAGCGAGCCGGTGGCAAAGCCGACGATGAACCGCGCGTGATCCTCGCGCGTCATCCACCCGTCGGCACTGCCCTTTGAATCGAAGTGCGTGGCGACGCGGGCGGGAAACTGCTCCGAGGTGCGGATGACGAACACGGTGAGGAGCACGTGGACCGTCAGGCACAGGAACAGTTCACGACCAACGGCGCGCAACGCATTCAGCAGCATTTGAACCACGAATAGGCCATCCCGTCTCCGAGCTCAATGCCTCGTATCGCCTGGTGGGATCCGCCCAAAGAAAAAGCCCCGGCATCGCCGCCGGGGCTTGGGGAGTTCATTGACCGGTCGAGCCTGATTATTTGAGGCGGTCGAAGGACTTCTGCAGAAGCTGCCAATCCTTGAGGCCGCCGGTCTTGGAGCGGGCGTCGGCGTTGATCTTGGCTTCGAGCGCGTTCTTCGTCGGACGCGGCGCCTTGTAGAAGATGCCGAACTTGCCGGGGTGGATGTTGTCCGCGAGGCGATAGGCGGCGTATTCGTCGGTCACATCGTGGTCGGCGGGGACGAGGTCGAAGGCGCCGCCCTTGCGGGGATTCGAGTTGTCGAAGGCGCCGGCGTAGAACTCGACGCATTCGCTCAGGCACTGGATGAAGCTGAAGCCGTCATGGTCCATGGCGGCTTCCATCATCTGGAGCAGGTGGTTCGGGTTCGTGTGCGTCGTGCGGGCGACGAAGGTCGCTCCAGCGGCGATGGCCTGCTTGATCGGATTGATCGGCCGGTCGACGGCGCCCCAGGTGTCGGTCTTGGACTTGAAGCCGATGGGCGACGTGGGCGAGGTCTGCTTCTTCGTCAGCCCGTAGACCATGTTGTCCATGACGATGAACGTCATCTTCACGTTCTTACGCGCCGTGTGGTTGAAGTGGTTTCCGCCGATGGAAAACGCGTCGCCGTCACCGCTGAAGGTAAAGACGTGCAGGTCGGGCCGGCTCAGGCTCACGCCGCTGGCGAACGCCAGCGCGCGGCCGTGGATGAAGTGCGCCCCGTGGGCTTGGACGAAATACGGGAAGCGCGAGGAGCAGCCGATGCCGGCGACGGTGGTCACCTTCTCGTGGTGCATCTTTCGCTTCTCGATGAGCTTGTAGTAGAGGGCGAGGACGGAGAAGTCGCCGCAGCCCGGGCACCACGTCGGGTGGTCGGCGGCGATTTCCTTCTTCGTAAGACCCTTGCGTTCGGCGTCGGTGGGAAGCGCCACGGTGGCGTTCGCCTTGCCGGTGCGGGCGAGAACTTCAAACGGGATGGCGGGAGAGGACATAATGGTTCGGTTCTAAAAGGTTTCTCCGGTTTCAGTTTCAGCGCGTCGGCAGGAAGGCCTGCACGCGGTCGAGGATGTCCTTCACCTTCCAGGTGAGGCCGTCGGCCTTAGTCACCGCCTTGATCTTGGGATCGGCGTAGCGTCCGCGCAGCAGGCTGGCGAGCTGGCCGTGGCCATAGAGGCCTTCGTCCGTCATCTCGACGACGATGACATGGTTGAAGCCGGCGAAGATGTTCTCCAGTCCGTTCGGGAGCGGATTGACGTGTTTCAAGTGGATGGAAGAAACCGCGTGGCCGGCTTCGCGGGCCTTGGCGACGGCTTCCTGGATCGGACCCTGGGTGGAACCCCAGCCGACCATGAGGACTGTTCCTTCCTTGGCACCATAAACCGCCGGAACCGGCAGTTCGGCCGCAAGGCGACGGAGTTTGTTGCGGCGTTTGGCGTTCATCGCCAAGTGGAGTTTGGGCGAACCGGTCGGGTGGCCGAGTTCATCGTGCTCCAGGCCGGTGACGACGGGATATTTGCCGCTGGCGACAAAGGTGCCGGGAGTGACGTGACGGGTGATGCCATCCGGCACGGTGAGGTCGTAGGGCTTGTGATCCGCCACCGGCGTCAGGTCGGGACTGATGTCCTGGCAGACCTTCTCGAGATTGGGTTCGTCAAACGCCTCGATGCGCGTGGCGATGCCCTGGTCGCTCAAGATGATGACCGGCACCGAATACTTGCGGGCAATGTTCACCGCCTCGATGGCCATGTAGAAGCAGTCTTCCACGTTGGCCGGGGCGATGACGACGCGGGGGCTGTCGCCGTGGCCGCCGAAGCAGGCGATGTTCAAGTCCGACTGCTCGATATTCGTCGGCATGCCGGTGGACGGTCCGCCGCGCTGCACGTCGACCACGACGAGGGGCATCTCCGCCATGACGGCCCAGCCGAGCGCTTCGGTCTTGAGCGAGATTCCGGGGCCGGAAGATCCCGTCACTGCGACGCGCCCGGCCCAGCTGGCTCCGAGCGCCATGGAGATCGCGGCGATCTCGTCTTCCGTCTGGACGAAGGTGCCGCCGTATTTCGGAAGCTCACGCCGGAGCAGCTCCATGATGTCGGACCAAGGAGTAATCGGATACCCGGCCCCGAAACGGACGCCGGCGGCCAGCAGGCCGTAGCCGAGGGCTTCGTTGCCGTTCATCACAATCTGATGGCGGTCCTTCTTTTGGGCATCGGCGAAGCGATAGGTCTCCAGCAGACCCTGGATCTGGTTGCTGTAGCCGGCGTGGAAGCAGGTCAGGGCGTTCTTGACGATGCTCTCGTCCTTGCCGCCGAAACGTTCGGTGATGAGCTTCTCGAGCTTCGGCTGGTTCAGGTCGAACATCCGGGCGATGAGGCCGAGGGAAAAAATGTTTTTGCCCTTGTCCTTGCCGGTCCCGCCGATGGCCTCAACCGTGCGGGAGGAAATGGGGACTCCGACGTGGTGATACTTGTCGGCCCACTCGGGTTTGATCTCGGTCACGTGGTCCGAGTCGTAGAGGACGATGCCACCCTTCTTCAACGAACCGACGTGCTCCTCGTAGCTGTGCTGGTAGAAGCAGAGCAGCACGTCCGCCTCGTCGCCCGAGCTCAGCACTTCGCCTGAGCCGATGCGCACCTGGAAGATGGAAGGACCGCCGGAGATGGTCGCGGGAATGGTCATGAAGGTCATGACCTCCTGTTCGCTGCGCCCGGCAAGGCGCGCCAGGAAACCGCCGATGGCCTGGATGCCGTCCTGGGAATTACCGGCGATGCGGATGACCGCCTCGGAGATGCTGGCGATCTTGGGGGAGCCGCCCGCAGGTTGGGCGGTTGAAATGGCGTCACTCATTAAGTTTATCTCAAATTTCCAGTGGACGGCCACGGAGACACGACAGGCCCGTTAGGCTTTGTTCACTGGGTTAGAGCGACGCTAACAGGCAATGTTTCCGAGTCAACCGCGCCTTCGGCGAACCTGCGGACCCGCGCCATTCAGACCGTTTTGGAACGGAATCAGACCGTCCACTTCAGCTCCGCCAGCACCCGTTCGATCCCGTCCGCCACACCGTAGCCGCAGAACTTCTCGCTCACATGCCCGCCGTGTTCGCGGACCTGGCGGGCGACTTCGGGAACCCCGTTGACCGGCGTCACAATGTGTCCGGCCACGTCGTTCCGCAGCATCGGCAGGTCGTTCAAGTGATCTCCCGCCACGAGAATCTTTGAGCGATCAACCCCGAGCCGGCGCGCGATCTCCTTGAGTGAGGAACCTTTGTTGTAGGCCGAGTGGCTGAAGCGCGCCCAGACGTCGTTGCGGACGACGACCAGGTCCGGATGGTCCCGGCAAAACTCGTCCAGGTAATCGTTGATCGTCTTCGCATCGGCGGCAGTCGCGGCCGTGAGGCACAGCGGCGACCAGGCGTCCTCATAGAGGGTCGCGTCGAAATTCTCCTCGATCCAGTTCATCAGCCGGGGCACCGCTGGCTTGATGCGCCCAAACAGTTCCGCATGGGCCCGCGTGCAGCCCTCGTTCCAGTCCTCCAGCGCGACATAGCGGTGGTTTTGATGGACGTGGATCTCGCGTTCCACGAGCACGAGGTAGTCGGGTTTGATCGCGAGTTTCGACCGGGCCATCGCCTCCATCAGGCTGGCCATCTCGCGGCCCGTGTTGATGACCCACTTCGCGCCGGCCTTCTGCAACCGCCCGATCACATCGACGACGGGCGGCGCAATCGGTGGGTTGTCGAACTCGGCGAACAGCGTTCCGTCGAAGTCCGTCGAGATCAGTTCCAGCGGCAAGCTCATGGGCGGGCAGTTGAACCATAGAACAGTTCCTTCCGGCGAGGGATTTCCCCGTCCAATGGGACGGGAGTTCCACTGAACACCGCCGCTGTGTCCGGTGGACATCCGGACCATCACGGCCAAGACTTCCTCCATGCAGTCGCTCCAAGACCGATACGATGATGCCATGCTGGAATTCAGCATGGGCCAGTTCGACGGGGCCATCGAGAATCTCGCCGCCATCCTCGCCGAGGACCCCTCCTACTTCGACGCCCAGCTCTCGCTCGGCGGCGCCTACTACCGCAAGGGCGACTTCGCCCGCGCCATTGTTGAAGGCCACAAGGCCGAGAAGCTCCGCCCAACCGAACAGCTCGTTCACACCAACCTTTCCCTGTTCTATATGAAGTCCGGCGACAAGAAGACCGCCGAACACCACGGTCTCCAGGCCCGCATTTCGTCGTGGAAGGAGAACATGGCCAAACCCGACGCCTCAGCCGATCCCGCCGGCGATCCCGAGTTGCAGATGGCCCAGGCGAAACTTGCTCCCGTGAAGCTTCCCACCAAGTTCCCGGACATGCCCTGGAAGAAGAACAAGCCCGCCGACGGCCACGCCCCAGCGGCTCCCGCCCATCCACCGGCCCCCACCCCGTGAGCAAAGCCATCTCCCTTCACAACATCGCCCGCGTCAAACCGAACGCGAAAGTCGATCGCGGGGCCGGCGGTTGGCTCGTCCGGTTCACTAGGAAAGGCAAACAGACCCAGGTCTACGTCGGTGACCACACGCACGGCGGCAAAGCCGGTTCTCTCAAGGTCGCCATCCGCGAGCGCGACCGACTGGAGACCAGGCTCAAGCCAGCCAAAGTGATCCGGGCTGAACGGCTGCTCGATCCGAAACGCGGCGCCCACCTCAAATCCAAAGTCTTCCTGCGGAATGGTCGCACCTCCACCTACGAATACGCCGAAGCCGTCTGGTCGGAGCGCCCTGGCGAGATGACCAAACGCAAGTTCTCGGTCCGCAAGTTCGGACGCAAAGGAGCCCTCGCCCTGGCCCGTGAAACGAGGAACAAGGCGATCAAGAAGCTATTGAAGCGCGCCAAATGACCCCACCCGTTCCAACCCCAGCAAAATGGGTCCGGGCCGCCGCCGCGGACAGCGTTGGCGTCGGCCATTGCCGCAGTGTCGTGGCAGGTGGACACCAGTTCTGCCTGATCCGCCTCGAATCCGGCTTCCACGCCATCGACGACGAATGCCCGCACAAGGGCGCTCCGCTCGGCGCCGGCCATGTGGAGAACGGGAAAGTCTACTGCCCCCTGCACGGCTGGTGTTTTCACGCCACGACCGGCGCCTGTGAAAGCAACCCCGCCAAACCCGCGCGCCGCTACCCGACCAAGGTGGAAGCCGGAGAAGTGTGGATCGAACAGCCGAACCGGTGAGCGCACCTGTCACCAGCCGGCTCCCACCGGTCCCGAGGCGAGCCCAACCATCGGCCAACCCGAACGGCTAGACCGTCGATCAAGGCCAGGCAAAAGGCCTACGGTCATGCCTTTTCTTTGGCTTTTCCCGCTTTCTTCGCCGCATTGGCGGCATCCGCATCCGGCGTCTGGTAGTAGGATGCGTATTTGTAGTAGGAGTATTCCGGCAGGAACAGATTCGCCCGGTTGTAGACGAGGCCGAGCACGCGGGTGTGCCGGTTGTAGAGCAGTTCCAGCGACTGGCGGGCCAGACGGGCTGAAGTGAATTCACCACGCAACACGAAGAGGACTCCGTCCACCTTGGGCGCGAGACTGGTCGTATCGTCGGCCGCCAGCACCGGCGGCGTGTCGATGAGGATGAAGTCATACTTGTCGTAGACATCCCGGAGGAAATCGTTGGCCGGAGAACCGACGAACAGCTCGCCCGGGTTCTTGATGGCGGTTCCTCGGGGCAGGAACCACAGGTTGGGCACATCGGTTTGCAGGGCCACATCCTCCAGCTTCATCTTCTTGGTCAGCACGTCGCTGAAGCCCGGCTCCATCGGCATTTTCAACTTCTCGTTGAGCGAGCAGCGCCGTTGATCACCGTCGACCAGCAGCACCTTCGAACCGGAGAACGCCATCGTCCTCGCCAAGTTGGCGGAAACGCTGGACTTGCCCTCTTCCGGGATGGAACTGGTGATGATGATCGTCTTCGGACGTTGGCTTTCCTCCTCCATGAAAAGGAGGGATGAGCGGATGTTTCGAAACGATTCCGCAAAGCTGTGCCGCTCGTCGCCCTCGCTCAAAAGTTCGATCATCTGGCCTTCTACCTTGGGTCGGACTTCCGGGACCTGCCCGACGATGGGTTCCTGGAAAGCCGCCTTCAGCGCGGTCAGGGATTTGATCCTGTCATCCAAGAAAACCACCAAGGCGATGATCGAAAGCCCCAATATCAGACCGCCCGATGCGGCGATGATGAGGCGGGGAAGTTTCTTGATCGGATACTGGACGGCTTCCGAAGCGGCCCGGACCCGGCTCAGGGTCTCGATGGTCAATGCGTCACGCAGCTCCATGGTGCGGACCGATTCCCGCAGCCGTTCGATCCGGGGAATCAACTGCGTCACCTCCGACTTGAGTTGCTCGTGTTCGGCGATGAGCACCCCTGCTTCCTCGGCTTTCCGCTCCGCTTGAGCGATCTGTTCCTTGAGGAAAGCAGCCTCCAGCTCAACCCGCCGTTTGCGGCTTTCGATCTGCTCCTCGGCTTCGGCAGTCAGCAGTGAAAGCGTCTTTTCCGTCCTCTTGATGGTCAAATCCAAGTCAACCATCTTGGGATGTTTGGGCTTCAGGTCCTTGGCATACTCCTGCTGCTGGAACCGGAGCAGTTCAAGGGATTGGCGCGCTGCATAGATACCCATGAGCGAGTCGTTCTTGCTGACGATCGGATCATCCGGATCGGGAGAGGTCTTTTCTCCGTTTTTAGACGCGCTCTTCGTCGACTTCCCGCCCGATGAACTGGCCCTTCCAATCCGAGACTCTCGATCCAGCTGCTGTTCGAGCGAAAGCTTCTTGAGCAACTCAAGCTCAAGCCTCAGATCCTCGCCGTTGGACGAGAGCCTGGCGTAAAGCCCACCGGAACTGACGGCCTTCTCCCGGAGAAGCTCGATGCTGTTCTTCTTTTGGAACTCGTTGAGCTTCCTCGTTTTTTCCGTCAATTCGCGGACATCCGAACTCAACTGGTTCTGGATCGCGATGATGTTTCGTTCGAGGTTGGTCGCCCGGCTTTCAGACCGGAGCTGCAAAAATTCTTCCATGAACGTGTCCAAGAACTTCTGGACGTAGGTCGGCTGGGTGCCGCTCGCCTCCATCTGGAAAAGTCCGCTCCTCGGAGCCGCCGAGACCTTGACTGCCACCGGACACACCCCCTCCCCGGGATACATCGCCTGGACCTTGTTGTCCGTGCGACGTTTCATCTCCGGGCTCGTCATGATTTCAGTCTGGGTCGCCGCCAAGTCATCGGAGACGGACACGACCACATTGTCCGCCGCCGAGCGGACCGAGATGGACATCGCCGCGAACGAAGTGAACGCGGGAGGAGGCAGCTTCTGGAGATAGGCCAGCATTCCACCCGCAGCCACCGCCGCGAGGATCAGCGGAATCCACCAGAACTTCTTGATCCCCAGCCAGTAGGGGTGGAGGTGGGAAACGATTGCCGCGGTCGAGATTCCTCCCTGATCGGCATACCGATAGCCGTAGCCGTAGCCCTTGCCGTAGTCGTTGCTCATTGGAAAGTGAAGATTTTCTGTTCGACGAAGATGTGGTCGCCCGCAAAAATCTGAATGTCCTGATCAACCTTTGCGCGTTCCATGATCTCCCTCATGTCCACGCTGATCACCTGTTTCACCCCATCCTTGTTGCGCGTGACCTTGATCACCCGTTTTGCCATGGACGAGAGACCGCCCGCAGCCTGGATGACCTTGCTGATCGTCACTTTATCTCCCGGAGCAAGATCCACATAACCCGGCCGCCCGACGGCGCCCTGGACGAACACCTGGTCCATGTTCCGTGCCCCCACCCGGTCGATTGCGATCAGCGGAGTCGCCACGTGGTAATAGTCCTTTTCGAGAAGCGTCTTCAGCTCTCCGGACAGCTGTTTGCAGGTTTTGTTGACCGCTTTGACCCGCCCCACGTAGGGAACGTCCAATTCGCCGGAGTCCGTCACCGGCAAACTCCTCGCCGGATCGCGATCCTCCACCACCCGGAAGCTGATCTGGTCGCCAATCCCGATCTTGGTCTAGTCATCCAACTGGTTGGCCACGATCACCTGGTTGGTGGCGTTGGTTTTCACTTCCGCCGCACGGAGCCCGAAGACCCCGGCCAGCGTCAGAGTGAAAATCCCGAAAATAGCTCCCATGCGCATATCTATGCTTGGTTAAACGGCAAAGCGGACGTCGATTCAACCCCAATCCGGAAACAATTGGCGACAGCCACCGCTTCCGTCCGATCGGCAGTTCCGACGCACCCTCAGACTCCTGCTTCATCGGAGTGAAGCAAAACACCTTTACCCCCACCTGAAGGTCTGTTTCGCTTTCGGCGCTGCCAGAACCGCAGCGCACCTCGGGAACGCGGGATCGTCTCACAGTCCAATGTTAAGTATTCGGACTCACTGAGATTCAGCAGGAACCAATTTGGATGGCCGTCCGTTTTCCGAAAGTTGAATTGGCTGCGTTCCGACCGTAGCAACTGTCCAGGCCTCATGCCCGGTTGCCCGACATCACAGAACCGCATCGTCATTTCGCCGCAGAGCGCAAAATGACCAAGTGCGGAGCCGTGAGCCGATCCCGGTTTGTTAAGCGCCAATTCGTGAATCCAAGGCAACCGAAGCCAGTTCATGGCGGGTTCGGGCCCAAACGGTTCGACTAATTAGAGTCAATCCGATGAACCTCTTGATAACCGGCGGCGCAGGCTTCATCGGCTCGAACCTGATCCATCGCATCATCGACCAACCGGCGATCACCAAGCTCGTCAATCTCGACTGCCTGACCTACGCCGGCCACATCGCCAATCTCGACCGCGTCGCCACGAATCCGAAATATGCCTTCGAGAAGGTCGACCTCCGCGACAAGGCCGAGGTCCTCCGCGTCGTCCAGCAGCACGGCATCACCCATGTGATGCACCTCGCCGCCGAGTCGCACGTGGACCGCTCCATCACCGGCCCGGGCGATTTCGTCCACACCAACATCATCGGCACCTTCAACCTCCTCGAAGCCTGCCGAGCGCACTGGGAAAAGCAGAAAGTGGAAAGCGGAAAGCGGGACACCCGCTTCCTCCACGTCTCCACCGACGAGGTCTACGGCTCCCTCGGCGACACCGGCCTCTTCACCGAGACCACGCCCTACGCGCCCAATTCGCCCTACTCCGCCAGCAAGGCTTCCAGCGATCTGCTCGTCCGCGCCTACTTCCACACCTACGGCCTGCCGGTGGTGACCACCAACTGCTCGAACAACTACGGCCCCTACCAGTTCCCGGAGAAACTCATCCCCGTCATCATCCAGAACCTCCTCGCCCGGAAAGCGCTCCCCATCTACGGCGACGGCATGAACGTGCGCGACTGGCTCTACGTCACCGACCACGCCGACGCGCTCTGGACCGTGTTGAACAAGGGCCGCCTCGGCGAGACCTACAATATCGGTGGCCACAACGAGTGGGCCAATATCCACATCGTGAAACTCATCTGCGACCTCGTGGATGAGCTGAAGCCCGAGCTGGGAGGCCAGTCGCAGCAGCTGATGACCTTCGTCAAAGACCGGGCCGGCCACGACCGCCGTTACGCCATCGACGCCACCAAGATCAAAGACGAGCTCGGTTGGGTGCCTGCAGAGACCTTCGAGACCGGCATCCGCAAGACCGTCCGCTGGTATCTCGACAACCAGCCGTGGATCCAGTCTGTCGTATCACAAAAGAACTAGTGCCGCGCGTTTCCGTCATCGTTCCCTGTTACAAAGCAGGCCGCTACTTGCCCGCAACGGTGGATTCCGTGCTTCGCCAGACCTTTTCCTCCTGGGAACTGATCCTCGTCGATGACGGCAGCCCCGACGACACGCTGGAAACCGCCCGAGTTCAGGCGAAGCGTGACCCGCGGATCCGCTTTTTCACGCAGCCGAATCAGGGCCAATCCGCCGCCCGCAACTTGGGCGCATGCGAAGCCTCGCCCGGTTCCGAGTTCTTCTACTTCCTCGATGCCGATGATCTGCTCCACCCGGAAGCGCTCGCCCGCCTTGTCACGTTCCTCGACTCCCATCCCGAGGCCGGCGTCGTCACCTCGGAAAAAGCCGACATCGATTCGGAGGGAAACCCCCTTCCACCCAACCCCGTGCGCCGCTGGGCATCCGGGTTTCTCGGTTGGCCTCAAAAATTGCATCCGACGGTTTCGACGACACCGTTCGCAACCTACTACTCCGGTTGTGCGGGCGGTATCTGGGCGCTCTACCGATCACGCCTGTTTCTCCAAATAGGCGGCTGGAACGAAGCCCTAAGAGCGTTCGAAGACTGTGATCTCCTCGGAAGGTTCGCCCTCGCCTCACAGGCCGGCCACGTCCCGGAAGTGTTGAACTACTATCGGAAACACTCCTCGCAAATGACCGGGAAGGGAGACTTCATTAATTCCAACTATGTCGCCTTTAGAGCTTTTTGGGATTCATGCAGGCCTACAAATTCCCGGGAGGCGCAGCTTCTGAACAATGCCCGCAGGTTCCATTTGCTGTGGCACGAACCCGGACGCCATTTTCGTATTTGCCTCAAAACAGCCCCAGCCCTCATCAAAGGTCCCCGCGGGCAAGCCTGGTGGTGGTTTCGCACCAATCTGGCCGACGGCGCCAAGGCTTGGATCCGGGGCCTCAGACAGTATCTCAAGAGTCATTCCTAGCTGGGGTGCAAGTTCCCACCCGCTCAACTACGAGAGACCCTATCTCAAATCCCCGGAGCCTACTTTTAGCGCGAAATCTTCGCATTGATTGGCTGCGGGCCACTCGCTTTCCTCATCTTGAAGTTTTCCCAGTTTGCTATTCACCGGAAGAGGCCGACTCCTGGGGAACCGGAGCCAAGGGGGGCTTGGACCGACCCTGCCGATGACGGCACGACGATCACTGAAGAGCCCAGCCGAGACTTTCGAGACCGGCATCCGCAAGACCGTCCGCTGGCATCTCGACAAGCGGGCGTGGATCCAGGATCTGTCTACGGGAAACCGCTGAGGAACTTCCCAGGGCATCCGAGCCATCTTTCCGGCTGGAGAAAACCATCGGAGCGGCCGGCTCCGAACCGATAAATCCCAACAACTACCAACGTGGAAAAACCACCCTCCGTCATCCTCGAGGCCGGCCGGGCCGACCGGCAGTATTGGCACGACCTCTGGCGTTACCGCGAACTGTTCGTGTTCCTGGCCTGGCGCGACCTGTCGGTCCGCTACAAGCAGACCGCCGTCGGCGTGGCCTGGGCCCTTGTGCGCCCGTTCATCACCATGGTTGTCTTCAGCCTCTTCGGGAAATTGACCAACATGGAAACCGGCGGTGTGCCCCTGCCCATCATGACGTTTGCCGCCATTCTACCATGGACGTTGTTCTCGTCCGCCCTGTCCGAATCGGCGGGCAGCCTGATGGGAAACTCCAACCTCATCTCGAAGGTCTATTTCCCCCGTCTCATCCTTCCCGCCACCAGCCTGATGGTCTGTCTGGTCGATTTCCTCATCTCCTTGGCCTTCCTCGGAGTCCTGATGGCCTGGTTCCAATATTGGCCCACGTGGCGTCTCCTGACGTTGCCGCTCTTCACCTTGTCGGCCCTGCTCTCGTCGGTCGCCGTGGGAATCTGGATGGCCTCCCTGACCGTGAAGTATCGCGACTTCCGCGTCGTGGTCCCCTTCATCATCCAGTTCGGCACCTTCATTTCGCCGATCGCCTTCCCCAGCAGCATCGTTCCGGAGAAGTGGCGGCTCCTTTATTCGTTCAACCCGATGGTCGGAGTCATCGACGGCTTCCGCTGGGCCGTGCTTGGGAAGTCCGCCGAGTTCTACTGGCCGGGCTTGATCGTCTCCATCGTCCTGAGCCTCGGACTGCTCTGGACGGGGATCTGGTATTTCCGCCGCACCGAGAAGACGTTTGCCGACGTGATCTGAGCAGCCGCCCCCTCCCCCCGAAAGCCTTCCCATGTCTGACCCCGCCATCCAGGTCGAGAAGCTCTCCAAGCGTTACACCATCTATCACAAGAAGGATGGCAGCGGCCTCCGGCACGTTATCAACGACGTGCTCACGGCCCCCTTCCGCCTCGCGAAGAGCGTCTTCTCCAAGAACTCCAATCTCGAGTCCAGCTCCCAGGCCACGGAGGATTTTTGGGCCTTGAAAGAAGTCAGCTTCGACATCCAGCCGGGCGATGTCGTCGGGGTCGTCGGCCGGAACGGCGCCGGCAAATCCACCCTGCTGAAGATCCTCTCCCGCATCACCGAGCCCACCAACGGCCGCATCACCATGAACGGCCGCGTGGCCAGCCTCCTGGAGGTGGGCACCGGCTTCCATCCCGAACTTTCCGGCCGGGAAAACATCTTTCTTAACGGCGCCATCCTCGGCATGTCGCGCGCCGAGATCCGGCGGAAGTTTGACGACATCGTCGCCTTTTCCGAGATCGAGAAGTTTATCGATACCCCGGTGAAACGCTACTCCTCGGGCATGTATGTGCGCCTGGCCTTCGCCGTCGCCGCCCATCTGGAACCGGAGATCCTCATCGTCGATGAAGTGCTGGCCGTGGGCGACGCGCAGTTCCAGCGGAAATGCCTCGGCAAGATGAACGAGGTCTCCAAGGGCGGACGCACCATCCTCTTCGTCAGCCACAGCATGAGCGCCATCGCCCAGCTCTGCAAAACGGGCCTGTTCTTCCAACGCGGCCAGCTCGTCCACCAGGGACCGATCAGCGAGATCGTCACCCGCTACCTCACCAGCGACTCGAGTTCCGGCGAGAACCGCGGCCTCGCCGTCAACGTCGAGGAACTCAGGAAACGCAAGAAGCTCTTCTTCCATTCGGCGGGCATCCGCACGGCGGCCGGAACCGGTTCCGTCGATCTCGATGTGCGGGAACCGTTCGACATCGAACTCACCTACGAAGTGCCGAGTAATCTCACGCGGGTCGAGCTCTCCATCCGCATCATGAACACCGACGGACGGCCGGTCTTCACCACGCTCCAGTCCGAATGCAGTCCTGATGCGGTTCAAGAAGTGAAGCAGGGACTTTATTCCACCGCCGTCACCGTTCCGGGAATGCTCCTGATGCCGGGGAACTACGTCGTCAACATCGCCGCCCACGAACCGATCGGCGAAATCTTCGACGTGCACGAGTCCGTCGTCGGCTTCACCGTGCACGACACCGGGACCGTCTTCGCCATCTACAACAGCTACGGCTCCATCGGCACCGTGATGCAGACCCTTCCTTGGCGGCAGAGGCAGCTCCTGGAGCTGCCCGGCACAGCCCCCGTTCCCGCAACAAATCCGCCCGGCCGCACAGCATGAGCCTCTCCTCAACCCTCATCGGACTGCCCCTGCGCTGGGAAGCCCTCCGGAAGCGCGTCCGTTTCGCCCTCCAGCAGCGCCATTTCGCCGAGGCCGATCTCGGTGTTCCCATCGGACACGGCTGTTCCGCCCCCATCCTCCACCCGGACTACTGGCATTCGCTCGAGGAGATCTTCTTCATGGGCGAATACGACGGGGCCGGACAACGTTTCCCCCTCCCCACCCGCTGGCTCGATCTTGGCTGCCACGCCGGTTTCTTCTCCCTCTGCATGCTCCTCCAGCACCGGAAACAGGGGAACAAGGCTAACCTCGAAGCCCTTCTCGTCGATGGCGACGGCCGGGTAGCCCCGCAGATCCGCCGTGTCGCCGAGCGCAACGACGCCGTCGGCCAGATCCGCTTCGAGCACGGCGCCATTTCGCGACAGTCCGGTTCGCTCCGCTTCGTTGAACGCGAGTGCATGGCCTCCGGTTCCGGCAACAGCCCCGCCGGTGCCAGCGCAGGCGTCGTCCGCGAAGTCCCCGTCATCACGCCTACCCGCATCCTCGAACTCCTCCCTCCGCCCTACGACCTGATCAAGGTGGACATCGAAGGCGGCGAACACGACCTGTTGACTGGCTATCAGGACGTGCTCAAACACACCGACCACATGCTCTTCGAGTGGCATTCCTGGCACGGCGGCGGCGGCGGGCTGCCCCAACTCCGCCGGCTCGCGGCCGACTTGGGCTTCACCCGGCAGATGGAGTTCAAGACACCCCATCAGGCTCCAGCCCAGGGAACCAATGCCGAGTGCGGCGTCCTCCTTCTCCAACGCGAACCCCGATGAACCTCCAGGAACACCACCACGCCGAACTGCTTCAAGTCGTCCAGCGGAGCGAACTCCTCCTCCCGTCCATCCGCGCCGGAGCCGACCTGCTCGTCACGGCGTTGCAGTCCGGCAACAAAATCCTCACCTGCGGCAACGGGGGCAGCGCGGCCGATGCGGCCCACATGTCGGAGGAACTGGTCGGACGCTACAAGGGCAACCGCCGTTCCCTGCCCGCCGTCTGCCTCTGCGTGGACGGGGCCTTGATGACCTGCATCGCCAATGACTTTGGCTTCGACGCCCTCTTCAGCCGGCAAATTGAAGGCCTCGGCCAACCGGGCGACGTGCTGGTGACGTTTTCCACCAGCGGGAATTCCAGAAACATCCTTCTCGCGCTGGAAGCCGCGAAGGCCAAAGGGCTGAAAACCATCTCGCTCATCGGCAAGGATGGCGGCAAGACCAAAGGGCTGGCCGATCTGGATATCATCGTGCCGAGCGACACCGGCGCTCGCATCCAGGAGATCCACACCTTCGTGATGCACTGCTGGCTGGAACGGATCGAACTGGAGTTTCCGCCGGCCTGAGTCTTGCCCGATGTGAATCGAGCTCGGGAATATGGTCATCCCGCCCACGAGTTAGAACGCTCGTCGCGACTTGAAACTGCATCAACCGTTCTAAAACGATTCGATACCGACCGTTGGGACAATCCACACGTTGATAATTCACTACTGCGTGGAAAGCATTGGAAGGGAAGCGTGGACGATCGGGATTGGCGGATTATCCGGTAGAACTCTTTCCCGGCTGGACCTGTATTTTCCTAAATGAAACCGTTTGCTTTTGAACGTTGGGCCTTGATCGCCCCCAACGACGACACAGGGCTGGGCAGGATGGCGCAAGACTTGAAGGCCATGATCCCCATCGGGCGTCATCTGGTAACGCCGTCCGAGCGGATGAGTCACCGGCCTCTGGTAGAGCCACGCGAAACCGCTCTCGATCCCGCCTGTCCTACTGCGGTCCTCGAGGCGAAGCTCGAGGGGTTGCAGGGAGTCATATTTCTCGAGCGACCTGACTGGCATCCTGATCTTCTCCCCACCTTGCGCCGACTGAAGTTGCACAGCGTTGGCGTGCCCATGTGGGAGTGGTTCCGGGGGCGCTCCCCCCGGTGGCAGAACTGCGACTTCTTCGCCTGCCCGAACGATATCTGCCTTCGAGTCGTGCGATCCTACGGCTACCGAAATTCCGAATACGTCCCGTGGTTACTGGATCTGGGGCGCTTTCCAGCCCGTGTTGTGCGGGGTCCTGCTCGACACTTCATCCACAATGCCGGTCTCATCGATCCCGACGACCGCAAGGGAACCCGCGACGCCATCGCCGCTTTCGCCCGCATCCCACGTCCAGATCTGCGCCTGACGGTCCGGGTTCAAAAAGACGGGGGGGTATCCTGCAACGACTCTAGGGTAGATCTCTTCACGGGTAATTTACCCGATCCGAAGGCGCTCTATGCCGAGGGGGACGCGTTCATTCAGCCCTCGAAACTGGAAGGTATCGGGTTCATGGTGCTTGAAGCTGTTGTCACTGGCCTGCCTGTGATCACCCCGGACCAGCCACCGATGAACGAATGGGTGCGTCAGCCCGAACTGCTCGCGCGGACCCGCTGCCTGTCCTATCCCGCCTATTCCTCCGCATGGATCGAGCATTCTCATCTGCGCCTTCCTCACATTGGCGACCTGGCCCGTAGGATCGCTTGGGCGGCGGACAACGACCTTGTTTCAATCTCAAAGGCCAATCGAGCTTGGGCGGAAGAGGAATTCGAGCCGACCCTGCTTCGAAAAACGTGGGAGCAGGTGCTCGATAAACTGACTCAAACCTCGGTTCCCGCTCTCGCGACTCCATCACCGGAGCCACCGTTCCCCTGTCAGTCAGTCGCAGGCAATATCAGATCAAGGATCACTCGCGCGACCGGCTGGCAGGTTCCGTTTCTCAGGACGCCATTCCAGTGAATCGTCCCGAATGCTTCGTAAAAAATCGCCACCGCGAAAGCATTGGGCGTTGCATTAGATCCTATCAGTTCCAGTTAAAAACGCTCTGCCCAGACCCGATTATGTTGGTAGCAGAAATGTTTTCTCCATGTTGGTCAACTTACAGCCAAGCACTTCACGGGTTCCTGTGAATGTGTCCGCCTACATCCCGTGCTTCAACAATCGCCGGACGATTGCCGAAGTAATCGCTTCGGTCCGCCAGCAAACTGTCGCCGTCCACGAGATCGTCGTGGTCGACGATGCCTCCACCGATGGTTCCCCCGAAGTCGCCCGGGCCGCCGGGGCCCGCGTTGCCATCCAGCCTTCCAACCTAGGCCGTGGCCCGGCCCGACGCCGAGGTATGGAGGAGACTTCAGCCCAGTTCGTTGTTTCCTGCGATGCGACATACGTCATTCCGCCGGACTACTTGGCTAGAGCAAAGGTATGGATGGAGCGGCCAGAAGTCGGCGCCGTTTACGGACGGATCTCCCAAGAGCAGGGGGGCGATGCTGTCACCCGCTGGCGAGGTCGGCACCTTTTCAAGGTCGGAGCGCCAAAATGCCCTGCGACTGAGGTCTCCTCGTTTGCAACCACCGGTTCGATCGTCCGGCGTAGCGCGGTGGAGGCCGTCGGAAACTACGACGCCTCGCTGCGTCACACGGAAGACGCCGAGCTCGGCTCCCGTCTCATACGCGGCGGATGGAAGATCATCTGCGATCCCGATCTCGTCGTTTATTCCGTCGCCCAAAACTCGCTCGGCCAGGTGCTGGAGCGTTACTGGCGCTGGCACGCGGGCGTCGACGAACGCCTCTCGTTCGGTGGCTATCTCCGCAAGATCTGGTTCTCGATCCGCTGCATGGCTCCGCACGACCTCCGCGAGGGTGATCCCGCCGCAGCCTTGATCAGCCTCCTGCTGCCCCACGCCCAGCTCTGGCGGACGCTCTTCTCGTCCAAGAAACCCTGACGAAGAATCCATACAGGTAGGGAGCG
>CANJSG010000065.1 GCA_947476875.1 Verrucomicrobiota bacterium | reverse complement strand
TCCTCCTGCCGGATCTTCTTCTTTCCCAATGCCATGTTCTTCCGACGCGGCCCATCAACTCCTGTTCAGATCAAACGAGAGTTTTTTGACGGGCTGTTAACAATACGGATCCTTCGGGACAGTTCATTGGGGGGCTCACGGAGCTCATTACTACAATGACCGTGCGCGCGGTAAACTTTGCTCAAAAATCTGCCAGATTCCAGAAAGCGGTCGACAAATCCTATTATCCGGCCGTGACAAGCTATGTGCTTGCAAATCTTGTTCTTGGCCTGGCAGACCCGAGCATCTCGACAACTGCGACAATTTCTATTCCCTATCAATATCGACTGATTCTAGGCTTCAACAAGAAAGGGAATAAGTTACGGACGACCACCGCCACACGGATTCGTCGACTGGCGACTAGTTTTGGAAAAGCTTCGGGTGGATCGGCATCTGCGGCAGCGGCCGGAGTGCAGATTAAGCCAAACGGGTTTCCTGATTTTACCCCATTTCAACATCCATTCGGTGCGCTAGTATTCCTCCCGGGAGGGCTTTCCGGAAGCCGGTATTGGGACGAGAAAAAAGCAAACGATTTAACAGGACGCGGAGTGAGTGGCACGCCAAGCGGGTATGTTTGGCACCATCACGAGATCCCTGGAATCATGCAGCTCGTTGAGAGGAGCAAGCACAACACATTTGAGAAAGGGGCAGCTCATGACGGTGGCGCTCTTTTCTGGAGTATCCTGACGGACAAGGACTATAAATGACGCCCATGCAGATTGATTCTCTGAAAACGACGACACGGTTCCTTGGAGGAGCGAAACTTAGATCTTTGGCGGGCAAGTTTCAACCGAATGGCCTAAGGGCCATTCGATCAACAGCCATTGCGCTCAAGGTGCCTAAGGCCGGTAGCAAGTTGCTTTTGGTGGGAGGAAACGGCAAGAGTGCATCTACTTGGCATTGTGCCGAGGTCGAGCATCTGGAAGGCGAATCGCCGGATCTGGAGAAACTAAAGGCCGCGCTGGAAGATCATGTGGAAAGGATCATGACCTCAGCAGAACGGCACCAGAACGGACTTAATCCCGTAGCCGAGCTGACTGTAGCGGACGTGGTGTTGGATGATACCAGAAAGCTTGTCTTCCTTAACTTGACGTCCAATGAAACGGACATAGACGAGCACGGACTAGTGGCGGTTTTCGAAAATGCGGCCTGGCGCTTGGAAGATGGGGGGTATGTCTCAAGCTATGTTCAAGATGCTGCGATTCCTGAAATCGGCAGCGACTTAACGCCTGTATCCATAGTTGGAAGATGGATTTTTGATGAACAAGCAACGGTCGAGATGCTAAAGAAAAAGGGCGGTCCGGATAGATGGATTAACGAAAGCATTGCCCACTCAAGGGGAATGGAATGGATCATCACTGAATCCAAAATTGTTCAGATACATCCAGTCCACTCTCGCGACTATAGGCTATTGTCGTGCGAGATTAGAAAAAGTATCTGTCAGATCACGGTCGATACAATCGCTATGAAATTCCCTGAAGTTTGGAAGATGAGGATCAAAGGCGATAGGCTCTTTGGCGGGTGCGTAATGAAGAGGGCAGAATAGGGAGGCTTTTTATCAACCTACTTGGATGCCAGTTGGCGGGCAAAAACAGCCTCAGCTGAGGTGAACGACGGGGGATCAAGGTAGTCGATCCTTCAACCCAGCCTCGAAAAAGCTGATGAATTGCGCCGCAGAATTTGCAATCGAAACAGCGACCTGTTCCATCTGCGTTTCTGGCGTTGCATCCCAGAACGTCTGACTACTGATGCCAAACCATTCGAGCACCGAGCACCTCTCCAGAACGATCTGACCGGAAGTCGTGAGCACATTGTGCCAATAGCATAGTTGATAATTGCTAGAGCTTGCGTCGAGGTAGGTGTGAACGACCCCACCTCTGTAGCTGTTCACGAAGCGAAGAAGCTTCTTGCCGCATTTTTCCGGAGACACACGGAACCTATGGCTAAGGGCATCTCGTGCAGCTTCCTGTAGCTGGGCCGCTGAAGCAATCTGACCACTCGATACTTCGGGATCCAAAGTGGCGAGTAGAGTGCGGCGCAATACATCGTATCGTTGGATTTCGCGTCGATCGTCGTCAGAAATCGGATCTCCCATCGCGGTTGCTCCATCTACATGGAACCGTTTCAGGAGATGCTTCCACATCACGACCTGTGCCGAGTCGGGCAGAGATGCCATAATCTTAAGGAAATGTGAGGTTAGTGGCGTTCTCAATTCCCTGAGTGTTTCAAAGTTCGAAGCGACTTCGCCAACAACTTGCTCGCGTGCCCAACAATAGTAAGCGGTGTGCATCAGAATCATTTTGGCCCTTCACAGTGCAAAACTTGGTCGAAAGATCAAGGAAACTGAAAGTTGAAGCTGAATTCTGGTCGCGGAGTAGGCTGCGATTAAGACCGCTGCCTGCTTGAAATCTACCACTTGATAGAGAATGACCCCAGACACGGGGGGACTCACGATAGCATACGCCCCGGTTCCCAAGTTGATCACCGATGGCGGCGAGTAAGTTACTGGGGAGCCAGGACTCCAGATCCGTCCGAGCGGGTCCAGCCCGTTCAGTAACCCGAGATAATAGGTCAGCTGAGTTGCGCCAGAAACAAATGAACCTGCCGGTTTGATTTCATAAACCTCTCCGGGCGAAATTGCAGTTGGACGTTGAACGAGATCAGGTTGCGAGGCCGAAAAACCTGGAATCCATCTAACTCCTAAGATCGTCGAAATGGGTTGGCTGTAAGATCTGCCAGCCCCGCTTTCCACGAAATCTCTGCCTATCGCTCGATGAACTCTATTTCCATAGATGAAATTGGAGGCTAGGACTAAATGCCCGCTGGGATCGGTCCCGTTGACCGGATCGGCGTGGCAATAGAGGTATTTGTCGCGGACGCGGTCGTTTAGCCGAGTGCGGTCTTTCCCTTAACCGAGTCGCGGAGGGTTCTGGCAAGTGCTGGGTCACGCGACAGAATCTGGAAAAGGCGCAGGACAGCACCCGTCGGGGAGGTCCGTCCCGCTTCGAGGTTGGTCAATGCTTTCGTCGGCACGTTGAGCACGCGGGCGAACGACGGCTGGTCCAAGGTCAGGCTACGGCGCAAAGCGACGACATCCCCCGGCGAAACGGTGCTCTGAAACGAGCCGGCCACGGATTGCCCGATCCAACCAATCTCCGACGGGTGAGTGAGTCGGTGGACGGCCTTCAGCTTCTCGATGCTGACGTGGGTGTAGATGCGGGTCGTCTCCAGGCGCTGGTGCCCGAGCATCTCCTGGACGAAGCGGATGTCGGCCCCGTGGTCGAGCATGGCCGTGGCCATGGCGTGGCGGAAGACGTGGCAACTGCCCGCAGCGCCGTGTCCCGCCGCGACCAGATAAGCCCGCACGAGATTTCCCAGGCCGTTGGAACTAAACCCTTGCCCCGCGTTGTTGACGAAAAACTTGGCACAGGCTCCGGGATCGAACTGCGGACGGCCCTCGTCGCGATACCGCTTCAGCCAGTGCAACGCCCGAAACCCGACGGGAACAACCCGATCCCGACCGCCCTTCCCAAGGGACACCTTGAGCACGCCGCGATCCCAATCGACCGCCACCATGGAAAGGTCCGCCGCTTCACGCCGCCGGATTCCCGTGGACCAGAGAAGCTCCAGCAAAGCCCGGTCGCGCAGGCCGCCGGGTTTGGCGACATCCGGAAGCCGCAAGATCGCTTCAATCTCGGAGGCGGAGAGAACGCCCAACGGCAGCCGGGCAGGAAGCTTGGGCAACTCAATGTCGGAAGCGGGATTCGACCGGAGGTGGCCCTTTCTGTGCAACCAGCGGAAGAAAGCCTGGAGCTGGACGAGCCGGTTGTGTTGGACGCCGATGAACAGTGGATTGCCGTCCTTCTTCCGGTGCTGGTGCAGATGGATCTGCCAGCCTTCGATGTTGGCGCGGGTGATCTGGAGTGGATCGGAGATTCCCGAGAGGCGGCACCACTTGGTGAAGGAGCCGAGGATGCGGCGGCGTTCGCGGACGGAGAGCGGCGAGTAGTTTTGGAGCGCCATCCAGTCGAGGTAGAGGGAGACGCTGGTTTCAAGGGGATCGGGTTGCATTGCCGGTCCACTCTCGGGCGGCCACTGGAGAATCCACCTCCCCGTCCCGCTTCAAGGAGCACCGTGCGCCAGGGGGTGTCATCTGCTGAGACTGAGCAGGCCAGCGAAATCGGTCCACGACTTGAGTCGGATTGGGATCGGACGGGTTGCGTGCGTTCCGATTGGAAACATTTGGAAACACAAACCGTTCGCAACCCTTCGCCTCAGTTTCAAGTGGTCGTTTTCCACGAATCTCAACCAACCGCAGCAACCCGTTCGGAATCAAAACGACACGAATGCTTGCGAAACAAAGAACGAAGTTGACCGCGGCCTGGAAGCCCGCCCTGCCTTGGATCGCTTGAGTCCTGCCGAGGCTGGAATCCCAATTGCCTGAGGGGCGGGCAAGTCGTTAGCGTGCGCCCGCACCCCCGATCACCATTATGAAAACCGCCGCCTTCGCCTCAGCCCTTATCCTCGCCGCCGTCCTTGCTCCCGTCTCCAGCCCGGCCGCCGACGCGCCCAAGCCGCTCCGCGCCCTGCTGCTCACCGGCGGCTGCTGCCACGACTACGCCAAGCAGAAGGACATCCTCAAACTCGGCCTCGAAGCGCGCGCCAACATCGTCGTCGACCAGGTCCACACCGATGACAAGAGCACCAAACCGCCGCTGGCCCATTTCGGCAATCCCGACTACGCGAAGGGCTACGACATCGTCATCCACGACGAATGCGCGGCCGATCTCAGCGACCCGGCCAAGATCCAGGCCGTCCTCGCGCCGCACAAGGCCGGCATCCCGGGCGTGAACCTCCACTGCTCCATGCACAGCTACCGCATCGGCAATCCCGGCCAGGCCACCGAACCCGGCTCCGAGCGCGCCGGATGGTTCGACTACCTCGGCATCCAGAGCAGCGGCCACGGCCCGCAGCAGCCCATCGCCATCAAGCACGTGGACAAATCCCATCCCGTGACCAAGGGCATGGAAGACTGGATGACGATCAACGAGGAGCTCTACAACAACATCAAGATCCGCGACACGGCCACTCCGCTCGCCCGCGGCACCCAGCTCCTCAAGCAGAAGGAAGGTCCGGACAAGGCGACCGAATACGTCGTCACCTGGGTCAACCAGTATCAGGGCAAGACCCGCGTCTTCAGCACCACCATCGGCCACAACAACGCGACCGTCGCCGACGCCAAGTATCTCGACCTGATCACGCGCGGCGTCCTCTGGGCCACCGACAAGCTCGACGCCGAAGACAAGCCGAAGGCCGGCTACGGCTCCAAGCAGGCGGCGAAGTAGGCGAAGATCTGTGGGTCCAACTCGTTCAGGAACGGGTTGGCTTCATCGAGTTGCCATGAGTCAGAAGCGCAAATTTGTCCCACGGCTAGTTGTCGTGTTTGCACTCCTTCAGGTCGGTTGCTCGACGGTCGGGCCACTATCTAAGTCAAACGAGATGATTCGTGCGTCGATACTGAAGCGGACACCTCTCGGTTCAACTTATGATCAGGTCCATACGTTCGTTGAACGACAGCGATGGCTCGACCGGACACACTCCGAACAGAGAGGCTTTTTCATGCAGCCGCCCGGCTCGAAAGGGATTGAGGTGGGGCATCGGTCGATTCGTGGCCATCTTGGGACGACCCACTTGGTATTCTTCCCCTTCCAGACTGATGTGTTGGCATACTGGGGCTTCGATGCGAACAACCGCCTCATCGAAGTTTGGGTTGATAAACAAACTGACGCACCATGACGGATTCACCATACGCCGTAGGAATTTTACCGGCTGCTACTGCGCTTGGATGGATATCCGAAAGATGAAGACGTTTTTGTTCCCCGTCGTCGCCGGGTTGCTGGCGCAGATGACCGTTGCCGGAGCCGAGGCCAAACCCAAACCCGCCGGCCGCCCGCCGATGGACCTCGGGCCGGCGGTCTCCTTCATCTTCAACAACGCGCCCACGAACCGCGCGCTCGGGATGCCGGACGAACGGCTCGTCCTCAAGGCGCTCAGCATCCGACTGGGAACCAACGCCGGCGTGGCCTTCGACACGGAACGGCTGCGCTACGCGGCCGGATGGACCGGCGGGTTCATCGACGTGCGCAAGAGTTCCATCGTCGCCAGCGCGCAGGGTAGCAGCCCGGTGTTTCCGATCGGGACGAAGGTCTTCAGCACCTCGCCCTCCGGCGCGAAGCCGGCGGGAGCCAAATACAAGGGCCACTACCTCCACGGCGATCAGGTCGTGCTCTCCTACTCCATCGACGGCACCGACATCCTCGACCTGCCGGGAATCGAAACGGAGAACGGCGTCACGGCCTTCACCCGCACGCTGCGGATCAACCCGTCGGACAAGCCGCTGGAGCTGTTCGTTTCGGAGAATTCCCCGCCCAGTTTGACGGTCGTATCCGGCGGTGCCGGCATCGAAACCGACGCCAACGGCCGCACGCTTCTCAAGATTCCCAAGCACGACAGGCCGGTCCTGCTGAAGCTTTCCGTGGGCGGCGAAACCGTGGCGCTCACGGCGCCGGTTGATCCCGAGCAATTCACCCAAGGCGGCTCCGCCCGTTGGACCACGCCCGTCACCACCCAGGGCAAGCTGGGCAACGAACCCGGCGCCTACGTCGTCGATACGCTGGCGTTGCCGGAGACCAATCCGTGGAACTCCTGGATGCGGATCTCCGCGCTCGATTTCTTCAACGACGGCCGCTGCGCCGTATCCACGCTCAGCGGCGACGTCTGGATCGTTTCCGGCATCGACGCGGGTTTGCAGAAGCTGACCTGGAAACGCTTCGCCACCGGGCTCTACGAACCGCTCGGCCTGAAGATCGTCAACGACACCGTCCACGTCCTCGGCCGCGACCGCATCACGCGCCTGCGCGACTTCAACGGCGACGGCGAGGCGGACTTCTACGAGTCGTTCAACAGCGACCTCGACGTCTATCCGACCTACCACGCCTTCATCTTCGACCTGCACACGGACACGGCGGGCAACTTCTACTTCGTGGCCGACGGCAACATGGTCGATCCCTTTCTGCCCTATCACGGCAGCGTCCTGAAGGTGTCGGCCGACGGTTCCAAGATGGAGGAGTTTGCCCGTGGGTTCCGCGCCGCGAATGGCATGAGTGTGGGGCCGAACAACGAGGTCACCTGCTCGGACAACCAGGGTCACTGGACGCCTTCCAGCAAAATCAGCTGGATCGAGCACGGCGGCTACTACGGCTACGGCGGCGATCCGCGCCAGCCGAAGTTCGCGGCCTTCGACAAAGAGCGGCACACGGAGCAATACGACGCGCCGTTGTGCTGGATTCCGATGAACGCCGACAACTCCAGCGGCTCGCAGATCTGGGTGACGAGCGACCAATGGGGTCTGCCGCGTGGCTCGCTGCTGCACACGTCCTACGGCAAGTGCACGCTGTTCTCCGTGATGTATGAGGACGTCGGCGGGCAGAAGCAGGGCGGCGTCTGGCAGTTCCCGCTGAAGTTCAGCTCCGGCATCATGCGCGGCCGGTTCAACCCGAAGGACGGCCAGCTCTACGTCGGCGGATTGAAAGGCTGGCAGACCGTCGCCCGCGAGGATGGCGCCTTGCAGCGCGTGCGCTACACCGGCAAGCCGCTCCAGCAACCCGTCGCGCTTCACATCCGCACCAACGGCGTCGAGATCACCTTCGCCACGCCTCTCAATCCGGCGCTGGCCCGCGACGTAGCCAACTACGGCGTGGCCCAGTGGAACTACCTGCGGACCTCGATCTATGGCTCTGATTCCTGGTCGGTGGCCGATCCGAAGAAGAAGGGTGAAGACGAAGTGGCCGTGAAGTCCGCCAAGCTTTCAGCGGATGGCAGGACGGTCTTCCTCGAAACCCAGCCGCTGCAGCCGGTGATGCAGATGCGCGTGAAGTATTCCCTCGAAACCGCCGACGGTGCGCTGTTGAACCAGGAGATCTTCAACACGATCAACCGGGTGAAGTGACCGGCCGGCCTTTAGAGCAGCGTCACTCCCTCGAGCGCGAGCAGACGGCGCTTCCAATCGAGGCCGCCGGAGAAGCCGCCGAGTTGTCCGCCACTCGCAAGAACGCGGTGGCAGGGGATCAGCAGCGGAATCGGATTTGCCCCACAGGCCTGTCCGACCGCCCGGGCCGCGCGCGGTTTGCCGATGGCGTCCGCGATCTCCCCGTAGGAAACCGTCTCTCCCAGGGGAATGCTTCGCATCTCACGCCAGACCGACTTCTGGAAGGCCGTTCCGTCCGCCGCAATCGGTGGAAGTTGGCCGGCTGGTTTTCCGGAAAGGCAGGCTTGGACGGCGGCGCGGGTCAGCGAATGCCACGCCTTGAAATGCTCGGAAATGTTCGGCGAGGCAGGAGCGGCCGACCGTGTCCGGCTTGAAGGGAATTCGAGGGCGGTCAGGCCTTCGTCGCAATAGTGTGCGAGGAAGACGCCCTGGAGCGTGGATATCGGCAGCGTGCAGTGGAGTTCAACGCTCATTCGTCGCGTCCGGTGAAACAGAACAGCCCGGCGATGACTCCCACGACGACCAAACCGGCGACGAGGATCAGTGACAGGCTCATGGGATCTTTCGGCGCTCAGCGCTTCATCGCCATGGCGATGATGCCCCACAGCGCGAGGATGAAGATGATGGCGACGGCGATGAAGCGATTGCGCGCGACCCGTTTCTCGATCTTCAAGGGCCGCAGGCCCTGGATCTGTCCGGCCGCGAGCAGCGAGATGAGCTTGGGATTGGCGGAGGGTTTGCCGGTAAACTGCTCCTTCACCTGACGCCACAGGCCGGGCAGGTCGAACTTGCGGACGCCGAACTCGTTGTAGACACCCGGTTCCTTCGGCGAGGTCCTGGTGGCGGGCGGTTCCCAGCGCGGCGCTTGTCCACGCATCGGATCCGCTGCGGCTGAGCCTGCCGCGGAGTGGGGTGCCGGCCCCATCGGACGTGAGGTGGAACGCATCCTGCACAAGCTGGGAGAAGCATCGGCCGGGGGCAATGGTGCCGGAGCGGGTTTGGCCGTGGACGCACCCTCGTTCAGCTTGCGGATCTTCTCCTCCAGGTCGGAGATTTCGCGGTTCAATTCCCTCGCCCTGTCGGAGATCGGATCGGCTTTGCGCTTGAAAAACCCCATGTCGACAGCGGTGGGATCACGGCTTCCGCAGAAGGAGGATCAGGAAGATGGCGAACGCCAGGACCACCAGCGGCCAGGTGAAGGCGAGGCCGATGCGGCCCAGTTCCAGGAAGCTGCGGGCGCCGAAGGGCAGTCCGCTTTGTTCGCCCGAAGTCTTGCCGTCGGGTCCGGTGGTTTTCGCCTTGTCGCCGACGAGGACGGGGAACTTGAGCCGCGCCCCGTTCCATTCCATGCGCGCGCTTTCGATGATCGTCAGGCCCCGGGTGAGTTCGGCGTTGTAGTTCTCACGGGTCCAATCCGTCTCGCGGATGCTCTGGACCTTGGCGAGGGCCTCGCGGAATTCCTGCAGCGTGCGCGCCATCTGCTCGGCTTCCCGGCGGTGGGCGAATTCGGCTTCCTCGAGGAGCCCGA
Source organism: Verrucomicrobiota bacterium (assembly GCA_947476875.1). Taxonomy (GTDB): domain Bacteria; phylum Verrucomicrobiota; class Verrucomicrobiia; order Limisphaerales; family CANJSG01; genus CANJSG01. Next base: position 9,155 of record CANJSG010000065.1, on the reverse strand, counting down.
TTCCCCGGACCAGCTGCTGCTCGGTCTCGGTGCGACCCTGCTGGAATTCGTTCTGGCGACGGCGCAGTTCCTCGAGCTGCGTGCGCTCGCGTTCGAGGTCGTCCTGGGCGCGCTTGAGTTCGGCCAATTTGGACTGGGCTTCGGACATCCTGGCCTCCACTTCCTCGCGGCTGGGCGCACGGAGGGATGCGGCACGGCCGACCGGGATGGAACCCCCCGCGCCGGCCGACGAGACAGAGGTGCCGCCGGACTGATAATCGCGGTCGACGAACTCCGCAGGATCGAACTCAGAAGCCATTGGGCGAGTTACTCACGGCCTCAGGATCAAGTAAAGGGGCTGCTCCACAGGGTTGTTCACCGGGTCGAAAACCGGATCCGGGCGTGCAAAGAACCACCCAGTGATTGGGATTAGGCTTGCGACAGGGCCCTGCGAATCGCTATAGGCCTTCCGATTGATAGCATATTGGCGCTCGATGTTTAATGGCTTTTTGAACCAGTCTCGTCCGGGGAGGACCGTTTGAACCGGCCCTATCCACCCCGGGGCAACCCCCAAAACTACGGGCCGCGGATCAATGGAAAGATCCGCGCAAAGGAAGTCCGTGTCGTCGGCGACGAGGGCAAACAGCTCGGCGTGATGCAGCTGGGTGACGCCCTAACAGCGGCCCGCCAAGCCGGCGTGGACCTCGTCGAGATCGCGCCCAATGCCGTTCCTCCCGTCTGCCGGCTGGTCGACTACGGCAAATACAAATACGAGCAGAACAAGAAGGAGAAGGAGTCCAAGAAGCACCAGGCCGTCAACGTGGTGAAGGAAGTCCAGCTCACCCCGCGCATCGATCCCCACGATCTTTCCATCAAGGTGGCCCACGCCGTCGATTTCATGTGCGAAGACATGAAGGTCAAGGTGGCCCTCAAGTTCAAGGGCCGCGAAATGGCCCACAAGGAATTCGGCTTCGAGGTCATCAAGAAGTTCATCGAGGACACGAAGCCTTGGGGCCATCCCGACAACGAACCCCGCCTCAACGGCCGGACCATTGTCCTGATGATGAGCCCTCTTCCGAAGAACAAGCGCGCCAGGCATCCCCGCGCAGATTCCTCCGGAAACGTGGCCGTGAATCCGAATCCTCCCAAGGCGCCGGTCATTGACACGGACGACGATGACGAGGGAGAGGGCGAAGAACCTTCGGCCAGCCCCACGACTCCGCCCACGGCCTGAGTCGGCCCGACAATCGATTTCGATCAAAGCCCGGTCCTAGGACCGGGCTTCTTTGTTTCCGGATGCGGCGCAGTGATGCCTACTTGCTACCGGGCTTGATGGCGGGAGTCCCCGCGAGATCGGGAGGCAGGCTGTTCGAATCGAACGTCTCCACCTGCAACGCCAGCAGGCTGAACGTCGGAACGCCCAATGGGGCGACTCCGTTGGAACGGTCCACCACCATTCCGACACCGGCCACGATTCCGCCGTGGTCACGCACGATGGCCATCGTCTCCAGCGCACGGCCGCCCTTTGTGACCACGTCCTCGACGACGAGGAGTTTTTCGCCGGGTGCGATCCTGAAGTTCCGCCGAAGGACGAGGTTGCCCCCCTCCTTCTCCGCGAAGATGAAGCGCAGCCCAAGTTGACGGGCGACTTCCTGCCCGATGACGAGGCCACCCATCGCCGGAGCCATCACCGTGGTGGCCCCGAGATGACGGAGTTTCGCCGCAAGCGCGGCGCCGAGCTTCTCCACATCCGGCATCTGCTGAAGGGCCAGGGCGCATTGGAAGAACTGCCGGCTATGCAGCCCGCTGCGGAGGACGAAATGGCCTTCCAGCAGGGCGCCGGATTTCCGGAAGATCTGGATCACGTCGGCATCAGTCATGGCGGGAGTCTTCGCGGCGGCCGTCTGCGAGGCAAGTCCCGCCAATTTAGCCGCAGGAGAATCAGGATTTCCGTTTGCATTCCCGGTTGCGCCGGTAAATTCCGCCCCATGCCGGAGCTGGCCAATCCCGCCCTGACGGCGCTTGTCGAAGCGTTGAAGGAAGGTCTTGTCCTCGTGCAAGTGGTCATCACGCCGCACGCCGGCGGCTTTCGTCTGCGCCACACGGCCGACGCCCCGGTCGAATGGGACCAACTGCAATCGGTTCCCCTCAATGGCCTCCGGCTACTGGCGCAGTTCACGGACGCCGGGGCGTTTCGCCCGTTGAAGGCCGCGCCCACCCTGAAACGTGGCTGGAGGATTGACGTGTCGTCCCCCGGCGACCTTGGGCTCGCTTTACAGCAGCTCTACCCCGGAGCGGTGGCCGATTGGTTCGCCGCCCTCCACGACCCGGTGCCTGTCACCCACTACCGCGACTTCGTGAACCGCCAGACGGGCATGTATCGGGTAACTCAGATCCTGCCGGACGAACGCGCCGCCCAGGTGGCCCGGGCCAGTTGCCGGTCAGAACATTGTCTTAAGCGCCGGCTATGGACGGTGCCCGGCCTTGAGCCTGACGGCGCTGGCGCCAAAAGCGTCGTGCCCTGTCTCGAACCCTGCCAGGTCGTCCTCGAATTCGCGCGCAAAGCCATGAAGATCGACCAGGAAGACCGCATCGAACTGAAGCTCGCGCCGTCGGAGCTCGCCTCGATCAAGGAAGCGCTGGCCCATGCGGCCGCCCATCCGGAACCGGGACTCCGCGAAGGCGACGTCGCCCCTGCCCGAAGCGTCCGGCGTGTCCGCCTGCTGCTGGCCAAGCTTGACGGCGTGGGGACTCCCACCGATGACTCTGAAGATCACTGACCTTCCCAACATGAAATCCTCCGCCGCTCGTTACTCGCCCATCTTCCTCGGAGCGCTTGCTCTTGGAACTGCTGCCGCCCTGTCACTGACCGGCTGTAAACCTTCCGGAGCCCAGCCTCAGGCGGCCCTTGCTGCGGCGTCTTCGACGAACTTCGTTCCGGACCAGCCAAAGGTTGCGTCCGACCAGCCGAAGATGGAGGTCATTGAGCGCATCGTGAAGGAGGCCACTCCTGATCAACTTTCGTGGGATGCCTTGATGAAAGCCACCCAGCTGCCATCGCCCCCGAAGGAATGGAGGGAAAGCCAGCCGTCAAAGGTGGAGATCGATGACTTCAGGGCGATCCAAAGCGCGGCGTTGGAGAAAAACGCGGGCCTTGTCCGCGAGTTCATCACCGCCAATCCCACGCATCCGAAGATCACCGACGCCAAGTCGCTGGAATTCCGTTTCACGATTGGTGCCGTCCAGTCCGGACGCGAAGGCTTGAAAGACCGGGCGATCAAACTGGCCGATGAGCGCATCGCGATGGCTTCGATCAAGGACGAAGAGAAGTTCCAGCTTGAACTGGTCAAGGTCGAACTGGGCATCCCTCTGGCGGACCGCGAGGATGTGGTCAAGAGCACTCCCGTCCTGCTGAAGGCGGTCAAGGAACTGCGCGTGAAGTATCCAGGCAACGAAATGGCCAACCAGTTTCTCCTGATGCTCGCGTCCAATCTGGAAGAAGATGGAGTGGTCAAGGAGATCGCCAACGACGTCCTCGCTTCCACCACATCCGAACCGGTCAAGGCGGCGGCTGGAGATCTGCTCAAGAAATTCGAGCGCGTTGGCAAACCGGTGGACATCCAGTTCACGGCGGTCGATGGGCGCAAGATCAACCTCGCCGACATGAAGGGCAAAGTTGTCCTCGTCGACTTCTGGGCCACGTGGTGCGGCCCGTGCATAGCCGAGTTGCCGAACGTGAAGGCGGCCTACGCCAGGCTGAACCCGAAGGGCTTTGAGATCCTCGGCATCAGCTTCGACCAGGACATCGATACCCTAAAAAAAGCCCTCAAGAAGGAGGACATGACCTGGCCCCAGTATTTCGATGGCGAAGGCTGGCAGAACAAATTCGGCGAAACCTTCGGCATCAAGTCCATCCCGGCGATGTGGCTGGTCGACAAGAAGGGAAACCTCCGCGACATCAACGCCCGCGCCGGACTGGAAGCGAAAGTCGAGAAGCTGCTGGCCGAGTAGTTGGCATCGGGCGATCGGACTGGCGTTGAACCGTCGATCATCGCGACTTTATCGGCACCTCGCAGAACGTGAGGGCGGCGATGCCGTTCGCGCCGGTGAGCAGAGCGTCCTGGTTCCACGCGGTCTCCTTGAGGTAGGTGATCTGTTTCGCCGCGGATGCCGCCTTGAGTTTCAGGGTGAGCACATTCCCGGCGACGCTGCCCGAGGCCACCTTGTCATTCTCACCGTCGAGGTAGAATTGACCGGCGAGTGAATCGGTCCAGACAACCGGCTGATCAAACTCCAGCGCGACCGTGTCACCCGTGCGTCCAGCATAGGATACGCTTCGGAGATTAGGCGCTCCCACGGCTGCTGCGGGCGCTTTGCCGTAGTGGTCCCGCTCGATGACCGGCTGGATCAGGCGCGCGAACTCCGCCCAGCCCACCAGTGGAAAATGGCAACCGCCGGGAGGTCGCACGCCGAGCGTGGACATGATGCTCATATTGGAAAACAGCTCCGGCAAAGTGCGCTGCTTCTCCCGAAGCCTGTCACCTGATCCTTCCCTGCCACCCATGCTGCACGAGTTCGGCCAGATCTGGAAAACGTAGTAGTTCCGCACGTTGGGGAAGTCCCGTTTCCATCCCGCTGCCATCTCCACAAACAGCGGTTGGTAGGTCTCCCATCCATAACCTCCCGTGGGTCCGTCAGATCCCTGGTCGTTCTCGCCCTGATGCCAGAGGATCCCGCGGATGCCGTGGGTCAGTTTCGCCTGCTGCACCCGCCACAGCATCCGGCCGTAGATGGTGGCGGGGTCGGTCGGGTTCGCGGTGTTGCGCTGGTGCTGGTCGATGCGCGTCCCGCCGACGGCGGCGTTGATGACGAAGATGGGCATCTTCTGGTTTTCCACCAGCCGCTTGGCCAGCTCCATGCCCCACCAGCCGAGTTCGGCCTTCTCACCTTTTTGCGCTTTCCAGACCGGGAGGCACCACAGGTTGTCCTGGTTGTCCTTTGGGTTTTGGGAAGGCCGGCCGTAGCTCCGGATCCACTCGTTCGTTTCCGGCGGCGACTTCTCGCCGGTGTCGGTCGCGAGCGCGTTCGATTGGCCTTCGATGATGAAGGCGTCGCCGCAGACGAGATTGGTCACCGTGTGCCGCACCGTCTCTCGCCCGCCGGCCTTCGTGCCGAACTCGACTTTGTATCTGACCAGTCCCGGCTTGAGTTTGGCCGAGAGCGCGTAGGACAGGTCATTGCGGGGTTTGGCCCGTGTGGTTTGGGTGAGTTTGTCGTCGGCGTAGATCCGGAGAAAGACAGAGTCGGCCGGCGCATCGAGAACGCCGTTGTAGTGGAGGGTGCCCTCGTTCTTTTCGTCCCGGGCGTAGAACTGTCCGTCCTCCGGCTTCTCGTCGCGCGCTGGGGTCCGGGCGATCCACGCGTCGTGCTGCGGTTCGGTCACGTCGATGGTCGTCGATTGCGTGACCGGTTTCCCGCCGTTGCTGATGGTCGCCGTGACGACAAGTTTCCCGCTGTTTTGTGAGCGGCTCAGGATGAGTTTTCCCGGGGCGGTCTCGTTGATCACGGCGAAGGGCCCCACGCTCCACTCCGTTTTCAAGTCGCCCGCGCCCTTGGCCTGCATCGCCTTCAGGTTCGTGATCCTCGGGACGACTTCGATCGTCCGGCGGCCGTCCCAGCGTCGAGGCGCGTTCAAGGTGAACACCGGTTCTGGAACAGTCTCCTGAACGGTGATCGAAACATCGCGGGTCCTGCCTTCGTTCGCATAGACGGCCCGGAGCGTGAGGGTCACGGGCTTGTTCCCCGTGACCCGACCGGCATCGAATGTGAAATTGAGCCGGTCCACGGCGGCGATGGTTTCGCGCCCGTCGCTCTTGAGGATCCAATACAGCTTCTGCGCGCCGCCGGCCTGGGCGGAGAAGGTGGCGGTCTTTCCTTCGGAGATGGTGAGCTGCGCGGGTGTTGCCGAGAACGTGTCGCCGGGCTGCACGATCGGGCCGGTCAGAGTGTGGAGCGCCTTCTGGTTCTCATATTGCAGCCGGATCCAATCGGCGGAGCGCGCGACCCTGGAAACGCGGACTTCGTCGATGTCGCCGATGAAGTCGTAGTTGTTATACCAGCCGCCGATCCACAGCCGTGCCGGCTCCTTGATCGCCAGCGGGGACGCCTTGCTGGCGGCGACCCCGTCGAGGACGCCGTTTACGTAGATGCGTGAGTTGCCTTTCTCGTAGGTATGCGCGACATGGATCCACTCGGCCATGGGAAGCCGGCTTCGGCCCTCGACGTTCGCGTCGGAGAAGTAGCAGTCCATGGTGATGTGCGGCGGGCTGCGGAACTGCATCACGACCTTGCCCTGCCGCTCCTCGTTGCCCCAGGCGATGATCCGGGAATTCGACTTCTCCGCGCGGAACCACGCCTCGGACGTATGCGGTGCCGCGCCGGTGGGATACCCGGCAATGCGGTCGCCGCCGAAGATCCCGCCGCGGCCCGACAGATGACGCGCGCGCCCGACCATTCCGATCGTCGGAGTTGTGCCCTGGTCCTTCGGGGCGAGGGTGCCCACTTCATCAGTGATGGGGCCGTCCATGTGCAGAACGCTGAGATAGCCATTCGCTTCGTTGAAAACCGCGGCGCCTTTGGACTCGCTGGCAGCGCTGTCGTTGCCCCAATGGAGTTTCAGTTCCTGCCGGACGTTGCCTCGGATGGCGGGGATGCGGACCCAGACGCTCGCCGTCCCATTGGTGGGATCCCAGTCCTCGATCTGAAACGCGAGCGGTTCACCGGTGGCGGTTGAGAAGCGCAGGTCCTCGCCGTGCGGTTTCGCCTGGGTGAAGTTGAAGGAGTCATTGTGCAGCCGGACCAACAGCGGAAAACCGGTGACCGAGGCCGTCGCTGGAAGATTCGCCCCGTCCGGGGTGGTGTTGATGAAGATCGATCCGGCATGTTTCCACGCGGGATAGGCCGGCGCATCGGCGGCGAAAAGAGCCTGTGACAAGACCAGCAACAAGGTTGTCAGAGCGATGAGGTGTTTCATGGGCGTTTTAGGTTCTTCTGAAGTTCGAGCCACGGCGCGACTTGATCGGCCCAGCGTGCCGCGTGTTCCCGAAGGCCGGGGCCGCTGAAGTGGACTCCTTGGCCGCCGTTTTCGCGAAGGCTGCCTTTGAGCGCGTCGCTGTCCGGTCCTTCGAGCGCAGTCCCGTCTTTCCAAAGCGACGCCTGCGCGGCCCGGAGGTCCGGAGAGCCTTCGTCGCCCGGCACATGGTAGCTGGCCAGAGCCACGAACCACGGCGCTCTCCAGCCGATCTCGCGGCGGGATTCGCGGATGATCGTCCCGAGGTATTCGCGATAGAGGCTTCCAGCCAAGGTGCGTGTCGGGTCCGCCTGATTGGCGTCGCTCTCGCCCTGATGCCAGAGCACGGCGCGAAAGCCGTTCGGCCCGGCTTGTTTCATCCGGGCCACAAGATTCTCGAAGAGGCGGCCCTTGCTCTCCCATTGGCCATCTACGCGCTGCTGGACATTGCCGAGAACGGTCGGCGGGTTGGTGAAGGTCGCGCCCTTCGGCAACCACTCCCGGACGCTGGTTCCTCCGGCACCGCAGGCGATGAAACCGATCGGCACCTTGAAACGCGTGGCCAATAAATCGCCCAGCGGAGGCATGAAGCTGCCGCGCCCGCCGCTGGCTCCCGGCTGCGGATCGTTCGCGGGCCCCCAGCCTTTGCCGTCCCATGCGCATACGAGACCGGTCTTGGTGGACTGCTTCTCTTCGCCGTGGTTCCCGGAGTTGGACTGGCCAGTGACGACGAACACCTCCCCGATTCCCACATGCTCGACCGCAGCGTCGGCAAGCGCGTTGCCCGCGTTCGTCACGCGCACTTCGACCCGGTGCCATCCTCCTGCCGCTGCCCGCACTTTACCGCCAATCTTCACACCCTGAACTGCTCCGGAAAGTTTCTCCCACTTGTTGGTGACACCGTCCGTGATGATTCGCACTTCGACTACTCCCCCTCTTCCGGCTGCTTCGGAAAGCTCCCCCGTGATCTGGATGAAGCCCGAGTCCCACGACTCGCGTTGGATCACCTCGTAGTCCACCGGAGCAATGAGGGTCAGGGTGGCTGCTCCAGTCCGGAGGGCTGAGGCAAGAAGAAGGATTAGCAGAGCGGCCCTCATTCGGCGGAGTCCCGGGCTGCAGCCTTCCTATCCGCCGGCGGCCGAGTGCCCGCGGCGGCCGGGGTTTTCAGAAGGTCGATGGCGACGTCGTTCGTCTGTTTCGCCCCTGGAGTGCTGCGGCCGTCGGCGAGGTAGCGGTCAAGCAACTGGCGGAGGCGGGTGACAATGGCGGGGTTTTCGGCGTGGACGTTTTTCGATTCGGCGGGATCGGCGGCGAGATTGTAGAGCTGGATTTCGGGAAGGCCGGCTTTGCGGGCCGCGGAATCGAGAGGGGCGGCCCAGCCGCCGGAGCCGGGGCAAAACTCGAGTTTCCACGGGCCTTGGCGGATGGAGAACGCGCCGTGGATGGAGTGATGCACGACTGCTTCGCGCAGCGTTGCACGATCGGCGCCCAGGAGCGCTGGCAAAATGCTCACGCTGTCTTCGCCGGCGCTCGGCGGGAGCGGGGCGCCGACGATCTCGGCGCACGTCGCAATGAAATCGACGTGGCAGATCAACTGCATGCTCGTCGAGGCGGGTTTGATTTTGCCGGGCCAGCGGGCCAAGAACGGCACGCGGTGGCCGCCGTCCCAGATATCGGCCTTGTAGCCGCGGAACTGCGCGCTCGCGAAGTGGCCCTGCTTTTCGAGGGCGGGCGTGCCAGCGGCGGGTGAACATCCGTTGTCGGCGGTGAAGACGACGAGCGTGTTCTCCGCGAGGCCGTGTTCGTCGAGGGCGGCGAGGATCTTCCCGACGACGGCGTCGGTCTGCATCACGAAATCACCGTAGGCGCCGAGGCCGCTTTTGCCCTGCCACTCCGTCGTCGGTAGAATCGGCGTATGCGGTGACGTGAGCGGCACATAGAGGAAGAACGGTTTCCCGGCTTTCGCGGCGGTGGCGTGCTCGGCGAGATAGTTGACCGCCTGCCGTTCGAGACGCGGGAGCATCTGGATGGGCGGGAGGCTTTCGATCACCCGATCGTTCTCGATCAGGCCGGACATCGTCCGGGCGTTAGAACAACCCCAGAAATA
>CANJSG010000064.1 GCA_947476875.1 Verrucomicrobiota bacterium | reverse complement strand
CGGCGTTTGCCTGCGGGCTTTTTGGTTTGTGAATCCCTCCGCCAAAGACGAAGTCGACCGGTTCATGCGCGAGCACGAACCGGAGCCGGAGCATGTTCGTCAGGTGGCCTCCCTCGCCGTCCGGCTCTTCGACCAGTTGACCGGGATTCATGACCTTGGAGCCGCTGAGCGCGGGTGGCTCGAAGCTGCGGCGCTGCTCCACGACGTCGGTTGGTCGGTCGCTCCCGGCGGCAAAGGACATCACAAGGAGTCCGCCCGGCTGATCTCGTCGGCTCCTTGGGCGGCCCTGAAAGCCCGGGAGGTCGCGATCATCGCTCAAACCGCCCGTTACCATCGGAAAAGCCTGCCGGATCCGGCGCACGAGGGATTCGTGGCTCTGGAGGAAGGCGACCGCCAGATCGTGAGCCAGCTCGCGGGGCTTCTCCGCATTGCCGACGGACTCGATCGCCAACATCTGGCAAAGGTCACGGCGGTCCAGGTGCAAGCCAGCGACGCGGGCATCACGGTGGCGGCGTCGGGAACGGGCGACTTGTCCGAAGAACTGGCGGCAGCCGCCACGAAGGCGGATCTCGCGGAACGCGTCTTCGGACGGCGGTTCGGCTTCGTGCCCGCCTAGAACTTCCAGCAGCTCAGCTTGAACCCGTCGGTCAGTCCTTCGCGCACGTAGACCGCGCCATTGGCAATTGCCGGTGTGCTCCAGGTCCTGCCGCAGACCTGGGTGCGGCCGAGTTCCTTGTAGCCCGCCGGGTCGGCGGCGATGAGGACCAGTTCTCCCTGATCGGTCACGACGAGCAGCGTCTTGTCGTCGAGCGCGACGGTGGCCGAGACCTCCTTGCCAAACCCGGGCTGCGTCCAGCGGGCCTTGCCGGTATTGGAATCGAGGCAGACGAAGTTCTTGGCCGGGCCGTGGCCGTAGAGGTAGCCGCCCACTTCCACCAGGGTCCCGAGGTTGATCTTCATCTCGGGGTTGAGCCAGGCGCGGGAGGATTTACAGCCGTCGCCGGCCTTCTCGATGCGGAAGGCGACCGTGCCGAACGTGTGCGAGTTCACGACGACCATGTCGCCAAGGATGACGGGCGTTGAGGCATGGCGTTTGGCGTTCGTCTTGAGCGGCTCGCTCCAGAGGATTTTCCCCGTGGCCCGGTCGAAGCCGCTCAACGAATCGGCGGCGAACATCACCACTTGTTTGTGTCCGCCGAGCGTCGCGACCTGGAGTGCGGAATAGGCCGCCTCTTCTTGGCCGGCCTTCCATGCGACCTTCCCGGTCAGCTTGTCGAGCGCTACCAGGGTGGCGCCTGCGACATTGCCTACCGGCACGAAAACGTGGGCCCCGTCGATCACGGGCGATCCGTTGTTACCCCGGCGGGAGGCCGTGCCTTCACGCGCTTTGCTGCCGAGGAACGCGACGCCGAAATCCTTCTCGAAGCTGGTTCCCCAGACGACTTTTCCGTCCTTCAGGTTCAGACAACGGAACTCGCCGCTGCAGCTTGTGACGTAGACGCGGTCGCCGTCGATGATCGGGGTGGCGCGCGGGCCCGGACCCCATTCATCGCTGAAGAGAGACGAGATCGGCGTGCTCCAACGTTCCTTGCCGTCGGCCGCGTTGAGGCCGAAAGCGACCTCTTCGTTGCCGCGTCCCGCCATGACCACGACGGTGTCGCCGGAAACCACGGGCGATGAGAACCCGCCGCCGATGTTGATCTTCCAGAGCGGTTCTGGCGCGGCCGGGAGTTTCGTGAGGCTCAGCGAGCCGGCCGCGGCGTGGCCGTCGCGCTTGGGACCGAGCCACTGCGGCCAGTCGGAACTCGCGGCGCGGGCGAACGAGGCGGTGAACAGGGAAGCGGCGAAAGCAATTCGGAGAAGCGGGGGGTTCACGCCGCGAGGCTGCGTGAAAGCCGGGGACCGTCAAGAACGCGTTGGCCTCACCAGGTTCCGTCCACCAGCAACGAGGTGATGTTGCGGGCGAGATCGGCGGCCAGGATCGGGGCGGCCTGGCGTTCCGAGGCGGAGAGGTCGCTGCCGACACGGATCGTGGTCCGGCCCATGACGGTGCGGTTCAAATTGGTTTTGCCCGTGCTGCGTTCGACGGCGACGACCCGCGCCGTCAGCTCGATGTAGTAGTCGCGCACGGTGAGCGTGTCGTTCGGCTGGAAGCCGAGTTCGCCGCGCTTGTAGTCGATGAGCGTCCCGCTCACCACCACGTCGGCCCGGCCGCCGGTGGCGAGGCGAAATGTGCCGTCCTGCTGCAGCGATCGACGAAGTGTCGAAGTGACGGGATCGACGAGTCTCGGCTCCAAAGTTGCGTTCCCGAATGGACGAACCTCGATCGTTTTCTCGCCGGCAGCAGTGCCGTTGGTGGGACCCAGGCGGTATCCCGCACAACCGACAAGGGCGGTTCCGATGAACGCGATGCCGACGACGGAGCGGAGCTTCATCTTTTCTCCGTGGTGACGGCCGCGGGTTTGCGGGCTTCGGCGGCTTGGCGGCGGCTCTTAAGGAGCTCGATCCTTTCGCGGGCGGTCGCGGCGAGCGTCGAGGAGGGGTCCTTCAACAGGACCTCGTTGTAGTAGACGAGCGCGCCGTCCCAGCGGCGGTCCTTCTCGTAGAACTTGGCGACATTGAACGCGCCGCGGGCCTGCTCGACTTTGAGTTCGGCGATCAATTTCTGTGATGCGGGGACGCGCGCATCCTTGGGGAAGAGAGTCATGAAATCGCCGAAGGTGGCGATGGCCTGCTGGGAGATGGACTGGTCGTAGTCGGCGGTCTTGGCCTGCTTGAAGTAGGCCATGCCGGCCTTGTAGAGCGCGTCGGCCGCGATGGCCGGCTGGTCGGCGTAGCGGTCGGCCGCGCGTTCGTAGGCGCGGACGGCGAGGGGGAATTCCTTCTGCTTCTCGCGGGCGGCACCGAGGTTCATCTGGGCCTGGGGCGCGAGGGGGGAGTAGGGGCCGTTGCCGACGATCTGGTAATACATCAAGGAAGTCTTCTCCATGTTGGGGAAGAACGGGATGTAGCCCCAGAGCTTGAACCACTGGCCGCCGAGGTATCGGTTCGCGATCTCGAACTGGCGCTGGACGATCTCCTCGCGGTTCTTGACCTTGGGAAACCGGGTCAGGTTGGTCTGGTATTCGCGGAACGCGCGTTCGTCCATTTTCCGGGCTTCGTAGGAACGGCCAATGTAATACTGGCCTTCCGGGGCGTAGTCGGACAGAGGCCAGGTCTTCACGAGGCGACGGCCGGATTTGATGGCGGTGCGGAAACTGCCCGCTTCGAAGGCGGCCTTGGTCGCCTCCAGTTGGTCCTTCGCACGGGTCTTGCGCCACTTGGCGCTGGTTTCGTCACCGGGCACTTCATAGGTCCAGCCTTCGCCGGGTCGATAGACCAAGGGTGCCGGCGAGCTGAATGGCAGAGCCAACAGCGCGGCAAACAGGAGCACCACACGCACAGACCTACGAATCATGGTCGGGACCGTAATCAACGGCCTCCCGGCGGGTCAAGGAGCGGTCCTCAGTGTCGGAACCCGGCGGTTGTCCCGGCGCATCGGTGGATCGTCGCAAGGAGAACGGGAACGGGGGCCAGAGGGAACGCGGTGGTGGTGTGAATTATTGGAAGACGACCGGACGGGTTGTGGCTACGGTTTGCCCCCAAAAGGCCCTCCCATGAACTTCAAGATCCAGCGGCAGCTCTCGGTGGCCCTTGAGAATCAGCCCGGTCGGCTGGCCGCCGTCTGCCGCATCCTCGCTGCCAGCGGCATCAATATCAGGAACCTGTCGCTGCTCGACAACATCGAGCACGGCGTCATCCGGATCATCCCGAACGATCCCGAGATCGCCCGCCGGCTGTTGAAGGACGCCGGCCACCACATCGTCGAGGCGGACGTGATCGTGGCCGACATGCCCGATGCGCCCGGCATGCTGGCCTCGGTTTCGCAGGCGCTGGCCGATGCGCACATCAACATCGAGTATGCCTACGGAACAGAGGACATGGGCGAGAAATCCGTCCGTCTGGTCCTGAAGGTCTCCAACCTGCCCCGGGCCACGCAGGTGCTGAATTCCCTCCAGACCTGAAACCACGCGCTGCCATGAAAGCGATCCGGCACGGCAGCATCGGCATCCTCCCGGCAGGCGCGCTCGGCGCGGCCTTCTTCGCCCATCTCACGTCCGGCCTCGCCAATGTCGACGGTTCCGTTTTCCTGATTGGCCGGAGCGGATCGGCCAGCGGCCGGGCATTGGCGGACGGCGGCTTCCTCCGCTTTGAAATCGACGGGAGTCCGAAGAGCATCCCGCTCGAAGGTCTCTTTTTCGCCGGATTGCCTGCCTGCCTGGAATTCAATCAACTGCCCGAGATCCTTCTGGTCTGCCCGAATCCGGATCAACTGCTCGGCGTCCTCGACGAATATGTCGGCCTGCTCGAAGCGCTCTTCGCGACCAACCAGTTGGCGCCCCGGGCGATGCCCACGTTGGTCCTGACATCCAATGGAATCTACTTCTCTCGGGTGCGGCAGATGTTCATCGAGCGGCTGGAGGAGGCCACGCTCTTCGGGCGTTTGCCTGACCTTTGGCCGGACCTGATGCCGCGGATCATCGGCCGGGTCATTCGCGGGGTGACGATCCAGACGGGCCTCCGCCGGGGATCGGGAGCCCATGCCGTCTACGTTCCGGGACCGTCGGGCATCACGAGATTGGCCGGCGGGGACGATGCGCTTCGTCGCCGGGCCCATGCCCTGTTGGCGGGGCGGGGCGCGTGGTTCGAGCTGGCGGGTGAACGGACCCCGACCCGTCTCGAGTTCGACAAGGCGCAGATCAACCTCTGCTCGAATCTCCTGGGGCAGATCTATTCGTTGACTTCCCCCGGCGGTTTTCGGCCGTTGAAGGTCTGCGAGATCTATGCGGCCGAGCACGAGGACGAGATCCGCGAACTCACCCGCAACGCCTTCCTCGTGGGCCGGGCCGTCCGAGCCTACGGCCCGGACGAAGATCGGGAGAAACTCCACCTCGAACTGATGCAGGCGGCGATGAAACCCTCGCAGCATGTGCCTTCCAGCGTGCAACTCCTCGCCATGGGCCTGCGCGACCGCACCCTGAAACCGGAGTTGACCCCCACTGAAGCGTGGCTGCTCGATCCGCTCATCCGCTACGCGCGCACCGGGGGTCTCGAATCGACGGCGCGATACTTCGAGGCCCTTCGCGAGAAGCTTCTCGGCCTGCTTCGAGCAGCGATGGCGGCCTAGGGCCGGAATTGGCCTTGAAATCACCGGCCTCGTTCCTAGCGTCCACATCACGTCTCCCGGCCATGTCGACTCTCAGACAATCTCTTGTGCCGGTTCTCGTGGGGGCTCTGGTCTTCCTCGGTCGTCTGCCTGATTCCCGCGCCGCCGATTCCGTTTCCACCAACTCCGCCGCTCCGGACAACGCCGAACTGCAACAAGCATGGGCCGCCGGCGTGCGCCTGCAGGAACGGCTCCACGGAACGATCCTCGCCATCGAACAGGCACGGACGGAAGCGGCCGCCGCCGCGAAGACGAATGCCGAGGCCATCGCCGCCCGCTTGGAGATGTTGGAGAAGTCGATCAGCCGCCAGCGCGACGACGAAATGCGGGCGGCGCAGAGTTCGACCCGCGCGATGCTGATCGCGTCGGGTGTGTTCGCGAGCGTCGGTGTGTTGGCCCTGCTGGTGACGACGTGGTTCCAGCTTCGCGGCATGAACCGGCTCGCCGAGATCGCTTCCGGCACCCAGTCGATTCGGTCCATCGGCTCCGGCCCGAATCCATCGCTGCTTGGTGCGGGTGGACAGGGTCAGTTCGGTCCGGATCCTTCCAGCGTGCGGCTGATGGAAGCCCTTGAGCGGATGGAGAAACGCATCCACGAACTCGAGCACACGGCGCTCGCGCCCCTGCCCGAAGGCGAGCCGGCCCGCGCCGTCAGGGCCGCGGTCGGCGAGGCCGTGTTGGTGAATGGAAATCCGAACGGCGCCGGCAACGGCCAGCATTCCGAGCCCGGGGACAAGTTGTCCACGCTGCTCGGCAAGGGGAAGGCGTTGCTGAATCTTGGACAGGCGGAGAAGGCGCTGGCCTGTTTCGACGCCATCCTGGTGGAGGAACCCGGCAGCGCCGAAACGCTTTTCCGGCGAGGCTCGGCCTTGGAGCGTCTCAAGCGTCCGGAAGAAGCCCTCGCCTCGTATGACCAGGCGTTGGCGGTGGATCCGTTCCATACGCAGGCCCATCTGGCCAAGGGAGGGGTCTACAACCAGCTCGAACGTTTCAGCGAGGCGCTCGACTGCTTCGATCAGGCCATCAAGACCCAGCGGCGGGTCACCGCCTAGGCGACAGCGTTGTTGAGGGCGGCCTATTTGCCCCGGAAGAAGATCAGCAGGGCGGCGCCGAGGATCACGCGATACCAGCCGAAGACGACCAGCGTGTGCGTCTGCACGAAACGCAGCAGCCACTTCACGACGACGAACGCGCTGACGGCGGCGGCGATGGTCGCGATCAGGACCATTCCCCACTTCTCCTGTCCGGCCGTTCCCTTGCTGATGGATGAAACAATCTTCAGTCCGCCGGCCGCGAGCAGCGTCGGGACGCCAACGAGGAACGAAAACTCCGTGGCGATCGGCCGGCTCAAGCCCAGGGCCAGCGCGAACAGGATGCATGCGCCCGAGCGGCTGGTGCCCGGAAACACCGCCGCCGTGAGTTGGGCTACGGCCACCGCGATGGCAATGGTCCAGGTGACGGTGGAAGTCGGCGTGCGCTTCTTGGCCCAGGCCTCCACGGCGAAGATGACGATGCCGCCAATCAGCGTGGCCCAGGCGATGGGAGCGACTTCTTCCGGGAGTTGCAGGCCGAGCTTCTTGATCACCAATCCGCCCGCGCCGGTGATGCCGAAAGCGACGATCAGCTTGGCGAGGTAGTCCTTGTTCTCCGGTTTGGACCAGTTCAGGAGGAGGTCCTTGGTGCGTGCGGAGAAGGCCAGCAGCACCGCCAGCACGGCGCCGGATTGGATCACGACGTTGAAGAGATCGCTCTGTTTTGGGAGCAGTCCCGAGTTCTCGGCTATGAGGAGGTGTCCCGTGGAGGACACGGGCAGGAACTCGGTCAACCCTTCGATGATTCCGAGAAAAATGGCGGCCAACCAGTCGGGCATGGCTCTTTAGACCCGGGAACCCCCGCCGAGACAAGGTCCATGTGCGCCAAGACGCACATTGCCGACCGGATCGGCGGAATGTTCGTTGACCGTGTGGCCGCCCCAGTCACCTCGGGGGTAAGCTGGCCAACCAGCTCCTGCCCTAGACCGACACCATGAAAACACTCCTGCCCTGCCTCCTGACAATCGTCGCGGCCGTCGCCGCGCAGGCCTAATCGTCGTTCACAGTCACGCTGTCCGGTGCGAACGAACGGCCCACCGGCAACGCTTCCACCGCGACCGCTAGCGGCACGCTGACGCTCACCGGATCGGATCTGTCCTACAACATCAGCGACTCGGGCCTGACCGCGAACAGGTTGTCCGGTCAGCACATTCATGGAAACGCCGACACGACAACGACGGCCGGCGTCCTTTTCACGTTGAGCGGCGGTGTTGCGGGTTCGACGTCCGGGACGCTCGCCGGGACGATCACCGGATTGACCGCCCCCCAGATCACTTCTCTCCAAAGCCAGCTGTGGTATGTGAACATCCACACAACTCCCACGTTCGGTGGCGGCGAAATGCGCGGCCAGATCGTGCCCGTGCCCGAACCCGGCACGCTCGCCTTGGTCGGTCTTGGCGGTCTCGGCCTGTTCGGCGCGCTCCGCCGTCGCGCCTGATCCGACATTTCATCGGCGCATAGAAACGCCGGCCAACTTTGGCCGGCGTTTTCTTTGCGGAGAGCGGGAGGTTTCCTCAGGCCGGTTTGGCGACCATCTTGGAGAACCAGCTGCGGCCTTCGAGGTCGCGGTGCTTGACCTTGAGCATTCCCAGATTCGACTGCCAGGCGATGAAGACCTTGTGCCACTGGTTTTCGATGCCCCGCAGCGACCCTTCCGGCAGTTCCGCCAGGAAGCGAAGTGAGGGTGCGGAAGAAACGACGGTGATCACTTCATCCTTCGACGGATTGGTGCAGTCGATCTTGGAGAGGATGAGTTCCAGTTCCTGCACGAGCACGCTCTTCACATCTAGGAACTGCACTTCGTCGTCCTGGGTGAACTTCCGCGCGCGCGCCGCGGAGATGAAGTGGCTGAACTGCTTCCAGCATTCGAGGTAGTTCTCCAGTTGGAGGATGAGGTGGTCGAGTTCCTTGGTATTCATGACGCGACGGGCTCTTCGGCCGCCAGTTGGGTTTCAGGTGTGAGGGGATGGAGAAAAACGATGGCGCCGCCGCGCATTTCCTTGGCGGTCACGCGCAGGCCGCAGAATTCGAAGACAAGCTCCGTGAGCGTCAGATGCGCCGCCTGGGCGTCGCGGAACGCATCGAGCACCGCTCCGGCCAGTTCTTTCTGGAGGGAGCCTGCGAAGCTGGCTGGAACCGTCGAGCTGATGACCCGGCCCCGGGCGTCGATGGTGAACGCGCCTTTGAGGCAGGGCGTCTTTGGCTGCTTGGCCGTGGACCGGCTTTTTGAAAATAGGCTCATGCCGAGGAGAGTTGTTTTGTCTTCTCCCTCACTTCGGCGGGACTCAGTGAACGGTTAAGCCCGAGGCACACGAGATTTTGCTCCACCACGGACATTCCGACGTGCCGTTGGAGTCCGAGGCTCTCGACCTGCCTCAATGGACCCAGCCCGAGCTTGCGTCCGATGGCGTCGAGGCTCCCCCACGTTTTCTGGGCCCATTGGAAGACGGCCGTGTCCGATCCGGGTGCAGCGGCCGGTTTGGCGTCCGGAGCGTTCGTGGGCAAAGGGATCGCGCCGCGGAGCAGGAATTCCACGCCGGAGGCCGTCTCCAGCTCCGTGAGGCGGGAATGCTCGGGCGCCGTCACTTTCTGCATGTTCTCGCCGTCTAAAGCGCTGGTTTCCGCGCGCTGTTCATCCTGTGCCTGGACCGAATCCAGCAACAGCGCCTGCCACGAAACGTCGATCCGTCTCTGGCGTTCGGGTTCGGCAGGGAGAATCTCGAAGTTGCCGGCGCGCCAGCGCATGAGTTCGGCGAAGGCGCGTTCGCCTTCCAGCTTGCCGACCTCCGCATCGACGACTTCGCCCGAGTTGATCCAAATCCGGCCGGCGTTGGTGCCATGCTCCAGCCTGAGCACGGAGGAGCTGTGGGAAAGGCATTCGAGCTGCACGAGATCCACAAGGCTCTTGTGCTGGATGCCGCGGAAGCCTCCGCCGAAATCATCCACCAGCCCCTCGATGCAGCTTTGGAAAAGAGCGAAGTCCTCGTCCGACGCGGGTTTCTCCCAGACGAGGTCCACGCCGGCGTTGTAGGCGCGCGAACGCATGGCTGGATCCGAGGTCGGCATCATCACCACGTATCGCAGTTTTGGGAATCGCCGGCGGACGATGCTGAAGACTTGGAGGCCGTCCATTCCAGGCATGTCGAAGTCCGAAACCATGAGCGCGACCGGAGTGCTCTCGAGCAACGCCAAAGCCTTTGCGCCCGAAGTGCAGGTCACGATCTCTGGCCTTGTGGGCATGGATTCAAGGGCCTTTCTGTAGCGATCCAGAAGGTCCACGTCGTCGTCGAGCAGAAGTATTCGATGTTGGGAGGGCATGATTCGCGCTCTCTTGCAAATATGGTAACGGCCGGAACCGAATCCCCATTAAGGACTCAATCGGACCCGCCGACCATACAGACGCCGGATAGAGCAGAAACCCGGCCCGACGTATCATGTTTGCAGCACTGAAAAAAATGTTCGGCCGTGGAGAAGGGCAGTCTACCCAGACTGCCGTGCCTCCGCCGCCTCCGATCCAGGCTCCCCGTGCGACCGCTCCGGCGCCGGCCCAACCACCGGTGCGGATCACGCCGCGGACCGGCGAGATCGCTCCCCGGACTCCCGCTGCTCCTTCGCCGGCTCCACGGGGGATAACGCCCACGCCCGCCCCGGCCGCTCCGCCTTCGCGAGCTGTCACTCCGTCGGCTCCTTCCGCTGCGCCTGCGAAAAAAACGGGCGAGGCGGGCGACCCTGGGTTTGTGTCGATCCCGATGAGCATCATCGCGGGGCGAATCCCAGCGGAGGTTTCCCAGATTGTCCTGCCGATGGCCGTCGGCGAGGCGTCGATCCCGCTGTCCGTGGTGCTGCCGCAGTTGTCCAAGGGCGTCGTCCGGATCCCGCTCTCGGTGATCCGCGCGGGCGCATCGGCCCAGGCTTTCAGGGGCCCGGTTCCTTCGTCGGATGCTGTGATCGATTTGCCGCTGGGCGAAGTGGTCTCGCGGCTTGATCCCTCGAAGCTGGCCCGAAGGCAGCCGGTCAAGCGCTGGGATGCGCCTCCGGAACTTGGCAATCTTTTCTGCCCCAAAGGCGAGCCTCTGAAGCCCGCGACGTCGTTCTTCAACGAACCGGCGGCGGCGCAGTCCGAGGCTGCCCGCCCGTCGCCCGCGAATGCGACGGCGGCCAGTGGCGATACGGCATTCCTCTATGCGCTGAGCCGTGCCGCGCTCGAGGAGAAACCCATCGCGATGAACGCGATGGCCGCGATTCCAGGCCCGGCAAAAGCCGTTCCGGCATCGGCCGCTCCTCCTGTGGCGCCGGCTCCAGTGCCGATGGCGCCTGCGGCATCGACCCCTCTTGATCCCACCCAGTCTGCCGCCGCAGACGAGTTGATCACAGTGTCTTTGGCGCAGGTCTGTGAGCGTTGGCCCGAGTCCGTGCGAAACGAAATCAACAAGCTGCGACTGGCTTCGTCCCAGATCGCGATCCCCGCTTCGGAGATGGAGCCGGTCCTCAAGACGGGGCGCGTTTCTTTCACGTGGCGTCAGGTCGTCGGCTGGCTCCGACCCCAGGCCGCCGCTGTCGGACCGGAGAGCGCCGAACTCAGGCTGGATTTTCCGTTGGCGGTCGTGGCGTCGCTTTTCCTTTCGCGGTTCAAGGCCCGTGACGCCAAGAAGGTGTCGGTCGGGGCGGATATCCCCGATGTTTTCGGCAATGCAGCGGGCATTCCTCCGAAAACCCAGCCGGTCGTCGCCGCTGAGCCCGTTCGCGCACCTTTAGCGCCTTCGGCGCCCGCCGTTGAGTTTGCCCCCCGGCCGCGCCGACGCCGATTCCGTTCTCGTTGGCCACGCCCACGCCTGAGCCTGCGGCGACACCCATCGTCGCCATGCAACCGGCGCCGGCTCCGCAGCCTGTTGTGGCGCTTCCAGTCCAGACTCCGGTGGCCGCTCCCCAGGTTTCTCGGCTCGGCGCCCTTTTTGGTCAGCCTCACAAGACCAGCTGGGAGCCAGCGGAGATTGTGCAGCGCCTCTGTTATTTGCCCGGCGTGGCCGGAGCGGTGATTGCCTTGCCCGAAGGCCTTCCGATCGCGTCCCAACTGCCGCCCCACATCAGCACCGACGCGTTTTGCGGATTCCTTCCGCAGATGTTCGCCCGCATCAACCAATACACCCGTGAGCTGAAGATGGGCGAATCCTCGCGCCTGGTGATCGACGTCAATGGCAGTGCGATGATGGTTTTCCGCACCGGCCGGGTCTATTTCGGCGTCCTCGGGCTGAGCGGCGCCAGCCTGCCCGCCGCCCAGCTGTCGCTCGTGGCGTCCGAGCTCAACAATCTTAATCCGTAACCGTCACATCATGGCTATCATCAATCAGGCCACCCGCGAGCTGCAGGTGAAGATCGTCTACTATGGTCCGGCCAAATGCGGCAAGACCACCAACCTCGAGCAGGTCCACGCCAACGTGCAGAACGTCCAGGAGAAGGGAAAACTCGTCTCCCTCGCGACCAGCTCGGACCGGACGCTGTTCTTCGACTTCCTGCCCATCGAGGCGATGGCGATCAAGGGCTTCAAGACCAAGTTCCAGCTCTACACCGTCCCCGGCCAGGTCATCTACAACACCACCCGCCAGCTCGTGCTGCGCGGGGTCGACGGCATCGTCTTCGCGGCGGATTCGCAGTGGGACAAGATGCAGGAGAACGTGGAGAGCTTCCAGAACCTCGAGGAGAACCTGAAGCTCAACCTCGCGGACATCCCGTATGTCATCCAATACAACAAACGCGACCTCCCCGGGGCCGCGCCTGTCGACTACCTCGAGTATTTGTTGAACAACCGCGACGTGCAGGTGCCGTCCTTCGAGGCCTGTGCTTCGAAGTGCGAGGGCGTGTTCGAGACGCTGAACATGATCACGCGCCTGCTGCTGCATAAGTTCATCAATGAAAGCCAGCGCAAGGCCGCCTGAGAGCCATTCCCATGCTGAGCCTTCCCCAGCTCATTGAAGAGGACGTCGCCGTCCTCGACGCCGCGCTCGGAGACCTGATCACGAGGTCCGAAGCGACGGCCGCGCTCGTCATCGACAAGGGCGGCCCGCTCATCATCGAACGCGGAAACTGCGACGACTTCGACACGACGACGATGGCCGCGCTCGCCGCCGGCAGCTACTGCGCCAACCAGGCCATCGCCGGGCTCGTGGGCGAGTCGGACTTCAGCAGCGTCTACCAGCAGGGGGTGACCCACTCGCTTCTCGTCCAGAACGTCGATGACCAGCTCCTGCTCGTCGTCATCTTCCGCGCGTCCCTCAGCGTCGGCGCCATCAAGTATTTCGCGGCGGGCACGACCCAGCTCATCGCCAACCAGATGGTCCGTGCCCGTGAGCGTGCGCCGGATGAGGGGATGGATCTGGTCGAGTTGAACTTGGCCGACACTTCATCCCTCTTCCAACGCCGCGAGCCAGCGCAGCAACGCGCCGTCTAGGCCGGTCGATTCCTTGGGCTTCTTCGGGCTTCAGGCCTGGGGCTTGGTCCGCTAGCGTCCGGCCCGATGATTCATCCGACCGCAGTCATTCATCCCCGTGCGCAACTCGATCCTTCCGTCGAGATCGGCCCCATGGCCGTGATCGACGAACACGTGATCGTCGGGCCGCGCTGCCGTATCGGTCCGTTCGTCTACCTCACCGGCCACACGACGTTTGGTGCGGACAACGTCATCCATGCCGGCGCCGTGCTCGGGGACGCGCCCCAGGACTTGAAGTATCGCGGAGAACCGACGCGCCTCCGTTTCGGCGACCGTAACGTCATCCGCGAGCAGGCCACGGTCCATCGGTCGAACAAGATGGAGGGCGAAACCATTGTCGGTTCAGACAATCTTCTCATGGCCCACTGCCACGTCGGCCACGATGCCGTCGTCGGCGACCATGTCATCCTCTGCAATGGCTCTGCGATCGCCGGCCACGCGACCATCGGCGACCGTGTTTTCATCTCCGCCAACGGCCTTGTCCACCAGTTCTGCCGCGTGGGCACGCTTGCGCTGATGCAGGGCGGGGCCGGCATCAGCAGCGATCTGCCGCCTTTCTGCGTCGCCAGCGGTGGCAATGCGATCAGGGGACTCAACATCGTCGGATTGCGCCGCGCCGGGTTCACTCCGGCGGACCGGCTTGAGCTCAAGGCCGTCTACCACGCGCTCTTCCGCAATCGGGCCACGTTGCGCCAGGCCCTGGAGGACGCGTCGAGCCGGTTCCACAGCGCGGCTGCGCGGACGATGATCGACTTCGCGGCGAGCACGAAACGCGGGCTGTGTCGCGATCTCTCGATGAGGGACCGGGCCGCCAAGGACACGGACGACGTGGGTTGAGCCGCTGAACGTTCAGGGCGTATGGCCCGCTGTGAGTTCTCCCGGCTTGCCAGTAGGGATTCCCATTACCACTGTCTCTGCCCATGCAATCCCACGAGCTGCTTCGGGAGGTGTTTGAGAGAACCAGTCCGAAACAAATCTCTTCCGAGCTCGGGCTGTCGTTGTCCCTCATCTACAAGTGGGCTGAACCCGCTTCGGAGGACGGAAGTGGGGCCACCAACCCCCTCGATCGTGTGGCCCAGCTCGTTCGCGTGACCAAGGACGAGCGCATCGTGCAGTGGCTGGCGGAGCACGCGGACGGGTTCTTCATGAAGAATCCCAACAAAAAATGGCCGCATCCGTTCTATGTCGTGCCCGCGACGAACCACATCGTCCAGGACTTCGCCGACCTTCTTTCAGTCATCGCCACCGCCGCAGCCGACAGCCACATCACGGCCAAGGAAGCGAAGGTCATTCGTGCCCGCTGGGAGGAACTAAAATCGATCACTGAAGGGTTCGTGCACTGCTGCGAGGGGGGAAACTTCCGGCCGATCGAAGAAGCGTCGGAAAAAGAGAAACAGCGCGCACAGGAATAGTCTGCAGGCTGGCGATTGATTAACGTTATCGGCCGGGCAGGTCTGGCCGAGGGCTGCAGACTATGACGCAGTCCGGAGTTCGATCGAGCTTCTGGAGCCGCTGAAACGCCTCAAGGAGGGACAGTCAGCCGGGTCGGATCAATGGGTGGGGCTCAAGTTTTTTGTAAACTTGGCCGTTCCTCTGCCACCCGTAACGATTGCCCGGTCTTTGATTGATGAGATCGGGCAGGGTGGGCGGCGTGCCGCCGAGAAAAAAGGAACGCCTGCCGAACGGCTTGCAGGAGAAAGGTTGAAACTTGCCATCGCGGTTTCCGATTAAGCACTTGCTCAATGCGGACTTCGGAAAATATTTCTGGGCTCTTTGGGCCTCGTTGGACCTGCTCTGGGGGTGCGAAAAAAACGCGGACCGGCCGTTTTTAGATTGGCTGATTTAACGGGTTTCGATGAGCCCAATCACGTTGCCTTACTTGTTTCATAACACGTTAACAGAAAGACTTTTAAATACTATCTAGCCGGGGCTTTTCCCCTCCGAATTCATTACTCCCTTTGTAACTGATCGAATGGAAAGCGCCCCAAGGGCTGAGGGGCTCCAAAGGGGGTTCGACGCGTGGGAGAGAAATACCTCAACTCCCCTTCGAAACGACCCGATTAAAGAATTAGTTACACATATGCCCAAGTTCTAGGCTATCCTGATTCACACAAATGAGAAAACCTGCCTCTCCTTTGTCCATGCTGCTGGCTGTGGATGCTACTTTGCAATCCGCTCGCAACCGGCCGTCTGGGCAGCCCGGTCGTTTAGCCCGCCTCAAGATGGCGGCCGAATCGGGTTCCAATCAAAACGGTTCTGCACCGGTGGTCACTCCGGAGACCGCCTCGGGTTCGGGTTCTGATACCCAACTTTTCACGCGCTGAGTCCACACGCACGCTTCGCCCGGGTGATGACAGTTTCTGCCACTACCCGGGCTTTTTTTCCCCCTGCTGAGAGGACTTGCTCCACGTAGTCGGGGGCTTTCTCAAGTTCCGCCCGGTTGGTGCGGGCAGCGGCAAAGTAGTTCCAGTAGTGTTCGAAGAGAGCCTTCTTCAAATCTCCGTAGCCCATCCCTCCCGCGCGTAGCCGCTCCTCGATGTCCTTCGCGATTTCGGCCGGCGCCACGAGTTTGAGCAGCTGGACGGCTGAGTTCTTGTCCGCGTCCGGCTTGGGTTCAGCGGGCGTGCGGCTATCCATGACGATCGACATCACCTTCTTTCGAAGGATTTTTTCGTCGCCGAAGATCTCAAGGGTGTTTCCGTAGCTCTTGGACATTTTCTGGCCGTCGGTTCCGGGGACGATCGCGACATCTTCGCGGATCTGCGGCTCCGGAATGACGAAGGTCTGTCCGTAGAGCTGGTTGAATTTGGCGGCGATGTCGCGCGTGACTTCGAGGTGTTGCTTCTGGTCCTTGCCGACCGGCACGACGTTCGAATCGTAGAGCAAAATGTCCGCTGCCATGAGGACGGGATAGGCAAACAGACCATGGTTTACAGCGCCGGCATCGCCTTCCGCCAGGCGGGCGACCTTGTCCTTGTAGCTGTGGCACCGTTCGAGAAGGCCCATCGGGGTGACCGTGCTGAGGATCCACGCGAGTTCCGTGTGCTGGGGCGTGTCGGATTGCCGCCAGAAAATGCATTTCGCGGGATCAAGTCCACAGGCTAGGAAGTCCAGCGCCACGTCGCGGGTGTATTGCCGACGCTTTACCGGATCGGTCAGCGACGTCATCGAATGGTAGTCCGCGATGAAGTAGAACGCCTCGCCCTTTTCCTGCAGTTCGATGGCCGGCCGCATCGCCCCGAAGTAGTTGCCGAGATGCAGGGCGCCAGATGGCTGGATGCCGGTCAGAATTCGCATGGCGCGAAAAATAGGGAGCGATCCCGGTGCGGAGAAGCGGGAAGTTTGGATGTTCAAGAAACGAACACCAGGAGGCGCAGACGCAAAGTCCCGGGAGGCCTCCGGGAGTTTTGATCGAATCCAGACTTCCGCACGGGCGGCTACTTTTTGTCCTCGCCGACGTAGACGATGCGCGAGATCGCGTCCTTGGGTGTGCCGGTGAACCAGCCCGCGTATTCCGCCATGTAGATCGCGCCGTCCTTGCCGAGTTGCATCTGGATCGGTCCGCCGCCGAAGCCGCGCGCGAACGGGATCGTGTTTGTCACGGATTGCGTCCTGGCGTCGATCGGTGCGAAGCGAACCCACTTGCGGGTGAAGTCTCCGTAGAACATTCCGCCTTGGAATTCCTTGGGAAAAGCGCCTTTGCCGGAAGCATGGTAGACGGGGCCGACGGTGACGTTTGCGCCGGCCTCATGGATGTAGGTGATGAAGGGTCTGATGGCGTTCGGGAACCGGTTGGTTTCCTCGGTCGGGAAAACGGTCAGCCCGTCTCCCATGAGAAACGGCCAGCCGTAGTTGCCGCCCGACTTGAGGCGGTTGATCTCCTCCCAGTCCTGTTTGCGGTCGTAGCCGACTTCGCCGACGTAGACCTGCCCCGTGGTTTCGTCGACATGCATCGAGTAGGGGTTGCGATGCCCGTAGGTGAAGACTTCGGGCGCGGCTCCGGGAGTCTTCACGAACGGATTGTCCTTCGGCACCGTGCCGTCGAGGTTGAGGCGAAGCGTCTTGCCCTGATACATGCCGAGCACTTGCGGTGGATTCTTGGGGTCGTTCCAGAAATTCTTGGTGTCGGAGGAGACATTGTTGTCGCCCATGGAGACGTAGAGCTTCCCGTCCTTCGGGTTGTATTCAACCGCGCCTCCCTGGTGGAAGCCCCGCAACGAGACGAACTCCAGCAGCACTTTTTCGCTGCCGGGCTTCAGGGCTGTTGCCTTCTTGGGATTGTCGACCGTGAAGCGGGAGAGCCGGTTCGAGTAGATGCCGTTCCCGTAGGGTGGCGTGTGGTAAAGGTAGACGAATCCGTTCTTCAGGTAGTCCGGATGGAACTCGATCCCGTGAAGGCCGCGCTCGTTGGCTTCCCTGCCCTTCACCTGCTGCCAGTCAACTTTCAGTTCGCCGATCTGGTTGTGGGTCTTGGTGCCAAAATCATAGGCCCAGACCTGACCGCGCCGTCCCGTGAACCACAGCCGGCCGTCCGGGCTGAACTGGAGGTAAAGCGGCTCCGGAATGTCTCCGTGCACCAGGATCTCATATCGGAAACCAGGGGGCAGCTTCACCGCTTGCTCGGCTGCCGCACGACGGGAAGACACGTCTGCTGCCGGGGTTTTTGTGTCGTTCCCGATCTTGTCGCCTTCGGCGGCAAGCAGCGGCCCGCTGACGATCAGGCTCAGGACGAGGGCGGCTCCGAGTTTTGTAACAGAGAATTCACGCATGGGTGTTGCGGGAGACTGGACACGGAAACCGGCGTGTAAATTTGAAAAATTTCGAGAATTCAACCCCGGGGAAGCCATGTAGATAGTTCTATTTGGTCATTGCCCATGGCGAAAAAGGGTCCAATTTCCACATCGTCTGTTCGATCGCAAGTTCTTGGTCAGGCATGGTGGATCTCAAGTGAACGTTGTTCAGTGGTGATTCTAAACCCGGTAGTCGGGAACAGTCTGTCGGATGCAGTGGTTGGTTACGGACAACATATCACATGAACAACAAGCTCTTCGTGGGCAACCTCTCCTTCAATACGACCGAAAACGCGCTCCACGACGCGTTCTCGGCCCATGGCACCGTCCTCGAAGCGAACCTGATGATGGATCGCATGACCGGCCGCCCCCGCGGTTTCGGTTTCATCACCATGGACTCCGCTGAATCCGCCCAGAAGGCGATCGACGCCCTCAACGGCGCCCAGCTCGACGGACGCGCCCTGACTGTCAACATCGCCAAGCCCCGCGAAGAGCGGACCGGCGGCGGCGGCGGCGGTGGCGGCGGCGGTGGACGTCGCGAATACGGTGGCGGCTCCGGCGGCGGCGGCGGCGGCGGCGGACGTGGTGGCCGCTACTAAGCGACTCGCCCCATAGTTTTTTTCACAGGCGGAACCGGATCCCGGTTCCGCCTTTTTCGTTTTCGCCTCCAGCCAACCCTTCTCTTTCCCCCGCTCGTTCTCCTTCTCGGCCTCGTTCTCGAATCACTTCACCGAGAAGGAGAACGAGAACGAGGCTGAGAACGAAGCCTCCCACCGTCTTGCGTCCGGCGCTCCCGTTGCCGTAGCTTCCACGCTTCTTTGCCGTCCGACGGAACGTTCCGCCGGACTCTGAACAACTGACTACGGACAAACGCATGGCCTTCCTCAACGACAACTACCTCAAGCTCAAAGCCGGCTACCTCTTCCCCGAGATCGGCCGCCGTGTGAAGGCGTTCACCGACGCCAATCCCGAAGCCGCCAAACGCCTCATCCGTTGCGGCATCGGCGACGTGACCGAGGCTCTGCCCGACGCCGCCGTGAAGGCCCTGCACCGGGCCGTCGACGAAATGGCCTCGCGCGCCACCTTCAAGGGCTACGGCCCCGAGCAGGGCTACGACTGGCTCCGCGCCGCCATCGCCCAGCATGAATTCCGCG
>CANJSG010000063.1 GCA_947476875.1 Verrucomicrobiota bacterium | reverse complement strand
GTGACGATCTCGGCCTCCTGCTCGTGGAATTTGGCGTTGAGCACGGAGTGGATGAGGCCTTCCTTCTTCAGGATGCGTGCCAGCATTTCGCTGGTATGCACGCTGGCCGTGCCCACGAGCATGGGGCGTCCCTGGGCGTGGACTTCTTTGATCTCCTTCAGCACGGCGTTGAACTTCTCGCGCTGCGTCTTGTAGACGGAGTCGTGGGTGTCCTTGCGGATGTTGGGCCGGTTGGTCGGGATCGTGAGGACGCCGAGCTTGTAGATGTCGAAGAACTCCTGGGCCTCGGTCTCGGCCGTTCCGGTCATGCCGGCCAGCTTGTGGTAGAGGCGGAAGTAGTTCTGGATGGTGATGGTCGCGTAGGTCTGCGTCTCGCGCTCAATCTCGACGTTCTCCTTGGCTTCTACGGCCTGATGGAGCCCGTCGCTCCAACGGCGGCCGGTCATGAGACGGCCGGTGTTTTCGTCGACGATGATGACCTTGTTCTCCTGGATGACGTAGTGGACGTCCTTCAAGTAGAGGCTGTAGGCCTTGAGCAGCTGCGAAATGGAATGGATGGACTGGGCGCGCTGTTCGAAGGCGGCCTGGAGCTTGGTCTTCTCCTCGACGCGGGCGCGGGCATCCAAATCCTTGCGGGCATCGATCTCGTGATACGCGCTGATGAGATCCGGCAGCATGAACGCGTCGGGATCGCCGGGGTTGAGGAAGGTGCGGCCCTTTTCCGTGAGGTCCGCCTCATGGCTCTTCTCGTCCATGGCGTAGAAGAGCTGCTCTTTCTGGTCGTAGAGGTCTTTCTTCGACTGGTCGGCGTGGCAGGAAAGCTCCGCCTTGTTCATCAAGTTGAGGTTGGCCGGATCTTCCAGAAGCCTGAGGAGGCCTTCGGAGCGCGGTTCGCCCATTTTCACGCGGAACAGGAGCATTCCGGCCTGTTTCTCAAGATCGGCGGAATCCTTGGGAGGGTTGGAGCCATCGGTGGGCCGGGTTTTCTTCAGGAGGTCCGTGGCTTCCCCGAGGAAACGTTGGCAGAGCTTGGCCTGGGCGTTGACGACCGATTCGACGATGGGTTTGAACTTGTCGTATTGGTTGTTGATGTTGATGACCGCCGGTCCGGAGATGATCAACGGCGTGCGGGCTTCATCGATCAGGATCGAGTCCACCTCGTCGACGATGGCGAAGTAGTGTCCGCGCTGGACCTGCTCCTCGGCGCGGCTGGCCATGCCGTTGTCGCGGAGGTAATCGAAGCCGAATTCGGCATTCGTCCCGTAGGTGATGTCGCACGCATACATCGCGCGGCGTTCCTGCGGGCTCTGGTCATGGAGAATGCAGCCGACGGTGAGTCCAAGGAACTTGTAGACGTGGCCCATCCACTCCGCGTCGCGGGCGGCGAGGTAGTCGTTGACCGTGACGACGTGGACGCCGCGGCTGGTCAGGGCATTGAGGTAGGTCGGAAGAGTGGCGACGAGAGTTTTGCCTTCGCCGGTGGCCATTTCCGCGATGTTGCCGCGGTGGAGGGCGGAACCGCCAATGAGCTGGACATCGAATGGGATCATTTCCCATTTCAATTCATGGCCGCGAACGATAACGGTCGAGCCAAAGAGCCGGCGGCAGGCGTTTTTGACCACCGCGAAGGCTTCTGGGAGAATCAGATCCAGTTCGCGGCGCAGTTCGGCGCGGTCTTCGATCGTCGCCAGCTTGGTCTTCCACTCGGCGGTCTTCTGGCGGAGAGCCTCGTCGGGTTGCGACTGAAGCGATTGCTCGAATTCGTTGATCTTGGCGACGACCGGCCGGAGCTTTCGCACCTCTCGGTCGTTCTTCGAGCCGATGATCTTTTTAATGATGAGTCCGATCATATTTGTCCGTTTTGCGAGCGGGCACGGACGCTACGGTTGAAGCAGTGGAGCGTCAAAGGTAAAGCCGGGCGGAGGATTGGCGCTGGCGGGTGTATTCCCTTGCCAACGGAAAAGGCTTTCCGATAGAACCGCTGCTCTATTCCACCCAGATCGCTATTGGTGCGCCTGTGGAAAACTGTTGTTTGTGGAAATTCGCCGCCTGCCAACGACGGATGAAGCCCTTTCGGGACCGGGAGTCCCGTGTGGATTGCGTCCAATCTTCCCCAGCGGTTCATCGAGTCTATTTCTCCAGCGTCCCTAGAGCCTGTATCCGAATTTCGTTATGATCAGAAACGCCCCCGATTCGAAGTCCCTGTTCCATCGCCTTTGGAAGGTCCCGATGCTGTCCATTCTGGCTCTTGGAGCGGCGGCCGGGTTGGTTGCTTCCGTGTTGGCGGTATCACCGGGCCAAGGTGTTGGTGGGCCTGGGAAGTCGGTCATGCGTGTATCGGATGCCCGGGAGACAGCCGAGCTTTTGGCCCTTGGAGGGCGGTTGGTCGAGGACTACCAAGGGTTCCAGCTCGTCGAGGTTTCCGACGCTTTGGCTTTGCCTGCGGGCAAGACCGCCGAGGTGCTGGCTGATAACAATGTCATCCGGCTGAACTCCCTGAGCATCGACACCACCAGCCTCAAAGCGCAGGAGTCACGGGCTCCTTTGGCGGCGTTCGAAGGGAAACAACTTCGGATCGTGAGTTTCGTCGGACCCATCAAAGCTGAATGGGCCAGCCAGATCGAAGCTTCCGGGGCGAAGATCATCTCCTATATTCCCAACAACGCCTACCTCGTCTACGGCGACTACCAGGCCCTCGGAGGATATCAGCTGTTCGCCAAGGCCGTATCCCATGTCCAATGGGACGGTGAGTTTTTGCCGGACTACAAGATCCAGTCGTTGGGTGGCGCCTACGGAAAGAGCGGCACGCCGGTCACGGATCTCTACATGGTCCAGATGGTCGATGATGCGGCTGCCAACAGCGGGACAAAGTCGATGATTGACCGACTCAGGCTTGAACCCGTGGTGAAAGAAAAGGCGGCGGCTGGATTGCGGAACATCTTGGTCCGACTGCCCGAGTCTGCCGTCTCCGATCTGGCCGCTCGGCCGGAAGTCTTGTCGATCCAGCCGTATCTCCTTCCGGTGAAAATGGATGAACGACAGGCCCTGATCGTTTCAGGAAATACCACCATCAACACCGGACGTCTCGTCCCCCGCCCGAATGCCAACTACTTCACGTGGCTGACGCAGAACGATTTCAACCAGACGGCATACAATCAGGGCGATCCTTTCGTCGTCGATGTGACCGACAGCGGGATCGACAACGGGACCACCAAGCCGAATCACCCGGGCCTGTATGAACTCGGTGATACCAATCGGCCGAGCCGGGTTGCCTACATCAACCTTTTCGGTTCGACGAACACGGCGGAGGGTTGCGATGGCCACGGAACCATCAATGCCCACATCATCGCGGGTTTTGCCAATCAGACCAACGGCATCTTTGTTGATGCCGCGCGCTATCGTTACGGCCTCGGATTGATGCCTTTTGTGAAGGTTGGCTCGTCCGTCATCTTCGACACGAACGGATTCATTTCCACGGTTGATTACACGACGCTTCAGGATCGGGCCTACGAGTCTGGCGCCCGCATCTCGGCCAACAGCTGGGGTGCTGCCAATTTTGGATCTTACAACGCCGATTCGCAGGAATATGACCGCTTGGTCCGCGATGCCCAGTCGGCCAATCCCGGCAACCAGGGAATGGTGATCGTCTTTGCCGCGGGCAACTCCGGACCCTCAAGTGGAAGTGTTGGAAGCCCGGGCACCGCGAAGAATGTCATCACGGTGGGAGCGTCCGAGAATGTTCGTGCCTTTGGTGGAATAGATGGGTCCGGAGTGACGGACCAGCAGGCCAACAACGCTTTCGACATCGCTTCGTTCTCCAGTCGTGGACCCACGCGTGATGGCCGTCGCAAGCCGGACATCATGGCGCCCGGCACCCATATCACCGGTGGCGCTCCTCAGGCGCCCGGAGCCGACACCAATGGAACAGGATCTGTCTGTTTCGATGGTTCCGGTGTTTCCGGCGGTGTTGGCAGCATCTATTTCCCTGCCGGGCAGGAGCTCTACACCGCCAGCTCTGGAACCAGCCAGGCGACCCCGGCGGTGGCTGGTGGCGCGGCTTTGATCCGACAGGAATTCATCTTCAATGGACTCACCCCTCCGAGTCCCGCCATGACCAAGGCCCTGCTGCTCAACAGCACCCGCTACATGACCGGCGTGGGTGCAGCCGACGATCTTTGGTCCAATAGCCAGGGCATGGGATTGATGGATCTCGGGGCTCACGTTCGGGCCAATGTTTCTTCCATGCTGAAGGATCAGGATCCGGCCCAGAAGTTTACTGCGACCGGTCAAAAACGCGTTTACACCGGTCGGGTTGCGGATACGGCGGATCCGCTCCGCATCACGGTGACTTGGACCGATGCTCCTGGAAGCACCTTCGGAGCCTCCTACAACAACAACCTTGACCTCGTCGTTTACGCGAATGGGCAGGTTTACCGGGGCAATTCCTTCTCCGGCCAGTATTCCAAGACCGGTGGAGTTGCCGACCAGCGGAACAACTCGGAGTCGGTCATTCTTCCGCCCGGAACCGCCGGCGAAGTCGCCATTGAATTGGTCGCAGCGAACATCAATTCCGATGGTGTTCCCGGTGATGCCGATCCGCGTGATCAGGACTTTGCCTTGGTCGCCTCGAACTTCAGTGAGGAAGCCATCCCTGTATTCGCTTCAGGCACCGCCAAATTCATCGCCGAGGCGTTTGCGACCACCAACGGATATGTTGATCCCGGTGAAACGGTGACCTTTGACCTGTCGCTCAGAAACGTGGGCCTGGTTTCGTCGGCGACGTTGAATGCCCAGGTCGTCTCCAATATCGATGTTTCGCCCGTATCCGGTTCACTGGTCTACTCGGATGTGGTGGCGCAGGGTTCTCCCGCCACCAATCGTTTCATCTTCAAGATTGGGAGCTCTGTTCCTTGCGGAACCAATCTCCCTGTGACCTTGGTTCTCTCCGAAGGCGGAACCCCTCGCGGAACCGTTACCTTCCTCATCAAGGTGGGCTACCAGGTGAATCCATCGCTTACCGTCAGCAACTTCCAGGCGATCATCATCGCCGACTCGAGCCTCGCCACGCCGTTCCCCTCCTCCAACGTGGTGGCCGGGCTGATCGGAACCGCGTCCGGAGCTGGCGCAACCCTGAACGGGTTCAGCCACACATCCCCGTCCGATGTGACGGCCGTTTTGGTCAATCCAAACCGTGTTGGATTGGTTCTGTTTTCAAGCCAAGGCAGGAGCAATGCCAACAACCTCAATATCTCATTCTCGGACTCGGCAACGGACCTATTCGGGAGCGGTGCGATGACCAGCGGTGTCTATAAGCCCCTTGGCGGAACTCCGGCGGGCGTGTTCGCCACGAATATTCCTGCGTTGATCTACCGATCATCTCTCGCCCAGTTGGCCCAGGGTGCTGGAAACGGCAGTTGGAACCTCTACGTCTACGATGATATTGGTAGTGATGCAGGTCGAATCATCGGTGGATGGTCGCTCAAGCTGGATCAGACCCTGGACTTCTGTAATGCCGTCCTCTCGGATCTCGTTGTTCGTAAGTCAGCAAGCCCGGACCGGGTCGTCCCCAACGATTTGATCACTTACTCGATCAGTGTCAGCAATGCTGGGCCGACGTTTGCTCCGGGCGTTGTTTTCACTGAAAACGTCTCGCCTGCACTTTCGATCGTGAAGATTGCCCAAGGCCAGGGAACCAGCTCGATCAATGGCAACGTAGTCACCTTCCAGCTCGGGACCATCCAGCTTGGCCAGACCGTTACCCTCTCGGTGGTTGGTAAGGCCCTCCTTCCCCTGGATATCACCAGCACCAGTTCGGTGACGTCCACCAATCAAGACCCGTTGCCTGCGGACAACGTGGCTTCGGTCACCACCGCCCGCGGCAAGTTCCTCTCGAACACGAACCTGATGACGATTCCGGATCTCGGTGCGGCCGGCCTCTACCCAAGTCCGATCACGGTTTCCGGCGTCACGGGGAATGTGAACCGGGTGGTCGTCAATGTGAGTGGGATCACCCACACCTACGCCCGCGACATCGACATGCTGCTCGTCAGCCCCACTGGTCAGAAGATCATGCTCATGTCGGATGCAGGTCCCGCGTCGGGCATCTACGACTTCAACCTCTCGTTCAGCGACGATGCCCCTGCGGTGGTTCCGTTTGCCGCCTTCCTGCCGGGTGCTTACAAGCCGACCGACTACGATCAAACGTCCGATGTCATGCCGGCCCCGGCCCCGGCCGGTCCGTATGGGACTTCGCTGGCCGTCCTGAACGGGGTTGATCCGAACGGTGTCTGGTCGCTCTACGTCGCCGACGACACCCGTCTGGAATCCGGTGTGATCTCGAACGGCTGGTCGATTGAACTCTACCTTGGCAACAACTTCACCAACGACCTCGCCATTACCCAGACGCTCTCAACCAATGTGTTCCGTGGCATGCCCGCGCTGATCTCCTTGGCGGTGACGAACCAGGGGCCGACCAACGCCACCAGCGTCTACGTTACGAATGTCATTCCCGCCAATGTGGGATTGGTCTCCGTGACCCCGAGCCAAGGATCCTACACCGTCAATGGCGACACGGTCGTCGTAGCCTTGGGAGCCATGGGTCGGAACGCATCGGCCAGCATCCAGCTTGTCGTGCAGCCGTCCCTGCTCGGATCCATCACCAACGTGGCCCTTGTGAAGACGGCGGACAACGACCCGGTTATTGCCAACAACTCGTCCATTGCGATCTCGACGGTCGTGCTCGCCCCTGGAGTGACGGAGAACCCTGTGTCCCTCGACATTCCCTCCATCGGCACCGCCTCGGCCTATCCGTCAACCGTTACGGTTTCCGGCCTGACCGGGAAAGTTGGCAAAGTCACGGTCACACTGAATCGTCTGTCGCACACCTTCCCGTCGGATCTCGACATCCTCCTCGTCGGGCCGCGAGGTCAGAAGGTCGTCCTCATGTCCCGGGTGGGTGCGGGCAGCCCGATCGCAAACGCCACCTTCACGTTTGACGACGGTGCGGCCGACTTCATCTCGCAGAGTTTCCTCCAGAGCGGAACCTACAAGCCCAGGAACCTCAGTTCGCCATCAGAAAGCCTGCCCACGCCCGCCCCTGTCGCGCCCTACACGGAAGTGCTTGGCTCCTTTGTTGGGACCGATCCGAACGGCCAGTGGTCGCTCTACATCGCCGATCACGGCGAAGGTGATTCGGGCAGCCTGACGGGCGGTTGGTCGATGGTCATCGAGATCGCGCCCCAGTTGAAGATCCGCCGATCGGGGTCGGATGTCCTTCTGTCCTGGCCTTCCAGTTCGTCCAACTTCGTTCTCCAGGGAACGTCCGCATTCTCCACGAACTCCCCGTTTACCAACCTGCTTCTCAGCCCGGTTGTCATCGGCAGTGAGAACGTCGTGACCAACGGCTCGACCAACGGAACCAGGTTCTTCCGGCTTAGCCGTTGATCGAGGCAGATTCGAGGCCGGCGATCCTTTCGGGTCGCCGGCCTTTTCTTTGCATGCGCCCAACCGAACGGCCATGATGACCAGCTCGGATGAAGACAGCCCCGATCAGACTCCAAAAATTCCTTGCCGATGCCGGTATCGCTTCACGGCGGTCTGCCGAAAAACTCATCGCCGAAGGCCGCATCGAAGTGAATGGCCGCAAGGTCATGGTTACGGGATCCAAGGTCGATCCGGCCGTTGACCGGGTGAAGGTGGACGGTCGTCCTGTAGCCGCTAAGAAGAGGACATACATCGCCCTGCATAAGCCCCGCGGCTACCTGTGTTCCCGCGCCGATCCGGAGGATCGTCGGATCGCCTCGGAACTCCTCCCCAAGGAATGGGCGCACCTCTATCCGGTTGGACGCCTCGATCTCGAAAGCGAAGGACTGATTCTCTTCACGAACGACGGCGATTTTTGCCTGCGGATGACCCACCCGCGCTACGCGGTGACCAAGGTCTACATGGCCACGGTCCGAGGTGCGATGGACGCCTCCATCCTTCGCCGGATCACTGCGGGAATCCAGCACGACGGCGAACTGCTCAAGGCGCTCAAAGCCCGGACACTCGCGAGTGGCAACTCAACCAGCTTGGTCGAGGTGGTGCTTGGCGAGGGTAAGAACCGCGAAGTCCGGAGGCTCTTTGAGTCCCAAGGCCTCGAAGTGATTCGATTGGTCCGCATGCAGATCGGAAAGATCCGCCTGGCCCAGTTGCCCGCCGGCAAATGGCGGACGTTGACAGACACAGAGGTTAAAACGCTAATCTCCCCACCATGATTTCGGGCAAAACCGCCGGTTTGACCGCGCTTTTCGTTGTGTCGACCTCTGTTGCTTTCGCGGAGACCGGGACCATCAAGGCCGACCGCGTCAATGTCCGCGGTGTCGCCGGCATGGTCGGCGAGGTCATCACCCAATTGAGCAAGGGAGAATCCGTCACCGTCTTGGAGCCGGTCGTCGTCAAGGCTTCGAAGGGCGATCCCACCCACTGGTTCAAGATCGCGTTGCCGGCGAATACGCCCCTCTGGGTCAATGCAGCGTTCGTGGCCACCAACAACACCGTCTCCGCCCAGAAGCTCAATGTCCGAGGCGGCCCGGGAGAAAACTTCAGCGTGGTGGCCCGCCTTGAGAAGGGTGCCGAACTGAAGGTTCTGCGCCACGAGGGGGATTGGCTTGAAGTTCAAGCGCCCACTGGGGCCGCAGCCTACGTTGTTGCTTCGTTCATCGAACTTTCCCCGAAACCTACCGTTTCCGAAACCCCGGCCAAAGCGGGGCCGGTCGTGGTTTCCGAGGCGAAAGCGACGCCCGTTGCCGAGATCAAGCCCGAGCCTGCCGTCGTCGTCGCGCAAGACAAGAAGCCGGAAACGGAAGCGTCCAAGCCGCCGGTCGCCCCGGCAATCCCGCAGGCGACATCGGTGCTTGCGCCCGCCGTGCCGAATCCGCCTGCTGTTCCCGCGACGGCCGTCGCCGTTTCTTCCGCGCCCGTGGCGTCCGATGGGGTTCCAGCCGTGGCCAGGAAGGTGTTCCGCGAAGGCATCGTCCGGCGTGATCTCCATGTGAACACGCCCAGCTATTTCAATCTCGAGGACCGCTACTCCGGTGAAAAGATCGCCTTCCTCATCGCCAACGAGGAGAAGTTCGAGCTCTGGCGCTACATCGGTTCCCGCGTGATCCTCAGCGGCGAGGAGTTCCTCGACGACCGCTGGAAACGGACGCCGATCATCAAGATCGAAACCCTCGATCTGCCCTGATGTCCTTCCCGAACCTGATCGACGGGCGGGCCATCGCCGAACAGATCCACGCTGAAACCGCGCAACGCGTCGAAGCCCTCAAGGCCCGCGGCATCCAGCCGTCGTTGCTCTTCGTCCGGGTCGGCGAAGATCCCGCCTCCAAGGTCTACGTCGGGATGAAGGAGAAGACCTCGGCCCGGCTGGGCATCGTCTCCGAAACGCGCGTTCTTCCCGAGGCGACCACCCAGGCGGAACTCCTGCTGCTGCTCGAACAGGCCAATGCCGACAGCCGCATCCATGGCATCCTGGTCCAGGCACCGCTTCCTAAGCACATCGACGAACGCGTCGTCTATGCATCGGTTGCGCCGGGCAAGGACGTCGATGGATTCCATCCCATCAACGTCGGCAAGCTGATGCTCGGGGATTCCACCGGCTTTCTTCCCTGCACTCCCGCCGGCGTCCATGAGCTCCTGATCCGTTCCGGCGTGAAGACCGATGGCGCCGAAGTGGTGGTGCTGGGCCGCGGGAACATCGTGGGTAAACCGATGGCTTCGATCCTGATCCAGAAGAGCCGGCACGCGAATGCCACTGTCACCGTCTGTCATTCCGCGTCCCGCCACGTGAAGGAACACTGCCTCCGCGCCGACATCATCGTCGCCGCGCTCGGGTCCGCGAAATTTGTGACGGCCGACATGGTCAAGCCCGGCGCCGTCGTCGTGGACGTCGGCGTGAACCGGGTCTCCGATCCATCGGCCAAGGGTGGATCCCGGCTGGTGGGCGACGTCGATTTCGACGCGGTCCAGCCCATCGCCGGCCGCATTACCCCGAATCCCGGCGGTGTCGGTCCCATGACCATCGCCATGCTTCTCCAGAACACCGTTCGCGCCGCTGAAATGGCGACGCGCTGATACCGAACACCACATCCAAATGACACCCACACGCATCCTTCCCGATCTCCAGTGCTCGCTCGTCTGCGAACAGGTCCGCCAGGAAACCACCGGCAGCTTCTTCCTGATCGGCGTCATCAACATCATTCCCGTCCCGCAGTTCCCGGTCACCGCACCGCAGCTGCTCGTCTTCAACCGTTGGGTCGCCGGCATCGGCCAGTTCAACCAGACCGTCCGCGTCATCGCGCCCGACATGAAGACCGTGCTCGCCACCAGCCAGGGCAAGATCGCCCTCGACGGTCCCGGCAGCATCGCCATCAACGTCTCCGTGCTCCAGAACGTCGAGTTCGCCGCCCCGGGTGCCTACTATGTCGAGGTGCTGGTCGACGACGTGATGAAGCTCCGCTATCCCCTGCCCGTCGTGGTCGCGCAGCAGCAGGGCCAGCGTCCGCCCCAGCAGGGTGAAGCGCCGACGACCTGAAGCCGGAAATTTGAATCCCCGAAGGCCGAAGGAAGGGTCCAAGCCCGAAGTGGATCCGGCCGATTGACTGGTCCCCAGCCGTTCCGGTGGGAATCGGGCTTTTGGCCTTCCTTCGGACCTTGGCCTTCGAACTTCGTCATTTCCAGCAGGCCACGCTGAATTTTCCGTGCCCAACCGCGTCGGTCCGGCCCACACTCGCCACCATCAGTGATCGATAGAAACGAACTCCTGACCGATTTCCTCGCCCGGCTCGACGCCGCGCCCTGGCTGACTCTCGATACCGAGGCGGACAGCCTCCATGCCTACCCCGAGAAGCTCTGCCTCATCCAGATATCGATCGATGGCCAGGATCGCCTCATTGATCCCCTGTCCGGCATCAGCCTGACCGGGTTCTTCGCCGCGATCCGCGAGCGTGAGATCATCATGCACGGGAGCGACTACGATCTGCGCCTCTTCCGCAAATGGCATTCGTTCGTTCCCACGCGGATCTTCGACACGATGATTGCGGCCCGGCTGCTCGGCGAACCGCACTTCGGGCTGCATGCGTTGGTGAAGAAGTTCCTCAGCATCGATTTGGACAAGGGTCCGCAGAAGGCCGACTGGGCCCAGCGTCCGCTCACTCCGCGGATGGAGGACTACGCCCGGAACGACACGAGCCACCTCAAGGCCTTGTCCGACATCCTGCGCGCGCGCCTCGTGGAACTGGGGCGCGTCGAGTGGATGCAGGAAAGCTGCGAGCGCCTCATTGCCGACTGCGCCGTGGTGCCGCCGGCCGATCCCGAGGTCTGGCGGGTGAAGGGCAGTTCGTTCCTCGCGCGCGGTGCGTTGGCCATCCTCAAGGCCATCTTTGAATGGCGTGAAGGCCAGGCCATCGCGGCCAATCGTCCGCCCTTCTTCGTCCTGTCGCCCGAAACCATGGTCGAGATTTCAGTGCGCGCTTCCATGGACCAGCCGTGGGACGAAATCCTGCCCCGCCGCTTCCGGCCTGACCGCGCCCGCACCATCCGGGACGCCGTCGCCAAGGGCCGTGCGGTGCCGGAAGCCGAATGGCCCGAGATTCCCCGGCACCGCAGCCCTCGTCAGACCGAGGTGCAGAAACGACGCGCCGAACAGCTCGAAAAGATCCGCGACAAACAGGCCGCCGCCCTCGCCATCGACGCGACGCTCATCGCTCCCCGCGCCGCCATCAACCGCCTCGCCGAAGACTGGGACCAATACGCCCCCTCCCTGATGCGTTGGCAGCGGACCCTGCTGGAGCAGGCTTAGGCCGCCCGGTCGCGCCAGGGCGCCAAGCCCAGGCCCGGTTTCGCCACCGCCGGTTCCATTCCGCTTCGGTGCGGCAATCCCCGCTCGGGGCTTGGCAGCGGGCCACACGGTTCGCAAGCTGCCGCCGTGAGCGACGAACTCCGGGAACTCCGCGAGCGGCATGAGCGCCTGACGCAGCTGTATCGTGTCGGCGAGATCATCCATGCGACCTTGGAACCCCAGGAGGCGCTGCAGTCGATCGTCGACGAGACCGTCCGCATCGTTCGGGCCGGCAGCGGCTCGATCGCGTTGGTC
This sequence comes from Verrucomicrobiota bacterium, assembly GCA_947476875.1. Classification (GTDB taxonomy): domain Bacteria; phylum Verrucomicrobiota; class Verrucomicrobiia; order Limisphaerales; family CANJSG01; genus CANJSG01. The sequence continues at coordinate 6,913 of CANJSG010000063.1, read as the reverse complement.
AATCCCACGACGGGCTTTCTCGAAATCCAGGCCTCCTCCGGATTGCCGGGCGACGCCTCGGAACTCCGGCTCAAAGTCGGCGAAGGCATCACGGGCTGGGTCGCCCGCACCGGCAAACCCGCCCGCGTCGGCGACGTCGCCTCGGATCGTCGTTACGTGATGCTGCGGCCCGATGTCCGCTCCGAGCTCGCCATCCCGCTCGAACTCCGGGGTTCCATCCGCGGCGTGATCAACGTCGACTCCGACCGTTTGGACGCCTTCAGCGCCGCCGACCAGGAGTTGCTGGAGATCCTCGCGCTCCAGGTGGCCCGCGTCATCGAGAACACCTGGCTCTACGAACAGCTCCGCCTGAAGGCCCGGCTGTTCGAGACGCTCGTCAGCGTCAGCCGCACGATCAATTCCACCCTGAGCCTCGACGAGGCCCTGAGCGTCGTCACCCGCGAGGCGGCACAACTGGTCGATGCCAGCATGTGTTCGCTCAGGATGCTCGACGGGACCGGCGAGTGGCTGGACCTGCGGGCACACCATGGCGCGGGTGAACGCTATGTGAACAAGGGCCGGTTGAGCACGTCGGACAGCATGCTCGGGATCGTCGTCCGCCGGAAGAAGCCGCTCCAGGTGGAGAACGTGCAGGTGTCCGGCCGTTACCAGAATGTCGACATCGCGCGCGAGGAGGGCCTTGTCTCGCTGCTCAGCGTCCCGCTCATCTTCGGCGGCGAAGCCATCGGCACCCTCAGCGTCTACACCGGCAAGTCGCACAGTTTCTCCAACGAGGAGATCCGCATCCTCAGCGCCATGGCCGAGCTTTCCGCCATCGCCATCGAGAAGGCCCGGCTCTACGAACGCATCGTCGATGTCGAGGAACAGCTCCGGCAGAATGAAAAACTCTCCGCCCTCGGCCTGCTGGCGGCGGAGGTCGCGCACGAGATCCGGAATCCGCTCACGGTGATGAAGATGCTCTTCCACTCGCTCGACCTTCGGTTTCCTTCCACGGATCCGCGCAGCCGCGACGTGGAAATCATGGGCCAGAAGATGGACCTGCTGAACCGGATCGTGGAGCAGATCCTCGACTTCGCGCGCAATTCGGAACCGAAGCTGGAGACGGTCAACCTCAACGAACTCATCGAGGACCTTGGCCTGCTCACCCGGCACAAGCTGCGCAACCACGGCATCAAGCTCGAACGCCAGCTCGACCCCGGGCTTCCGCTTGTCGAGGCCGATGCCGCCCAGTTGGAGCAGGCGTTCCTCAACCTCACCCTCAACGCGGTGGAGGCGATGCCCGACGGCGGCCTGCTGCGGATCACTTCCCGGACCCAGGCGGAATCACAGGGTGAACCGCGTTGCGTCGTCATCGAGTTCACCGACACGGGTGAAGGCATGACCGAGCAGCAGCAGCAGCGCGCCTTCACCTCGCTCCTGCAGACGACCAAGGCCAAGGGCAACGGCCTCGGCCTGGCCATCGTCGGGCGGGTGATTGAAACGCACCGGGGCAAAGTCCGGATCGAGTCCAAGCCGGGCGAGGGCACCTGCTTCATCATCACGCTGCCGGTCGGGCGGGATCAGGGTTGATCAGCGGCGGACGCGTCCGGTCAAGCCGGCCGGCCAGCGGTCATCACCCCTCGATCGGCAGCCGTCGTGGCGAAGGTGAACCCGCGGAAGCCCGCTTCGGTCGCCAGTGTTTCATACTCGCCGGTCGAGTAGCACTTGCCCTGCGTCGAGTGCATCAGCAACGCCGAGTATTCCGCCACCGGCAGCGGTCCGGCCTTGTCGGCGTTGATGAAGGCATCGTGGATCAACAGCATTCCGCCCGGCTTCAAGGCGCGGAAGGACGCCGCGAGAAGCTGCCTGACTTCTGCCAGATCCCAGTCGTGGAGCACGTTGGAATAGAGATGCAGGTCGCAGTCGGCCGGGAGCGGCTCGTTCAACATGTCACCGGCTTTGACCGTGACGCGGCCGGCCATGCCGAGTTCGGCGATGCGTTTGGTCGCGATCATTTCCACGGACGGCTGGTCGAAGACCGTCGCGGTCAGGTGCGGATTGTTCGCAACGAGAGCGCAGGCGTAGATGCCCGAGCCGCCGCCGATGTCCAGCAGGCGGCTGAAGCGTTGCAGGTCCAGCTTCCGCGCCATCGCGGGCCCGAGCAGCACGCCCCGGCAATCCATGGCGGCGGTGAATCCCCGGGCGAAGGCCTCGTCCTCCATCGACTTGTGCCAGTCGTTCGCCTTGTCGTAGCCGCCCCAGTTCGCCGGCCGGCCGGTGGTGAGGACCTTGAGGTAGTCCTTCACGATCGGCCGATCCTTCAACGACGCATAGTAGGGCTTGAGCGACCAGGGCGACCCGGCCACGAGGTGTTCCATGGCGACGTCCGAAGCGTGAAAGACACCGGCTTCACGGCGCACAAATCCATTGGCGGCGAAGAGCGTCATCATCACGTCGGCAGGGCGGTCGGCGAAACCGAAGCGACGACAGATGCCCGCGAAGTCCGTCGGGTTGGCGGCCAGCCAGGTGAAAAAATCCAGATGAACCAATGCGGCGGTCACGAGATCGGCCGCGTAGAGCCCGTCGCGATAGCGGTAGACGCGGGTGGGGTCGGCGGATGGCAGGCGGGTGAGATCGACGGAGGACATGTCCCAAGCAGAAGCCCGGGTCGGCCCGGTGCCAAGCGCCAATCAGTTTTGCGTGGAAGCCCGGATGCCGGGAACGCCGGTGCCGCCACGAGGCCGGCAAGCCTTCCGCTGGCTATGCGCCTTGGGCCGCGGCGGGAGCGTCGGAGGACGGATCGCCCCCACGCAGCGTCTCATCCACCGCCGCCGCCAAGGCGGCGTTGGTGAACGGCTTTTCGAGCACCGTGGTTGAGCCCAGGGTTTTGGCCATTTTCAGATAGTCCACCGCGGCCATGCGTCCCCCGCCGGAGATGGCGATGGTCTTCATCGGCGGTTGCCGCTTCCGGAGGGCCATCAGGACTTCAAAGCCTTCCATCTCGGGCATCACGATGTCGGTGATGACGAGGTCGAAGGCCGTCCGATCAAGCAGGGCCAGACCCTCCTTCCCATTGCCTGCCTCTGTCACGGCGTGGCCCAGGCGGGACAGGGTCAGGTTGATCATCCTGCGGACGGAGTCGTCGTCGTCGATGAGGAGTATGCGGGACATGGTTGGTTAACGCGCCGGGGCTGACAGTGCGGCGTTCACCGCGATTGCGATCGAGCGGAGGTTGGCGGGTTTCAAAACGAGGCTGCGGATTCCCGCGGCCTTGACCAGCTCGGGCGAAATGGTCGCACTGTAGCCGGTCGTCAGGATGACGGGCAATCCGGGCCAGGAATGCAGCAGAATGGTCGCGAGCTGCATGCCGGTCATGACGGGCATGGTCATGTCCGTGATCACGAGCGCGAACCGCCCGGGATCGGCGCGCACCATGGCCAGCGCGGACGCCGGCTGAGTCACGCCCTCCGCTTGGTAGCCGAGATTGACCAGGGTCTTCATGGCGAGGGTGACCAGGGTTTCCTCGTCGTCGACGACCAGGATCCGCTCGCCGTGGCCCCGGGGGAACTCCCCGGTCTGGGCCGGTTCCGCCGTCGCCTCCGCGGAATGCGCGGGGAAGTAGAGGTGGAACGTCGTGCCTTCATCCGGCTGGCTTTCGACGGTGACCGCCCCTTCGTGGCTGACCATGATCCCATGGACCACGGCAAGGCCGAGGCCCGTGCCTTCACCCGGTGGCTTCGTCGTGAAGAAGGGATCGAAAATGCGCTGGAGGGTCGCTTTGTCCATGCCTTTGCCCGAATCGCGCACGGAAACACGCACATAGGATCCGGGCCGGAGCTGCGGCGAGGCCGCGGCCTGCGCCGCATCGATCTCGCACTTCTCCAGTGTGATCCGGATCAGGCCGGAGCCATCCTTCATCGCATGCCAGGCGTTGGTCCCCAGATTCATCAGGCACTGGTGGACCTGGCCGGGGTCGGCGAAGACGGTGGGCGCATCCCCGGCCAGCCACTTCTCGAATTCGATGGTCGAAGGGATGGAGGCGCGCAGGAGGGCGAAGCTCTCGGCCACGATGGGCCCGAGCTGGATGAGGCGCCGCTCGATGGGCTGCTGCCGGCTGAAGGCGAGGATCTGGCGCACGAGACCGGTGGCGCGACCGGCCGCCGCGAGCACGGCTTCGAGGAGCTCCTGCACTTCGGGACGATCGTCCAGGGCACCACGGGCCAGCTCGGTGTAGCCTCCGATGGCGGTCAGGATGTTGTTGAAGTCGTGCGCGATCCCACCCGCCAGCGTTCCGATGGACTCCATCTTCTGGGCCTGGCGGAACTGCTGCTCCAGTTCCTTCCGCTGCGTGATGTCCTCGGCCACGCCCACCACCCGGCTGATCTCGCCCCCGGCGTTGCGGACGGGCGAAGCACGGTCGCGGACCCATCGGATCGTGCCGTCGGGGCGCACGATCCGGTATTCCTCTTCGTAGGTGCCGAGAACCTGCTTGGTCCTGGCCGCCTCGAGCACCCGGGTCCGATCCTCGGGGTGGATGCTGTCAGCCCATTCGGCCAGGGAGGCGGTGATGCTCTCGCATGTCCGGCCCCAGATCGCCTCGAACCCCGGGCTGATGTAGAGCATCCGGGTCTTCCCGGCATCGGTCATCCAGAACACCTCGCGCATGCTCTCGACCACCTGGCGGAAGCGGGCCTCGCTTTCGCGCAAGGCGGCATCGGCGGCGAGGCGTTCGCGACGGAGCTGTTCCTCCATCAGCGCCTCCAGCAGCGCATGGCCGACGATGGCGAGACGTTCGCGTTGGGCCTGTGCCTCCAGCAGCGCATGGCCCACGGCGGATCCCAGCAGGGTCAACCGGTCCTTCAACAGGTAGTCCGCCGCCCCCAGCTTCATGGCGGTGACGGCGAGATCCTCGCCGGCGACTCCGGAGACGAGGATGAAGGGAATCTTGATTTCCCTCTCTTTCAATATGGCCAGAGCCCGCAGGCCTCCGAATCCCGGCATCACGTAGTCCGAGATCACCAGGTCATACAGCTCCTCCAACGCGGCGACGAAGCCGGCCTCCGTGTCCACCCGGCGCCAGTCGGGCTCGTATCCGCCCTCGCGCAACGCCCGAACGAGGAGTTCGGCGTCGTTGGAATCGTCTTCCGCGATCAGGACACGGATGGCTTTGGGAACGGGGTTCATCGCGCTTTCCTATTTCGGCGGGTGGTTCAGTTGCAGCCAGTAGAGGCCGAGATTGCGGACCACCTCGAAGAAGCCTTCGAAATCCACCGGCTTCACGATGTAGCTGTTGACCCCGAGCCGGTAGGTTTCGACCACGTCGCTCCACTCATTCGACGACGTCAGCACGACGACGGGGATCATCCGGGTGCGCGGGTCCTCCTTGATGCGTCTCAAGACCTCGATCCCGTCGATCTTCGGCAGTTTCAAGTCGAGCAGCACGAGCTTGGGAATGTCCGCGATCCCACGGTCGGCGAAGGCTCCTTCGCAGAAGAGGTAGTCGAGCGCCTCGGCTCCGTCGCGGGCCACCTGGATGTTGTCCGCGAGGGCCGCCTTGCGCAGGGCGCGCATCGTCATTTCGAGGTCCTGCGGATTGTCCTCAACCAGCAGCAGCCTGACCGGACCGGATCGGGTCATGGCGCGTCCTTTCTCGGAAGGGTGAAGTAAAACGTGGCTCCCTGGTCGATGGCGCCATCCGCCCAGACCCGTCCGCCGTGCCGCTGCAGGATGCGATGCACGATGGCCAGCCCGACTCCCGTGCCCTCGTAGTCCTCCGCCCGGTGGAGCCGCTGGAAGACGCCGAAGAGCTTGTGCGCATAGCGCTTGTCGAAGCCGCTGCCGTTGTCGCGGACGAAATAGACGGCCTCGCCGTCCTGCTCGTTGCAGCCGACCTCGACGACGGGTTGCTCGCGGTTGCGGGAATACTTGAAGGCGTTCGAGAGAAGATTGGCCCAGACCTGCTTCAACAGCGGTTGGTCGCCCTCGCACGGGGGAAGCTGTCCTACGATGACCGTGGCCGGGTGCGGCCCCTGCTCCGGCTGCAACTCGGCGAGCGTGGCCCTGACGAGCTCCGCGGTGTCCATCGTCTGCTTGTTCAGTGGCTGCCTGTTCAAGCGCGACAAGTTGAGCAGGTCGTCGATCAGCAAGCCCATCCTCAGGGCGCCGTCGCGCACCAGACCAAGGCAGCGCTGGGCTTCGGCCGGAAGCTGCGGCCCGAAGTCCTCGATCACGATGCCGGCAAATCCGTTCACGGCCCGGAGCGGCGCCCGGAGATCGTGCGAGACGGAATAGCTGAAGGCCTCCAACTCCCGGTTGGCTGTCTCCAGCTGTTCGGTGCGCTCGGCCACGCGCTGCTCGAGGTCCGCATTGAGACGCTGGACCTTCTCCTCCGCCTCCTTGAGAGCCTCGACGTCCGTGTTCGTGCCGAACCACGTCACGACCCGTCCCTCCGAGTCCTTCAGTGGCTCGACCCTCGTCAGAAACGTCCGGAAGCGCCCGTCCGCGCCGCGCAGTGGGGTTTCTATGTCCAGCGGCTGGCCGGTCTCGAGCGTGGTCTTCCATCGCTCCATCACAAGCGGCAGGGCCGCCGGATCAAGGACGCTGTCCGAACCAAATTCTTGCATCTGGTCGGGCGTCTTGCCGGTGTATTCGTGCCACCGGCGGTTATACCAGGTGATGTTTCCGTCGGCGCGGGCGATCCATGCGAGCTGGGGGATGGAGTTCGCCATCGTCCGGAACCGCTCCTCGTTTTCATTCAGCGCCGCCTGCGCCCGCTTGCGCTCGGTGATGTCGCGGATGTCGCATTGGATCACCTTCTGGTGGTTGACCAGATAGAGGTTGCTGGTGAACTCGACCTCGATGCGGCGCCCCATGCTGGTTTCCAGCGCCATGTCCTCGTAGCGGATGTATTCCTTCTCCTGCAGCTCCGCGAAGT
>CANJSG010000062.1 GCA_947476875.1 Verrucomicrobiota bacterium | reverse complement strand
CCCAACCCGCTCAATCCGGACCGGTATGTCGTGCTGAACAGCGGCGTGACCTTTCGCGGACTTGGGAGCAACGCCGACCAGACACCCAAGCTGCCCGACTGGGCGGTGATCGACGTGACCCAGCCCATCACCGACAAGGCTCCCGGCGGTGTCACGGCGGCGGGTTTCTTCGACGAGCGGTGGGAGCTGGCGCGCTGAGCTCGGCTCCGACTTGGGCGTTGCGTTCCGGGTTCGGGCGCACGAACAATTTTGCATGAACCCCGTCCGGACCTTTGGCGCCGTCCTGTGCCTGTGCATTGCGCCGTTAAGTGCCAAGGCGGACTGGCTTCAGTTCCGTGGTCCGCAAGCCAGCGGCCAGACCACGGGTGCCCAGACCCCCGCCGAGTGGAACGTCGAAACGGGCTCCAATATCCGGTGGAAGGCTGCGGTCCCGGGCCTGGGGCATTCTGCGCCGATTGTCGTCGGTGACCGGGTGTTTGTGACCACCGCGATCAACGAATCCGGCAAGGCTGATCTGAAGGTCGGGCTCTACGGCGACATCGGCGCCGCGCAGGACAATGGGAACCAGAAGTGGGTCCTCCTCTGTTTCGACCGCAATACGGGTGCGCGACTTTGGGAGCAAGTGGCCCACGAAGGCCTGCCTGTGATCAAGCGCCACACCAAGGCGACCCATGCGAACTCCACGCCCGCCAGCGATGGTCAACTTGTCGTGGCGTTCTTCGGCAACGAGGGCCTCCATTGCTACACGGTCGAGGGAAAGCCGGTCTGGAAGCAGAGCCTCGGGAGGTTGGACTCCGGGTATTTCAAGTCGCCGACGGCCCAATGGGGCTTTGCCAGTTCGCCCGTGATCGAGGAGGGCAGGGTTCTGGTGCAATGCGACGTGCAGACCAATTCCTTCATCGCCGCCTTCAGTCTGGCGGATGGCAAGGAGCTGTGGCGCACGCCGCGCCAGGAGGTCCCGACCTGGTGCACGCCGACGGTGGCCGGGGTTTCCGGCAAAAGGATTGTCCTCATCAACGGCTACAAGCACACGGGCGCCTACGATCTCTCCACCGGGAAGGAACTCTGGAAGCTCAGCGGTGGTGGGGACATCCCTGTGCCGACTCCGATCGTGGCCCACGGCCTGGCGTTTTTCACCAGTGCCCACGGGCCGTTCTCCCCCATCTACGCCATCCGTCCCGGGTCGAATGGAGACCTGACATTACCGTCCGGAGTCACCACGAACGCCGGCATCGTCTGGAGCGTTCCTCGCAAGGGCAACTACATGCAGACACCCATCATCGTCGGAGATCTGCTCTACTGCTGCAACGACGCGGGAACCCTCAGCTGCTACGACGCGCGCTCCGGCAAACTGCATTTCCAGGAACGGATCTCGCCCACGGCCGACGGTTATTCCGCCTCGCCCGTGGCCAGTCATGGTCGGATCTACTTCACCAGCGAGCAGGGCAAGGTGCGTGTGCTGCAGGCGGTGAACTCGTTCAAGGTCGAGTCGACCAACGATCTCGGCGAAACCTGCATGGCCACTCCTGCCATCAGCGATGGCGTGCTCTACTTCCGCACCCGGAGCCAGCTGATCGCGGTGGGCGCAAAGTGACGCCGAGTGGAGGCTACCACTTTTTGTAGCCGAGGAATTTTCCGTTCATCGTGATCTTCACCCGGTCCCCTTTGGGGTCTTCGACATTCTCGATGTCCATCGTGAAGTCGATGGCGCTCATGATGCCGGGGCCGAACTTCTCCTCGATCAACGCCTTCATGGTGGATCCGTAGACGTAGAGGATTTCCTGGAAGCGGTATTGCAGCGGCTCCTTCGGCACGGTCGGCGAGGCTTCGCCCTTGTTGGCGAATTCGGTCAACGCCCCGGCCACGTCGGCCTTCAAGCCGAGGAACTTGGCGACCTTCTTGGCGGCATCGGCGTCGAGGGCGTTTTCGCCAAGACAGGCGGACGTATCTTTCGCGACGGCTTCGTAGAGCCAAGCCGCTCGTTATCCCCCAAAGCGAGTTGTTCCATTGCCGAAGTTCATCTTCGGGGCCTCCGGGGCATCGCTGGCGTAGGCGCCGCCGACCCAGCCCTTGGGCAGGCCGGTGAACAGGGCGGTGGCACTGGCGGCGATGGCTCCGCGCTTCAGGAAGGAACGGCGGTCGAGTGGCTTGATCTCAGGAGGAAGCATGTTCGGGTGCATGGTTTTTCAGGTGATTGGCTTGGAGGTAGAGGTCGCGACGAAAGACTTGTTGGACGAGGGAGGTGTAGTGGCTGGCGGAGACCCGGCCGGCGAGGCAGTGGCGCAGCGTCCACGTTCCCTTTTCGGCGTCGGGTTCGTTGGAGCCGCCGTTCTGGAAGCGGAAGAATCCTTCGACCGATTCCTCGCGGCCGTTCCCGAAATCGAACGGGCCTGCGAAGCTTCGGCGGATCAATGCGGCGGGGGCGTTCACGTAGGCCGGGCGGGCGAGTATTTCAATCGCACTGGCACGCCCCTCGGCGGTGTCGCAGAGGGCGCAGGCTTCGATCAGGGCCGCGATGATCCCGAGATGCTCCTCGGACTGCTCGTCCGCAAAGCGCCTGCGGACCATCAGGACCTTTTCCGGGTGATCCGGCAAAAGTTGGCTGCTTGTGACCGGACACCAACCGTCGCCCGCCCGGATCGCGACCGAGTTCCACGGTTCGCCCGAGCAGAAGCCGTCCAAGTGGCCGGCCTGGAGGTTCGCGGGCATCTGCGGCGGAGGGACGACGACGAAGCGGACATCTTTCTCCTGATCGATTCCCGCGCGCCGCAGCCATGTCTCAAGAATGTGGCGATGGGATGAGAAGGGGGAAACAATGCCGAAGGTGAGCGGTTCGCCTTTCCGTTCCTTCGCCGCGAACTCGGCCAGCGTCGAAGCGTCGCGCACTCCGGCTTTCCAGAGGCTCTTCGAAAGCGTGATCGCATTGCCGTTCAGGCTCAGCACGACGGCGGTGAGGCAGGGTGTCGGCACGCAGCCAATTCCCAGGGTCGCGGCGAAAGGCATCGGCGCCAAAGCGTGGGAGGCATCGAGGTCGCCGTGGATAAGCCGGTCGCGGACCGTGGCCCAACCGACCTCACGGATCAGCTCGATCTTCAAACCGCGTCGGGCGAACAGACCCAGCTCCTTGGCCATGACAATAGGAGCACAGTCGCAGAGAGGGACGAATCCGATGCGAGTCTTCCGGGCTCCCCGGGTGATGCCGACCCTTGGAACCGCCTCGAAAGTTGTTTGCCCGGTTGTCGCCACGGCTAACGGATTAGCTATGCCGGTGCCATGAGGGTGTCTGGGTGCGATTCGTGCTACAGATAGATTTCATCAGATGAATGAACTGGATTCATGGGTCGGAGAGCCGCTCGATAGCAGGCAACTATTGGCATTCCTGCAATTGGCCAAGACGGGAAGCTTCACGCTGGCCGCGCGGGAGATGAACTTGTCGCAGTCGGCGGTGAGCCACTCGATACGTGCGCTGGAAGAGGCAGTTGGCTGTCGAGTTTTTGACAGGTTGACGAAAAAGGTGGTTCTGACCCAGGCGGGGGAACATCTGTTGCACCACGCCGAAAAAATATTCCGGGAGATGGCCGCGGCGAAGACCTCGCTGGCGCATCTCGGCAAATGGGGGCGGGGTCGTCTACGGATCGGAGCCACGCCGACCGCCTGCCAATACATCCTGCCAGCCGTGCTGCGGGAGTTTAAGGAGTCCTTTCCCGACTTTCAGATCATGATCGAACCGGGCGACACGCCGGATGCCGTCGAAGCGCTGCGACAAAGCCGGATCGATCTGGCGCTGGCTCTGGAGCCGCGACGGGAGGACGGCGTGGAGTTCATCCCGGTGTTCAAGGACGAGTTGGCCTTCATCCTGCCGCCGCTCCACCCGTGGGCGCAGGCGCGCAAGGTGGACCGGGCCGAACTCGCGAAGCAGAACTACGTCCTCTACAACCGCAAGAGCCAGACCTTCCGCCTGGTGGACGAATACTTCCGGGAAGAACGGGTCACGCTCCACAGCTTCATCGAGCTGGGCAGCATGGAGGCGATCAAGGAGCTGGTGAAGCTCGGCCTCGGCGTGAGCATTCTCGCGTCGTGGATCGCGCAGGACGAGATCGCGTCGGGAGCCCTGGTCGCGTTGCCTTTGGGGCGCCGCAAGCTGGTCCGAAGCTGGGGCGTGATGCATTGGAAGGGACGGCGGCTCACGCTGGCGGAGGAGACCTTCATCGGCCTGTGCCGTTCCGTGAGCGAGAATCTCCTCCAACGCGCCGGTGAAGTGTGACCCGGCTCAAGGCCGTCCGCTTTTCGGCCTGATCTGCTCCAGTGTTTCGCGGGCGATCTTGTCGTCGGGATCGATCTTGATCGCTTCGCGGAAGTGGTATTCGGCGCGGCTGAGTTTGCCGATTTCCAAGAAGACGAGGCCAAGATTGCCGTGGGCTTTGGGATGATCCGGCCAGGCTTTCAGAACGCTTTCGAAGTCGGCGATGGCGAGATCCGGCTGGTTTTCCATCCGATGGAGCACGCCGGAAAGGTAGAGCGCATCCGGATCTTTGGGAGCCGATTTCAGTGCGCTTCGGACCGAGACCCAGGCGGCGGTTCGGTCGCCCGAATGCATCGCGGCCTTTGCCATGAGGACGTGGGCGTGGGGGTCTTCCGGATCCTGGGATAGCTTCCACTTGGCGTAGCTGATCACGTCGTCGCGGAGGCGGAACACGAATGCCTCGGTGAGCTTTTTCAAATCTTCCGGCGTCTTGGTCAGAATCTGGAACGTGACGGAACCCATCTCATCCGTCGTCTGCGGGCCGTAGCGGAGGCGCTGGGGGGGATTGTGCGGGTTCTGCGTGTTGTTCGTCGAATTGTCGTAGCGGTAACGCATCGTCAGCCGGGTGCCGGCCGCGAACTGGGGCGGCGTGGCGAAGCGGTAGTCGGTCTGCCAGTTGAAGTCCCAGTTCCGGATGGTGATCAGGTCCTGACGACGCCCGTCGGGCAGCGTGGCGAAGGCCTCCAAGGTTTTGCCGGTGCGATGGGCATGGGGGATCAACGCGAGCATCTCGAAGGGTTGCGGGACGATCCAGCTCTCCTCGATCACGTAGTTCGTTTCGCCGGCGGGAATGTCGATGGCGTAGTTGTCCATCGAGATCTTGAAGAGCTGGTTGGTGGCCGGCGTGTCGGTGAAATAGAGGCCAAGCTTCGGCTTGATCGCTTCCTGCCGGCCCGTCGGCTGGAAATGGATCTGCAGCAGGAAATCCGACTTGGGCTGGAGCCTCCAGGGGAGCCCCGGGGGCGAAACCACCGGAAGCCGTCCCGGTTGCCATGCGAGGAGATGGCCGTCCGGGACCGATGCGGCGCTCGGGTAGTCCATTCCAGGGAATCCACCGCCGGGATATTGGGCGTCCAGGCGGCGCGATCCGGAGGTGAGATCCACTTTGAGAAACCCGTGATGCGCGGCGCGGTTGCCAGGAAGAATTTCGACGGCACGGATCAGGCGTTGCGTGGAGATTCCCGAAGGGATGACGAAGTTCTGGTAGATGTCCTTGCCGTCCGGCGGCAGCAGGAAAGCCTCGGGCGCTTCCACGATCAGGTCCGGGGCGCCCAGATACCATTCGTTGGTGTTAAGGGTGAACTTCGGCAGGTCGGCGGGATGGCCTTCCGGAGCGCCGGCGGCGGCCCAACGCCGCAGCGTTTCGATGTCCTGTGCCGGGAGCACCCGCGCGTCGGCAAAATGGTTGGTGCCCTGGTCGGGAAGCCACGGCGGCATGTAGCGTCGGCCGGTCACTTCGGCGATCAGCTTGGCCCGCTTCCCGGCGTCCGCGTAGCTGAGGAGCGTGAAGGGCGCGTAGGGACCGGGCTTGTGGCAGGGCGCGCAGTGCTCAAAAAGGATCGGGGCGACGTCCTTGGAGAAGGTCGGGCCGTCGGCGGCGTAAAGGTTCCCGGCGACGATCAAGACCGTCAGGCAGAACCGGAGCCATGTCGCGGAAGAGGGGTTCATCCCGGTCAACTCTGGCTCAACCGTTGTTTCGGGGCGTCGAGAAGCATCTCGTGGGCTTCGTCCAGGATGGCGGGGATGCGGTCGGCGAACGGGCTCTTCAGGAGCGCTTGCTTGAGCCTCACCCGGTCGAGTTTGGCGACGGTTTCCCCGGGAAACCAATGATCCGCCTGGCCGAGCAGGTTGTAGCGCATCTTCCCCCAGCCGACGATGTCGAGCGCCTTGGCGTAGGTCCACAGCCTGAGAATTTCCAAGACATTCACTTCGCCGGGAACCTCGAAGTATTCCGGCAAACCTTCGAACCAGCGCGCGCACCAGTCGCCGCCATGGACGCGCTCCAGCTCGGCGCGCAGCCGTGCTTCGATGGGGCGCATGGTTTCCTCGATGCGGTCGTAGTGGGCCAAACCGGCGACGTGGTCGTCGAAGTCCGTCGGTTTTGACGCACCGAGGCTGAGGGTGTGGACGTCTTTTCTCGCGAGACAATAGAGGTCGTTGAACTGCATCGGCGACAGCGGCGCACAGAGGTTGCGAAGCTTCTGCGGCGGTTCGTAGAGCCTGCCGCCTTTGTCGTTCGGGCTGATGATGAAGACGCCCATGTCGCGCTTTGCGGCCTCGTCCACGGCGATCCGGTTGAGGTCGTTCACGAAATACCAGTGCAGGTTGATGTAGTCGAAGCCGTCGCTCCGGATGGCGTCGAGGATCACATCCGGCGTCGCGTGCGTCGCGAAACCGACGTGACGGACGCGGCCCTCCTTCTGGAGCTTGCGCGCGGCTTCGAGGCATCCGCCCTTGCCGAGGGACCAGTTGAGGATCTGGCGGTTGTTGATGCCGTGGAGGGAAAGCAGGTCCACATGGTCGAGCTTGAGGTAGCTCATGCTCGTCTCGAACTCGCGGAGGAAATCGGCCGCATTGGCCGCCGGCGGCACCTTGGTCTGGACGATCAGCTTGTCGCGTTGGAACTGCCCGAGCACCCGGCCGAGCTGCATTTCGGACGTGCCATAATGACGCGCCGTCTCGATGTGGTTGATGCCGAGTTCGACCGCGCGATGAATCGTGGCTTCGAGGTTCCTCTGGTTCTCGACCGGGATCTCCTCCGGGGGAACGTCCTGCCACTTGTGCTGATACCTCATGCCGCCGCAGGAGAAGACGGGCATCTGGAGTTCGGTCTTTCCGAAGCGGCGGTAGTTCATCGCGCGGAACTGCCATGGCGATTTCCCGAGGGCAACCCGGCGGCGGGCGCACGGCGGCGTTTTGCCGTAAACCTTGCCCGAGGAATGCCGATGGACTCAGGACGGAGACGTCGCACCGTGGCATTTCACCAACCCGTCGCCGCAAACCATTTCATGAAGATCCTGATTTCTTTCGCGTCTGCCCTGGTCCTGTTGGCCGGAGTGCCGTTGATCCAAGCCGGTGGCTCGGACGACCTGACCGGCTTTTCGGAAACCATCCGGGTGGGCGACCAGTTGTTCCAGGCGCTCGACGAAAAGAAGCGCAAGGACATCGCCCCGCATCCGGTCGCCCTGGAGACGGAGCTGAAGCCCTATGTCCGCAGTGGTGAATTTTCCCACGACGGCAAGTCGTTGAAGGTCGTCTACATCTCGGCCGGCTTCATGGAGTTGATCCGGAACATCGCCCACGCCAAGGCCATCGACGCCGTCGAGCCGGGCTACTTCCAGAAATACGTCACGTTGCTTTCGGGTGACAAGGCCGGCGTGCCGGCCCTGATTGGTGCCGATGACGCGCGGTTCAAAACGGAAGGGATCCTCGGCAAACGCCAGGACTACTACGGCCAGATGATCAGCATGGTCATGGGCATCGAGCTGTCCCACCACTACCTCGGCAACTACAAGAAATACGCTGGTAAGCTCGCCGACCAGCCGGGCAATCCGACCCCGCTGAATTCGCTCATCACCAAGTCGGAATGGGAGAAAGCGGTCGATGCCGGATCGGACAACGCCCTGAATGCCGGTTATTCGACGGAAGGCGTCCGTGCACTCTACGACGCCATCGAGAAGATGCCGACGAGGCCCACTTGGACGACCTACTTCCTTCCCGCGACTGCCAAGGTAGAGCGCCTCACGGCACGTCTCGCCAAGGGGGAGAAGAAGTTCTTCAACGAGTAGGCCGGTTCCGACCTACTGGACGAACTCCAGTTCCTGCCGGTGGGGAATAATCCCGCTGTCGAACGCCCGTCCGAGGAATCGCCGGATCGATTCACGGCCCTTGTCGCCGTAGTCGAGCGTCCAGTGGTTCACATACATGCCGACGAACTTGTCGGCCAGATCCCGTCCCATGTCGCGCGCATACTGGAGCGCGTGCGCCACCGCCTCAGGCCGATGGTCGAGGCTGAATTGGATCGAAGCCGTCAGGATGCGCGAGATCTCGCTGCGGGTAGCGGGATCGAAGCGTTTGTGGATCACGTTTCCTCCCAAGGGCAGGGGAAGGCCTTCGTTCTCCCGGCCCCACCAGATTCCCAGATCCTCGCAGAGCACGAGCCCTTCGTTCCGATAGGTCAGCTGGCCCTCGTGGATGATCAGCCCGACGTCCGCCGAGCCTTCCTTGACTGCCTGGAAGATTTGATCGAACGGCACAACGACGTAGGTGAACTCCTTCGCCGACTTTCCCAGCCAGAGCTGCAGCGCGAGAAAGGCGCTCGTCATTGTTCCGGGGACGGCGATCCGCAGCTTCGCAATCTCGTCCTTCGAATACGGCTTCTTCGCCACGAGCATCGGCCCATAGCCGTCGCCCATGCTCGCGCCGCTGGGGAGCAGCGCATACTTGTCGCTGACATGGGCGTAGGCGTGGATGCTGATAGCGGAGATGTCGAGTTCGCCCCGGGTCGCGCGCTCGTTCAGCGTCTGGATGTCCTGCAGGATGTGCTCAAAGGTGAAGCCGCCGGACGGGACCAGTTCCTTGGCGAGACCGTAGAACATGAAGGCGTCGTCGGGATCAGGGGAATGGCCCAACGTCAGATGACGGGATTGCATGCCAACAGACTCCGCACCGGAAGCGGGAAGTCCAGAAGTGAGTTAAACGCGGTGGATGGGGTGATCGAAAATTTTCCGGATGGTTTCCGAGAATCGGCTGGAAGGTGAAAGTTTCCCCTGTAACATTTCGCCAACAGGCCGATCTGTAAATTAGGCGGTGATCGAGGCCGTAATCTGCGGCCACTGAACACCGACCGGCCTGCCATCAAGTGCAGTCAAACGGAGTTCAAACATGAGCAAACCGAACGACGTCGTTACAGAGGTCATCCGCACGAACCACCCCTTCCGTCAGGTCGATAATCGTCCTGCGAAACCCCAGAAGAGCCGCTACGAGCGCCGCAAAGTGCGCGAGCTCCTTCGGATCAACGACTGGGCTCCCGACTCCTCCGAATAGTCCGCCAAGCCCGTCGGCTTGGAAACGCCATCATCCGATCAGCTTGATCCCGCCTTTGCGGGAGCACTGGGAGGTATCGCGTCCGAAAACCAGTCGGGTCTGGCCATCTTGACCCGGTCCGCGGTGCCGAAAACCAGCGGTTTAACCGAGGCTTTCGGCCATCGCATTCCCGGCCAGCCATCCGGTTGTCCATGCCGCCTGGAAGTTGAAACCGCCGGTGATGCCGTCGACGTCGAGAAGTTCACCGGCGAAGTGGAGTCCCGGACAGACGCGGCTTTCCATTGTCTTGAAGTTCACCTCGGGGAGCTTCACGCCGCCGCAGGTGACGAACTCGTCCTTGTTCATGCTCTTGCCCGTCACCTTGAACTCGGCCTCCGTGAGCTCACGGGCCAATGCCTGGGATTGCGGTTTGGTCAGCCCGCTCCAACGCGCCTCCGACGGGATCTGCGCGCCGGCGACGATCTTTTCCCAGAGCCGCATCGGGACTGGCGGCATGGCGACGTTGCGGATGAGTTTGGCGCCGTTGTTTTGCCGGAGCACCTGAAGTTGTTCCGCTGCCAAGACCGAATTCACGTCGCCCAGCCAGTTGATCCGGACTGGGAAAACGTAATTGAGCCCAGCCAACTCGCGCGCGCCCCAAGCCGAAAGTCTGAGAATCGCCGGGCCGCTCAATCCCCAGTGCGTGACGAGGATCGGGCCACGTTCGGAAAGCTGGGTTCCAGGAACCGATGCCCGCGCCGCTTCGACCGCCAGGCCTGAGATGCCCTGAAGCCGCGCATCGTCGATGTGGAGCGTGAATAGCGAAGGCACGGGCGGTTCAATCGTGTGCCCGAGCGATTCCGCCAAAGCAGCGGCAGCCGGCGCACGACAACCGCCCGTCGCGAGAAGAATCTTGTCGCAGTGGATCATCTCCGAATTGGAGAGCCACACGACGAATCCCCCGCCTTCTCGCCGGGCGATGCGGTCCACTCCGCAGTTCGTCCGCAGCTTCACTCCCGTTTCCTGGGCCGTGCGCATCAGGCAATCGATGATCGTTTGTGAAGTGTCCGTTGTCGGAAACATCCGCCCGTCCGCTTCCGTCTTCAGCGCGACGCCGCGTTCCTCGAACCACCGGCTCGTGTCGGTGGGCTGGAAACGGGTGAACGCCCCGATCAACGCCCGGGCGCCACGCGGATAACGGGCCGAGAGAGCGCGCGGTTCAAAACAGCTATGGGTGACGTTGCATCGGCCGCCGCCGGAAATCTTGACCTTCTGGAGGAAGTGCGCGCCGCGTTCCAGCAACTGCACCTCGCCCTTGCCGTGCAGCTCCTGGGCGCAAGTGATGGCTCCGAAAAATCCGGCGGCTCCGCCGCCGATGACGATGACGCGTTTCGTTGGTTGTTGGCTCACGTGAAGTAGTAGCGCGTGAGATGAAAGAAGACTGGAGCGGCAAAGCACAAGGAATCGATTCGATCCATCACGCCGCCGTGGCCTTCGATCAACGCGCCATGGCCGCGTTGAAGACGGAACGGGCCGCCATCGCCCGCGAGGTGAACGCCCATCCGGCCACGCTCGGCTACATGCTCGGCAACGAGCTGAACCAGGCCTACTGGAACCGTTCCCTCTCCGCGCTCTGGCCCGCCATCAACGAGATCGCCGGTGAGATCCTCCGGCACGACACCAACCACGTCCTCACCAGCGCTCTCTCCGACCAGCAGCTCGTGGAGAACGCCGGCCTGAAGGCCGACGTGATCGAGTCGCTGTGGAAGGAGCTGGAGCGCAATCGCCGCATCGCGTCCGGCGGCGCCGTCTTCGAGTGGACGGATGAATGGTGGGGCATCCACCGCCTCAAGCCCGGCAGCCCCGACTTGCTGGAGCCACGTGCGGCGGTGGCACGGCTCAGGAAGCTCTGGCCCAAACCGTAGCCGCAGCGTGGGTCTGCGCTGAAGTGCCGCTGAAGTTCGCCGTTTCTCTTCTGCTTTGTCCGCGTCTTCTGCGGTTCATCTGTTTCGCGTTCCTTCGCGAACTCCAGCCTACGGGCGTTTCAGGAAGCCCGACGCCTTCATCCAGTCGGCGGCGCGGTCGGGCCACCAGGTAACGGGATTCTCCGTGCGGCGGAGGCCGTAGCCGTGGCCGCCCGTCGGGTAGACGTGGGCTTCGGCGGGCACTTTGGCGTTCTTCAACGCCAGGCTGTAGGACATCACGTTTTCCACGCGGACGGGATCGTCCTGCGCCATGACCAGAAACGTCGGCGGCGTGTTCGTCGCGCTGACGGCCATCTCCGGAGCGAGGATGTCGCCCTTGTCCTTCTGCGTGAGATAGGCGGGGTAGACGAGCACGGCGAAGTTCGGTTTGCAGCCCAGCTTGTCGGCGTCGTCCACCACGGGGTAGGAGCGTTCCGTGTGGTTGTTGCTCAGGGCCGCCGCCAAGTGGCCGCCGGCGGAGAAGCCGAGCACACCGAGGCGGTTCGGGTCGATGCCGAGTGCCTTGGCCTGCGAGCGGATCATGCCCATGGCGCGCTGCGCGTCCTGGAGAGGAGCGGCGTGTCCGGGAAGGCCGGGCCGGCGCGGCACGCGATACTTGAGAAGCACTCCCGTGACGCCGATGGAGTTCAGCCATTCGCAGACTTCGGAGCCTTCAAGGTCGAGGGCGAGGATGTTGTAGCCGCCGCCCGGGCAGACGAGCACGGCCGCGCCGGTGTCCTTGTCGGGTGCCGGCTTGTAGACGGTGAGCGTGGGTGTCGAGACGTTGCCGAGGCGGATCAAACGCCGGCCGGCGATGAAGTTCTCGGTGGGCTTGGTGAGATCGGCTTCGGCGGGAAGCGTGTTGGTGTCGCCGGGAGCTTTGCCGGGCCAGAGGTTGAGCGGCTTCTGATCGGCGGCATTGGACGCGCAGGCGAGCGCGGCGAAGGCGATGGCGATGGCGAGCGGGAGGAATCGTTTCATTTTCGGATCACTTGGCGGCGTTGAGTTTCTCGAGGTAGGCGATGAGCGAAGCGAGTTCGGACACGCTCAACTGGGCGGCGAGGCCTTCGGGCATGAGCGACTTGTCGAGCTTCTCGCGCTTGGTTATGTCCGCGTTCTTCAACTTCAGTTCCTGCGCGGCGACGTTGCGAATGGTCACCGTGTCGGCCGCCTCCTGGACGACGAAGCCTTCCATGTCGTCGCCGTTCTTCAGCGTGAACCGGTGCGTGGCGAAGCCCTGGGCGATGGTCTTGTTCGGTAACAGAACCGCTTCGGTCAGTTCACGACGCTTGTAGATGGAGGCGATGTTGCCGAGGAACGGGCCCTTGAGCGGTTCGTCGGCTTTGACGGTGTGGCAGGCCACGCAGCCGGCCTGGACGAAGAGTTGTTCACCGCGCGCGGGATCGCCGGGCGTCCGGGTCACGGCGGCGATGGCGTCCTCGACCTTGAGGTCGCCCACCTTCTTGGCGGCGGCTTCGGTTTTGATCTTCGACGGATCGATGCGCAACGCCTTGACGGCATCGGCGGCGGCCTTGGCCACGAGCGGATTGGCGTCGTCCAGCGCGGCGACGATCATCGCGGCGCGTGAGGCGTCCTTGGCGATGACCGAAGCGTTGACGATCTGGGCGCGGCGGGTGTCGTTCTTCCAGCCGTCCTCGATCGCCTTCAACGCGGCTGCGGGAGCGCGCTGACGGCGATCAACGGTGCGTGAAGCTTGGCGGAGCAGGGCGGCGTCGGCCCAAATGGCGGAGGGTCCGTCCATCTTGCCGGCGGCGGTGATGACGGCCTGGAAGTTTTTCTCCACGACGGGTGAACCAAGGAACGTCGCGGTAAGCTTGTCGAGATCGACGCCGGCCGGCTTTGAGGAAACGAAGCCGGGCAGGGCGGCCAGCACCGCGTGGAGCGCGTCGGTCGAATCGGATTTTGCGAGAGCCGTGAAGGCGTTGGCCCGGGACGCGGCGGATGCCTGTCCGTCGGCGGCAACGGTCGTGAGGACGGGGACCGTGGCGGCGGGGATGGTGTCCGAGTTGGCCATCAGGTCGGCGACGGAAGGTGCGAGGCCGGGGTTGGCCTGCACGAGGTCGAGCATGCGCGCGATGGCGGGTTCGCCCGGGAGCCGATGGCGCGAGAAGGCGGAGGCAAGCACGGCGGCTTCGGCGGCATCCGCCTTCCCAAGGGCGGTCTTCAACGCGGCGGCGATTCGGGGCGTTTCATCCCAGGCCTCGGGCTGGAAGAGCGGTCCGCGTGTATCGGGACGGGTGCCCCACGAGTCGCCTTTCCACGGGCCTTCCTTGAAGTGGATCCGGCACAGGGCGGTCAGGAGTTCCGAGCGCTTGGCCGCGTCGGTCGCCTTGTCGAGGCGCGAGATCAGTCCGGACACCGCGGATGCGTCGTAGATGCCTGACACGACGCGGAGCGCCATGACGCGGGCGTCGGTGGAGGTCGAAGCGTCGAGCACCTTGAAGGCGGCGGGAGTGGCCTTCATCTGGCGAAGGATCTGCACGGCGGTATGGCTGATGACCTGCTCAGGATCTTTCAGGAGCGAGGCGATGGCGTCGGCATGGGCGTCGAGGTCGGCCGTGCGCAGGGTCTGGGGGACGGGCGTTCCGCCATCGGCCCAGGCCCCGCTCAACCCGTGGAAGCGCGCCAGCGAGGTCAGCGCCTCGCGCCGGGTGCGCGGGTTGTTCGAGAGCATCGAGCCCGTCAGCACATCGGCTTTCACGCCCTCCATCTGGTCAGGCCGATCGGTCAAGGCGCGGAGGGCCCACGCCGCGATGGATGGATCGGAGGCGAGCTTTTGCACGAACGGATACTCGTTCTTCCCGAACTTCTGAGTCAGGAGGAACAACGCTGCGATGCGTGATGCCAGCGGCTTGTTCGGGTTCGAGACGAGCGTCCGGATCTCGAGGCGGTTCACTTCGACCTTGTCCCGTTTGAGCAGAAGCCGCTGCGCTTCGAGGCGGCGACGGGTGCTGGGCGATTCGAGTAGCGCGACCAGTTCGGCGTTTCGCAACTTGTCCATCTGCGGCATCGGCTCGGGCTTGAAGCCCTTCGGCGTCAGCTTCACGAGGTAACCCGCGTCGAGGCCGGCCCACTTGAAGGTCGCGCCCTTCCAGCTGGCGGCGTAGATCGCACTGTTGCCGTCGACATCGAGATCCGTGACGCGGGTCAGGCCGAGAAATTCCTTCTGGTCCGTGGTGTAGGTCGCGCCGCTCGGGGTGACGCCGTGTCGGTAGACCCAGTTGCGGCCCCAGTCGCAGGTGAACGGGGCGTTGTTCCACGCGGCGGGGATGCCCGGCTCGTCGATCCATGCGGCGCCGCAGCCGGAACCGCCGCCATAGTCGGCGAGCGGAGTGATCTCCTCGGAGGGGAAATTCTTGTAGAGGCGCGGATAGCCGTGGTCCTCGAAACCGGTGAAGTGGTGGAAACGCACGTCCCAGCCGTCGCCGTCGTTGGTGTTGTCGCGGGCAAAGGCGTCGAGCAACGGGCTGACGGCCACTTCGAGGATGTTGCGCGTCCCCCGCGCGAACAGTTCGAGGCCCGAGCCGTCGGGGCGGAACCGCACCACGCCGCCGCCGCGGAGTTGGAGCTTACGGCCGTCCGTGCCTTCGGCTTCCATGAATCCGAAGTCGCCGATGGCGGCGTAGATCCAGCCGTCGACGCCGAGTTCAATGCCGTTGGACGAATGGTCGGCCGGACGATCCTTGAAGGTGAAAGCGATTCCTTTGACGAGGACCTTTTCCTCGTCGGCCACGCCGTCGCCGTCCTTGTCGATGTAGACCGAGATGTTCGGCGGATGGAGGAGGTAGAGGCGGTCGTGGTCCCAGATCAGGCCGCGCGGCGAATCCACGTCTGGAACGAACGCCTTCACTTCGTCCGCCTGGCCGTCGCCGTTCGTGTCGCGGACGCGGAGGATACGGCCGAGATGGGGTTTGCGGTCGAGGGAACCGTTGCCGTCGCTGGAGACGTAGACCGTGCCGTCCGTCGAGGCCGCCACATAAACAGGATAGTTCACGGCTGGCGGCGTCGCGAAGATGGTGGCGTTGAAGCCGGCCGGAACCTTCAGATCCTTCATGGCCTCGGCGGCCTTGGGCGGATGCACGGCGGGGAGTTTGGCAAGCTGCTCGGGCGTCGGCTGGGATTCGTTGCTCAGACCGGGGAATTCGTCGGCCAGCGTCTTGCCGCCGCCTTTCTTCCCCTGGGCCGATAGGGCGAAAGGAATCAGGGCGGACAAAGCCGAAGCGGCGATGATGCGGGCGACGACGGAGGTTCGGACGTGGTGTGGCTTCATGTTCAGGGCGGGTGACTGCCCGAACCATGATGACCGGTCCGCGCCGTATCAATGCGGGAGTCGGATGGGGTTTGAAGCACTGGTTCATCAGGCTTCGGTCCCGGGTGGCGCCGGAAAGGGGCCAACGGCTCAACGGCGAAGTCAGAACGTCCAGCAAGCAGGGCGCCGATGGCGCTTAAACGGGAACGGTGGTTTGGCCTGAAACTTGGTTTCAAGCCGCAACTCCGGGTGGTGTCGGGTGGGACACCCGACACGGCAGGCCGGAGGCCTGCGCCACCCGACGGTCCGTTCTACATCACCATGCCGCCGTCGACGGTCAGGACCTGGCCGGTGACGTAGCGGGCGCCGGCGGACGCGAGGTAGAGCGCGGCGGCGGAGACGTCGTCGGCATTGCCGAAGGAGTTCAGGGGAATCTGCTTCAGGAGAGCTTCGCGCATCTCGGGCTTCAGCTCGGCCGTCATGTCCGTCTCGATGAAGCCGGGGGCGATGGCGTTGCAGGTGATGCCGCGCGAGGCGAATTCACGCGCGACCGACTTGGTGAAGCCGATCAGGCCCGCCTTGCTCGCGGCGTAGTTGCACTGGCCGGCATTGCCCATGAGGCCGATGACCGAGGCGAGGTTGATGATCCGGCCGGAGCGTTGCTTGAGGAAGGCGCGGGTGAAGGCTTTGGTGAAGGAGAACGCGCCCCGCAGGTTCGTGTTCAGCACGGTGTCCCAATCCGCCTCGCTCATGCGCATGAGCAGGCCGTCGCGGGTGACGCCGGCGTTGTTCACCAGCACATCCACGCGGGTGGCCTCGGCCAGGATCTTCTCGGCGGCGGCCGCCACGGCGGCCGGGTCCGACACGTCGACGGCGAAGGCCCACGCCTTGCGGCCGAGGGCGCGCACTTCGTTGGCGACCTTCTCGGAGTTTTCCTGGGTGCGGGAGACGCAGACGATGTCCGCGCCTTCGGCGGCGAACTTGAGGGCGATGGCGCGTCCGATGCCGCGACCGGCTCCGGTGACGACGGCGACTTGATTGGCGAGCTGTGACATAGGCGGGAGAAATGAGCCTGAAGCCGCGGAAGGTTTCCAGACTTTGATTGGTCCGGATGTCGATCCGGGCCGGTGATCGATCCGCGTGGGTTCGTTTGGACAGCCATTGTTCCGGGGTTGGGAGAGGAAAATCCATTGAACATCGGGCAGTCCGGGTGCATCTCACTGGCGCGATGGCCCTGCTGGAAATCAACGGACTGAAGAAGACCTTCATCGCGCCCGATGGCGCGCGTCAGATGGTCGTGGACGTGCCATCGTTCCAGCTCGAAGCGCGGCAACAGGTCGCCCTCGCCGGCCAGAGCGGTTCCGGCAAGACCACTTTCCTCAACCTCATCGCCGGGATCCTGGCTCCTGACTCCGGGTCCATCCGGCTCGACGGCCGCGAAATGTCGGCGCTGGGCGAGGCGGAACGGGATCGCGTCCGGGCGCTTTCGATCGGCTACATTTTCCAGACCTTCAACCTGCTCCACGGCTTCACCGTGCTGGAGAACGTGCTCCTCGGAATGACCTTCGGACCCGGAGCGGATCGGGCCTTCGCCGAGAGCCTGCTGAAGCGCGTCGGCCTCGAAGACAGGCTGCATCATCGGCCGCGCCAGTTGTCCACCGGGCAACAGCAGCGCGTGGCCGTCGCGCGGGCCTTGGCGAACCGGCCCAAACTCGTCCTGGCCGATGAACCGACGGGGAACCTCGACTTCCGCAATGCCACCGAGGCGCTGCGGCTTGTGCGTGAAGCGTGCTCGGAGAACGGAGCCGCGTTGCTGCTCGTCAGCCATGACCGGGAAGTGCTCGGACAGTTTGAGACGCAGCTGGATCTCGCGCAGATCAATCGGGCGGCCCAGACCGAGGTGGCGTCGGCCGCGCTGCGGCCGACGGCTGAACCGCAGCGCGGTTCAGCCCACCTTGGAACGGGAGGTGTGTCGTGAGCCTCTGGACCATAGTCCTCCGCAGCCTGCGGCAGCACGCGTTGTCCACTGTCATCACGGCCTTCTCCATCGCTCTCGCCGGTGGATTGCTCATGGCCGTCTGGGTGGTGAAGACCGAGGCGCAGCGGAACTTCAGCCAGGTCAATGCGGGCTTCGACGCCGTGCTCGGGCCGCGCAGTTCCAAGCTCCAGCTCGTGCTGAATTCCATCTTCCACATGGAAGCGTCGCCGGGCCTTCTTTCACCCAAGGACGTAGACGACATCCGGAAACATCCGGCCGTCCAACACGCCATCCCGATCGCGGTCGGCGACAATTACTACGGCTATCGGATCGTCGGGACGCTCACCAACATGCTGACGGATGTCGAATACACCCCGGGCAAACGCTACCGTTTCCAAGCCGGGCGGGTCTTCGATCCGGCGCTTCGGGAAGCCGTCGTCGGGAGCTTTGTCGCGCAGAAACTTGGCTTGAAAGTGGGAGGCACCTTCCAGCCGTTCCACGGGTTGAACTTCGATCCGAAGAGCCAGCATCAGGAAACCTACGTCGTCGTGGGAGTGCTCGAACCTTCGAACACGCCGACCGACCGGGTCATCTGGATTCCGGTGACCGGTGTTCAGCTGATGGGCGGACATGACGCGGCGTTGTCGTCGCAGGTCAGCGCGGTGCTCATCAAGCTGCGCGGCGGTGCCCAGACCGGGTTCCGGCTCGACACCATGTATAACAAGCAGGGCGACCGGCTGACCTTTGCCTGGCCGATCGACACGGTCATGACGCAGCTCTTCGACAAGATCGGCTGGTTCGACAAGATCCTCGCGCTCGTCGCTTACCTGGTCGCGCTCGTCGCCGCCGGCTCGATCCTGGCGAGCATCTACAATTCGATGAACGAACGCCGGCGCGACATCGCCATCCTGCGCGCTCTCGGCGCCCGCCGGGGCACGATCTTCGGCACCATTGTCCTCGAATCCGCCACGATCGCGACGCTCGGGATGGTGGCGGCCTTCGTCGTCTACGCGGCAATTGTCGGCACCGCCGCCGCCATCATCCGTTCGCAGACGGGCGTCGAATTGAACGCGATGGCCTTCCACCCGGTCATGATCTGGGCGACTGGTGGCATGATCGCCCTTGGCGCCCTGGCCGGAGTGGTTCCGGCGTGGAAAGCCTACCGGACACCCGTCGCCGAAAACCTTGTTCCCGTATCCTGAACCACTGATTCACCATGAAACTGCTCGCCCTCGCGGTCCTGATTCCAGCCGTCCTTTTCACCTCCGGTTGTGGCAAGTCCGATGACCACGCCGGCCATGATCATTCCGCCGGAAAAGACGACCACGATCAAGGCCACGCCCATGCCGCCAAGATGGGCGGGCAGTTGGTTGAGCTTGGTTCGCATGAGTTCAACCTGGAACTCCTGCGAGACACCGAGGCGGGCAAACTGTCGCTCTGGGTTCTCGACGGTCATGCGGAGAATTTCGTCCGCGTGACCAACGAAACCGTGACGATCGAGGTTGCCGCCGGCGGGAAGGTCGAAGCGGTCGTTCTCACCGCCACGGCGAACGCGGCCACCGGCGAAAAGACGGGGGACACGTCCCAGTTCGAGGGCCGATCCGACGCGTTCAAGACCGCCAAGCTCCTTGCCGTTCGGGTCCCTTCGATCCAGATTGCAACCAAGCAGTATTCCGTCCGGACATTCGACCTGAAGAAATGATCGGAAACCGCCGCAACGCTCAATGAACTCGATCGCCCGAATCTCTCGCTCCGTCTTGGCTGTCGCCGTGATCGCCGTCGGCT
>CANJSG010000061.1 GCA_947476875.1 Verrucomicrobiota bacterium | reverse complement strand
TCCGGTCGCGGCGGAAAACCGGTGATCTCGATCCTTGAGGGCAAAGAAAAAGCCCGCCTCGATTGCTCGAGGCGGGCTCTGAATCTCTGGCGGAACGGCTGCCCCGCGCCGTGGTAGGATGGTCAGGCTTTGACCTGCTTCACTTTGGCCCACTTCTTGGACTTGGCGGAGGCAAGGACGGCATCGGTGACGTAGTCGGTGGCGAGGCCGTCCTTGAAATCGGGTTTGCAACCCTTGCCGCTTTCGAGGCCGCGCACGAACTCGACCATCGCGTGGACGAAGCTGTGTTCGTAACCGAGTTGGAGGCCGGGCACCCACCAGTTGCCGCAGTAGGGATGGTCGCCGTCGCTGACGTGGACGCTCTTCCAGCCGCGCTCGGTGCCTTCGTCGCTGTAGTCGAAGATCTGGAGGCGGTGCAGGTCGTGCAGGTCCCACTTGAGGGACATGTTCTCGCCGTTGATCTCGAAGGTGTAGAGCGCCTTGTGGCCGCGGGCATAACGGGTGGACTCGAAGAGACCGAGGGAGCCGTTGTTGAAGTGGCAGTGGAAGAGGCAGGCGTCGTCGATGCTGACCTTCTCGACCTTGCCGGAGAGGTTGTGTTTGCGTTCCTTGATGAAGGTCTCGGTCATCGCGCTGACGTCTTTGATGCCGCCGTTGAGCCACATGGCGGTGTCGATGCAGTGCGCGAGCAGATCGCCCGTGACACCGGAGCCGGCGACCTTGGCGTCGAGGCGCCAGAGGCCGGTGCCGCCCTGCGGCAGGTCGGCGTTGATGGTCCAGTCCTGCAGGAAATTCGCGCGGTAGTGGAAGATGCGGCCCAGCTTGCCGGAATCGATGATCTGCTTGGCGAGGACGACGGCGGGGCAACGGCGGTAGTTATACCAGACCATGTTGGCGACGCCGGCCTTCTCGATGGCCTTGAGCATCTTCTCGGCTTCCTTGGCGTTCAGGCCGAGGGGCTTCTCGCAGAGGATCATCTTGCCGGCTTTGGCGGCGGCGATGGCCTGCTCGGCGTGCATGTTGTTGGGCGTGGCGATGTCGATGACGTCGATGTCGTCGCGCTCGATGAGCTTCTTCCAATCGGTCTCGATGGACTTGTAGCCCCACTTGTCCGCGAACTCCTGCACCTTGGCGGCGTCACGGCCGCAGACGGCCTGCGGGACGACCTCGTAGGAGGAGGGGAAGAAGTGGTTGACCTGGTGGAAGGCGTTGCTGTGGGCGCGGCCCATGAAGCTGTAGCCGATGAGTCCGATGCGGAGTTGTTTCTTTGCCATAGGATGAAGTGTTGGTGACTGGAGGTGAAAGCTGAGGTCTTCCGTCTAGGCCTGTAGGGCCGTCCTGTTTATAGGGCTGTCCGTTGAAACTCGCTCAAGCCCCGTCAGGGGCGGCCCGTCTTCGACAGGTTTGAACACGTAGCGTGGATCGAAGTCCACGCCGAAACGTTCGAGGAACTCCCGATACTCCTCGGCGAAGGTTTTCTTCGCGTGATGTTGTTCCTGATTGGCGATGTATCGGATCACATCGTCGAGCTGGGAATGGGAATAGGAGAAGGCGCCGAAGCCTTCCTGCCACGCGAACCGACCCACCACCCAATGCCGTTCGTTGATCAGCTTCGACGACGCGGCCTTCACATCGCGGACCAAATCCGACAAGGCGCAATCGGCCTTCAAGCCGACGAGCAGATGGACGTGGTCCGGCATGGAGTTGATCGCAATGAGCTTCTGGCTGCGATTTGTCACAACGCCGGTGATGAATTTGTGCAGCTCTTCCTGTTGGGCCTTGGGAATGATCGAAGCCCGGCCTTGGACCGCGAACACGACTTGCAGATAGATCTGGGTATAGGTGTTGGCCATTCGACAGGTCGCCCCTACGGGGCTTGAAGATCACTTTTGAAGATCGTGTCTATAAACAGGTGGCCCCTAGCGGGGCCGAAGAGGCGAATGGTCGCATCGTGAGCCAGACGGTTGATAGGCTAGGTTTCATTATCGATCTCAAGAAAAACGTCTTCCGTCGAATGTCCCGCAAGCCGAGCGGCGGCGATGACGTGGGCCGGGGCGTCGATCAGTAGCGACCGAACGCCATCATCAATCTCCTGTGGAGTGAACCGTTCCGGAAACAGGTGAAGTGCAACCAGGAATGCGGCGTCGGCCTGCCAGTCGGAGACGTTGATTCCAATGCCCCATCCCACTTTTTCAGGATAACCGGATTCGGAGCTAACGGCATTTGCGATCAACAGCATTGTTCTCGAGGGCACATCCGCTCGAAGCCATCTGGCTTTCTCAGCGCCCACCAGCTCTATGAAGATATCATCGACCTTCTTACGGCAGCTTACTGGGTCGTCCGGCAACACGCGCATCCCCCTTGTGGCTAAGTTCGCTGGCTCACGCCTTCCAGCCGTGGTTTTCGCGGACCTGGATCATGGCGGCGAGGATGTTGTTCCACGTCTCCTGCTTGCCGAGGACGTCGTTGGGGAACATGCAGCCGTCCCAGCAGATGTGCTTCAGCTTCTTGGTCACCTTGCCCGCCTTGTCGCGGAGCCAATAGCCGGAATCGCGGGCGATGTTGAGCTTGCCCTTGGGATCGGTGGCGAGGCAGTGGCGGCCGGTCTTCTCGTGGTCGCCGGAGCCGAAGACGGAGCCGTCGTTCTGCGCGACGTGGAAGTCGGTCGTCCACGGACGGAGCGCGTCGGTGAGCTTGGTCATGGCCTTGTGGAATTCGCCCGGCTCGTAGTGGTAGTTCTTCGGCACGATGCGGTGGGCCTCGGCGTTGTAGCCGAGCGTGTAGAGGTGCGTGTGGGACATGTCGGCCTGGAAACCGACGACCTTGGGCATGTCGACCATTTCGAGGAGCTGCACCATGTATTTCCACGAGTGCATTCCGCCCCAGCAGATCTCGCCTTCGGCCGCCAAGCGTTCGCCTTCGCCCTTCGCGACCTTGCCGGCTTCGCGGAAGGTCTGGGCGATGAGCTTGGTCGTGCCCTTCGGATCCTTGTCCCAAGCGGTGACGCCGGTGGCGCTGTCGATCCGGACGATGCCGTAGGGACGGACGCCGAGCTTGCGGAGCTTGCTCGCGATGCTGACAGCCTTGCGGACGTGGGTGACGAAGTTGGCCCGGGCCTTCTCATCGCCGCCGGCCGAAGCGTCGAACCAGACGGGCGCCACCACGGAGCCGACGACGAACCCTTTCTTCTGGATCTTCTCGGCGAGCTTCTTGATGCCGTCGTCCGAGATGTCGATGTCGACGTGCGGGTTGTAGAGGAACAGGTCCACGCCGTCGAATTTGACCCCGTTCACCTCGGCCTTGGCGGTGAAATCGAGCATGGTGTCGAGGTCGATGAACGGCTCCGCGCCGGGGCTGCCCTTGCCGACGAGGCCGGGCCACATGGCGTTGTGAAGCTTGGGGAAATTGTTGGCTGCGGTGGTGCTCATAAAAGTCTGGGACTGGTTTCGCTGGGAAATCGCCGCAAGGCTAACCAGCGGTCGCCGAAAAGTGGAAGAGAAACGTCGCGCGGGAGCCGCGAAATGACGAAGCCCGAAGGCCAAAGGCCAAAATCGGCGGACGGTCGGTGCCGGCTATTCCGGTTTCGGGTTTCCCGTCAGGCCGACTCGTGGCAGAAAAGCCGCCATGCCAACCGCACGGTCCATTCTCAGCCGCCTTCTTCCCGCGCTCCTTCTTTGCCTGTCGATGTGGGGCGCCTCGGCGGCGGCCCCGTCGCCGAAGCCCAATGTCGTGTTCATCCTCGCCGATGACATGCGCCCGGATGCGATCCGCGTCCTCGGCAACAAGGAGATCCTCACGCCGAACCTCGACGAACTGGTCAACCGCGGCACGGCGTTCACGCGCGCCCACATCATGGGAAGCACGGTCGGCGCGGTCTGCATGCCGAGCCGGGCGATGTTGATGACCGGCAAGCACCTCTTCCGTTTCGAGCCCAAGCAGCTTGGGGCCATCGGGACCAACCACGTTTTCCTTCCGGCGATCTTCCGCGAGGCCGGCTACCGGGACTACATGGTTGGCAAGTGGCACAACGGCGGAAAAGCGCTGTCGGCCGCATTTTCGGATGGCACCAACCTCTTCCTCGGCGGCATGGGCGACCACTTCAAGGTGCCGGTCCAATCCTACGACCCGGATGGCCTCTATCCCGCCGCCCGGGCGACCGTCATGGAAGGCCACTCCACCGACGTCTTCGCTTCAGCGGCCAAGGAGTTCATCGCCCGGCAGGATGGATCGAAGCCCTTTTTCCTCTACCTCCCTTTCACCGCGCCGCACGACCCGCGTCAGGCTCCGGACGCCTACGAGCGGATGTATTCGACCAACAATGTTTCGCCACCGAGGAACTTCCGCCGCGAACACCCCTTCAACAACGGCGAGATGCTCGTCCGCGACGAACAGCTCCTGCCGTGGCCCCGCACCGTCGAAGCGGTCCGCGAGGAGACCGCCCGCTACTACTCGATGATCACGCATCTCGATGCCCGCATCGGAGATCTGGTCGCGTTGCTGAAGGAGAAAGGGCTGCTGGAGAACACCATCATCGTCTTCGCCGCCGACAACGGCCTGGCCCTCGGCAGCCACGGACTGCTCGGCAAACAGAACCTCTACGAACACAGCGTGGGGGTGCCTTTGATCGCGGCGGGACCGGGGATCAAGGCCGGGCAACGCAGCGACGCGCTCGTCTACCTCCACGATTTGAATCCCACGCTCTGCGAGCTCGCCGGCCTGAAGCCCGCCGCCGGGATGGATGCCCGGTCGTTCGCGGGCGTGCTGACGGGTGCGACCAACAAACACCGCGACGAACTCTTCTTCGCCTACGGCAACGTCCAGCGCGGGATCACCGATGGACGCTTCAAGCTCATCCGCTACACGCAGATCAACAAAACGCAGATCTTCGACCTGCCGGACGACAAACTCGAACAGAAGGACATGGTCACCTCGCCGGAAGGCGCGAGCGTGCTCTTCCGTCTGACCCCGAGGTTGCAGGAACTCCAGGCGGAACTGGGCGACAAACTGCCCTACACCACAAGCACGCCCGCGCCTCTGAACATACCGCTCATCCGTGACGAGCCGAAGGGCTCGGGGAAGAAGTGAAGGCCATGCGGGTCTGCTTGGCTGCCCCGTCAATGGGCTGCTGGATTCGAGGACGATCTCTTTTGCCCAGTTATGATCCCGGGCGGGCCGGCTAGTCGCGGCCGCGGAGCTTGGCGAGAAGGCGCAGGATCTCGATGTAGAGCCAGACAAGCGTCACGAGCAGCGCGAAGGAACAATACCACTCCATGTATTTCGGCGCGCCGGAATCGACGCCTTCCTCGATGGCCGCGAAATCCAGGATGAAGTTGAACGCGGCGATCGCCACGACCACCAGGCTGAAGCCGATGCCGATCGGGCCGCTGCCGTGGATGTAGGGAATGTCCGATCCGAAGAGGCGCATGACGAACGACACGAGGTAGACGAGCCCGATCGCAGCCGTGGCCCCGAAGATCGCCATCGTGAATCCGCGCGTGGCTTGGACGATGCGGAACCGGTAGAGCGCCAGCATCACGCCGAGGAGGCCGAACGTCAGCGCGATGGCCGGAGTGACGATGCCCTTGAACTTCTGCTCCATGAACAGCGAGATCGCCCCGATTAAAAGGCCCTCGGCTGCGGCGTAGAGCGGGGCGGTGATCGGCGCCGCCTTTTTCACGAAGATCGTGATCAGCGCGAGGATGATTCCGGCGATCGCTCCGCCCATGGCGAAGGCGCCGGCGAGACCGGGGTTCGCGCGGCCGGTGGTCCACGTGAACGCGGCCGTGACGGTAAGGATGAGGAGCAGGATGGCCGTCTTGTGCAACGTGCCGTCGAGCGTCATGACCGAACCGGTCGAGTGGCCGCGCTCGTTTTCAAAGGCGCTGGGGCTGAGAGTGGGATTCCCTGATTTCATGTTGGCGAGTGAACCGAGATTCACCTGTGGCGGCAACCGATTCCTTGCCACGCCTGCTGCCGCCCGACACGCTCGCAGAATCCTACCATGAAACGCTCCCTCGCTCTTTTCGCCATTGCGTTGTCCGCCATCGGCCTCGCCGCCGCCGGTCTCGAACCCCGGCCCGCGATTCCGGTCCTGGAAAAGTTTGAGCCCATCAAGGCCCCGCGGCCGTCCGGCCTTCTCCTCAAGCAGGGCGACCGTCTTGCGATCATCGGCGACTCGATCACCGAGCAGAGGATGTATTCCCGCATCATCGAGACCTACCTGACCGTCTGCGTGCCCGAACTGGAAATCACCGCGCGCCAATACGGCTGGAGCGGCGAAACCGCCGAGGGCTTCGTGCGCCGCATGATGAATGACGCGCTGCGTTTCCAGCCGACGATCGCCACGACCTGCTACGGCATGAACGACCACCGTTACCGCGTCTACGACGAGGCCAACGGCCAATGGTATCGCTCCAACCAGACCGCCATCGTCCGCGCGTTCAAGGCCGCCGGCGCCCGCGTGGTCCTCGGATCGCCGGGCTGCGTCGGCAAGATGCCGGGCTGGGTC
This sequence comes from Verrucomicrobiota bacterium, assembly GCA_947476875.1. Taxonomy (GTDB): domain Bacteria; phylum Verrucomicrobiota; class Verrucomicrobiia; order Limisphaerales; family CANJSG01; genus CANJSG01. The sequence goes on along the minus strand of CANJSG010000061.1, from coordinate 12,930 downwards.
AAGAGCGCTTCCGGCACGATCGACGACCTCAACCTCAACCTGAACAAATTCCGCAACATCGGCATCGAGATCGCCCAGGCCGAGCAGGTCGGATTCGCCGACGTCTTCTGGCCGATGATCACCACCTTCTACGAGGCCCGGCAGAAATTCGGCGACGACTACTACATCTCCGGCAAGGACGGCGTGCACCCAGGCTGGGCCGGCCAGACGGTCATGGCCTACGCGTTCCTCAAGGGTCTCGGGCTCGATGGCCAGATCGGCACGCTGACCCTCGACCTCGGCAAGCAGACTGCATCCGCCACGCCCGGCCATGAGACCAAGGGCTTCGTCAACGGCCAGCTCAAGGTCGTCAGCCGCAAGTTTCCCTTCTGCGCCACCGGCGATCTGAAGAGCGACAACTCCATCCGCAGCGCCATGACGCTGATCCCGTTCAACGAGGAGCTGAACCGCTTCACCCTCGTCGCCACCGGCGCAACCGCCGCCCGCTACAAGGTTGCCTGGGGCGCCGAGTCGAAGAGTTATTCCGCCGAACAGCTGGCGAAGGGCGTGAACCTCGCCGCCGATTTTGTTGTCAACCCGTTCTCCGCCGCGTTCGACAAGGTCGACAACGCCGTGGCCGCCAAGCAGGCCTACGAGACCCGGCAGATCAAGGAACTCTTCCACGGACCCGAAGGCCGGGCGGACAGGGAACTGACCGCCCAACTCACCGAGAAAGCCCGCGCCCCGCTCGCTGCCGCCATCAAGGAAGCCTTCGCACCCGTAGAACATACGCTGACCATCGTGGCGGAGTAATTGAACAACATGCTACCTGGAATCACTTGGCGGGGCGGCCCCATCGACGACACGGAACTTGTGCGCGAATTGCCGCCGGAACTCGGGACGCTCCTGAACGAACTCAACGGCTGCATCCTCCAAGAAGGCGCGTTGCACATCCGGGGAGCCAGCCGTGCGCCCGACTGGCATTCGCTGCGCGAGGTTTGGAAGGGACCGAACGCGCTGCACAAGTTCTACGCCGCGCTTGAACCCGGCGATATCCCGTTCGCCCAGGACCAGCTGGGCGACCAGTTCGTGCTCCGTGACGGGAATGTCTTCATGCTCTCCGCCGAGACCGGCGAACTGGAGCCGTTCACCGAGGATCTGGACGAATTTCTGGAGGGCGTTTCGGACGACATCGAGGAGTTCCTCAACGTCAGTTTCGGTCATCCGCTGGAGCCCGGCGAACTGCTCATGGCCAATCCGCCCTTCTGCTTCGAGGAGTCCGAAGGCGGTGTCGACTTGAAGCCCAGGCCCGCCGCCCAAGTCATCCGCCTCCACGCCGACCTGGCCAAGAAGATCAAAGACGCTCCCGAAGGCGGAGACATCGACTTCAAGGTCGAAGACTAACCGGGATGGCCTGTCGCCTGTTCCGCCGCCGGTTTGTCGTTCAGATCCCGGCTCCAGGGGAGCCAACTGCCTATAGGCGCCAAGTTTCAATGGAATCCCAAGCTCCGTAGGGGCGACCTGACGAGACCCCCTCCGGAGTTTGAGTCATGCTTTGGGAACGAGGGCTATAAACGGGAGGCTTCGCTGGAGCCAGACACGGGAACCGCGGGTTCTTCCAACCGCTGGGCAGTCTCATGGCGTCCCCGTTTTATGGGAGAAGCTCTTTGGCCTTCGGCCTCCGTCATTCCCGGCCTACGCGGGATTCAGCTCCTTCAACCGGATGCAGGTCGCGCTGTGCTTCCCGCCGTCCAGCGAATCGAACTGCGGTGCGGCGCCCTTGCAGGCGTCGATGGCGTAGGGGCAGCGCGGATGGAAGGTGCAGCCGCTGGGCGGATTCATCGGCGACGGCGGATCGCCGGGCAGGATGATGCGTTGGCGGGCGCGTTCCTTCACGGGATCGGGCAGATGCACCGCGCTGACCAGCGCCTTGGTGTAGGGATGCAACGGACGCTCGAAGACTTCGGCGGCTTCGCCCAGCTCCACGATGCGGCCGAGATACATCACGGCGATCCGGTCGGAGATGTGTTTCACCACCGAGAGATCGTGCGAGATGAAGATCAGCGTCAGGCCCAGCTCGCGGGAGAGTTTGTAGAGCAGGTTGATGATCTGGGCCTGGATGGAGACGTCGAGGGCCGAGACGGGTTCATCGGCCACAATGAGCTTTGGTTCCACCGCAAGCGCGCGGGCGATGGCGATGCGTTGGCGTTGGCCACCGGAGAACTCGTGCGGATATTTTTTGATGAAGCGCGGGGCCAAGCCGACTTTCTGCATGAGACGGCTGACGGCTTCCGGCATGGCGGACTCGGTGATCGTTTTGTGCGTCCGGATCGCCTCGGCCAGCGTGTCGTAGACCGTCATGCGCGGGTTCAACGTCGCGTAGGGGTCCTGGAAGATCATCTGGAAGTCCGACCGCGCGGCGCGCAGCGGCCGGCCCTTGAGCGCGGACAAGTTCTTGCCGGCAAGAACGACGGTGCCTTCCGAAGCGGGAATGAGTTGGAGGATGGTGCGTCCAAGCGTCGACTTGCCGCAGCCGGATTCGCCGACAAGCCCAAGGATCTCGCCCTGGCGCAGCGAGAGGTTCACCCCATCCACCGCCTTCACCACGCCGACGCGCTTCTTGAAGATGACCCCGCGCTCGACCGGGAAGTGGGTCTTGACGTTGGTGAGTTCGAGGAAAGCGCTCATAGCTTCAACTCTCCTCCAGACACACGCGGACACGCTGTGCCGTGGCCCGGTTCGGTTTCGACGAGGCTCATCGGAGCCTGCTTGCAGGATTCGAGGGCGAACTCGCAGCGGGTCTTGAAGGCGCAGCCTTGGATCGGCTTTGAAACGTCCGGAGGCATGCCGGGAATGGTATAAAGCTCGGCGCCCTTGGCCTGGAGGGCCGGACGGCTCTTCTGCAACGCGCGGGTGTAGGGATGGCGCGGGCGATAGAAGATTTCGTCGGTCTTGGCCGTCTCCATGACCTTGCCGGCATACATCACCATCACGCGGTCGCAGAAGCCGGCGACGGTTCCCAGGTCGTGGCTGATGAAGATGACCGCCGTGCCGAGCTCGCGCTGCATCTTCTTGATGAGCTCCAGAATCTGCGCCTGCACGGTCACATCAAGGGCGGTGGTCGGCTCATCGGCGATGAGCAGGTCGGGCTTGGTGATGAGCGCCATCGCGATCATGACACGTTGCCGCATGCCGCCGGAGAACTCGTGCGGGAAGCTCCGCAGGCGAGTCTCAGGCGCGGGGATGCCGACGTTCTTCATCGCTTCCAACGCGCGTCGCCGCGCTTCGGCCTTGTCGCACATTCCGTGGATGAGGAGCGGTTCGATGATCTGGTCCTCGATCCGCATGTAGGGATTCAGGGACGTCATCGGGTCCTGGAAGATCATGGCCACGCGACGGCCACGGATGGCGGCGAGCTGTTCTTTGGAGCAATTGAGCAGGTCGGTCCCGTCGAAGCTGGCGGTGCCGCCTTCGATACGGCCGGGAGGCTGCGGAATGAGCCGCATCATGCTGTAGGCGGTGACGGACTTGCCGGAGCCGGATTCGCCGACGATGCCGAGGGTCTCGCCCTTCTCGATGGAGAAAGAGACGTCGTCCACCGCCCGCACCACGCCGTTGCGCGTGTGGAAGTAGGTCTTGAGGTTTTTGACTTCGAGGAGGGGCATCAGTCCTTCGAGGCTTTGGGGTCGAGGGCGTCGCGGAGGCCGTCGCCGAGGAAGTTGAGGGAGAAAAGAGTCAGCGAAAGGAACAAGCCGGGGATGATCAGCATCCACCAGAATTCCTCCATCACCTCGGCGCCGTCCTTGATCATCGAGCCCCACGAACTCATCGGCGGCTGGACGCCAAGGCCGAGGAAGCTGAGGAAGGCCTCCAGCAGCATGACCGCCGGAATGGTCAGCGTGGTGTAGACCATGACCGGGCCGAGCACATTTGGGATCATGTGACGGAGAATAATCCGCCGCCGCGAAAGACCGAGGGCGATGGCCGCTTCGATGAACTCCATCTTGCGCAGCGATTGCACCTGACCACGGACGATGCGCGCCATGGTCAGCCATTCCACCGCGCCGATCGCGGCAAACAGCAGGATAATATTCCGGCCGAAGAAGACCATCAGGAGGATGACGAAGATGGTGAAGGGCAGGGCGTAAAGGATGTCGACGATGCGCATCATCACGGTGTCCAGCTTGCCGCCGGCGTATCCGGCGACCGCGCCCCAGAGCACGCCGATGGTCAGCGACACCATCGTCGCGCAGATGCCGACGGCCAGGGAGATGCGGCCGCCATACATGATGCGGGTGAGTTGGTCGCGGCCGAGCTTGTCGGTGCCGAACCAGTGCTGGGCGCCGGGTGGTTTGGCGTATTGGTTGAGGTCCTGCGCGTCGTAGGTGTAGGGCGAGAGGAACGGGCCGATCAGGCAGAACAGCGCCATGAAGACCAGGGTGCCGGCGCCGAAGACGGCCATCTTATTCTTCCGCAGCCGGGCCCACGCGTCTTTCCAGAGCGAGGTTCCCGTCTCGGCTTCCTCGAAAACGACGTCCGGGACAAACGGAGCGTCGGGAATGGGTGCGGCCGGAGGGTTCATTCGAACTTCAGCTTGGGATTGAGCCAGACTTGCACGACGTCGACGGCCAAGTTGAACAGGACGACGAGCGCGGCGTAGAAGACGACGGTGCCGGTGATGAGGAAGTAGTCGCGGTTGAAGGCCGAGGTGACGAAGTGGCGGCCTAGCCCGGGCACCTGGAAGATGGTCTCGATCACGAACGATCCCGTGATGATGCCGGCGGCGGCCGGTCCGAGGAACGAGATCACCGGGAGCAACCCGCCGCGCAGCGCATGTCGCAGGATGACGCGCGATTCGCTGGCGCCCTTCGCGCGGGCCGTGCGGACGAAGTCCTGGTTGAGCACTTCCAGCATTCCGCCGCGAGTGAGTCGTGCCACGTAGGCGGCGTAGGCGATGCCAAGCGTGAGTGAAGGCAATAACTGGTCCTTGAAGTCGAACCAGCCCGAGGCGTTGAACCAACGGAGATTCAGGGCGAAAACCAGCACAAGAATCGGACCCATGACGAACGTGGGGACGCAGACGCCGAGCATGGAAATACCCGAGGCGAAGTAGTCGACCCACGAATTCGGACGCAGAGCGGCGGCGACTCCGGCCGGGATGCCCAGCAGCAGCGCGATCGTCAGCGCGAGCGCGCCGAGCTGGAAGGAAACAGGGAACGAATCGGCGATGGTTTCATTGACCGTGCGGACGGACTTGAAGCTGGGCCCGAAGTCGGAACCGAACGCGGCCTTCAAATCGAAATCGGCCCGGCCGTCGTTGTTGGCGTCGAGAAACAGCCGGTGGGGCATGAACTTCTTCGGGCAGATGCTCCACAGGTAGTCGAGCGTCTGCTGGCCGAGCGGTTTGTTCAGGCCGTAGAAGCTTTCCAGTTGGCGCTTGATCTCCGGCGGGGGCGGCTTCTCCGAGTCGAACGGTCCGCCGGGAATCTGCCGGCACATGATGAAGGTCGCGGCCGCCACGATGAACACGACCGGGATGGCCTGGAGCAGTCGAAAGGTGATGAAGCGGAGCATGTGTTCTCTGCGGGGGCGGCTTCTAGATTATGGGTTTCGACCGGGCGATGACCATGCGTTTTAGTCTGTGCTTCGGTGTCCGCGTCTTCAAGCAGGAGGGTAGAGCTTGCCGCGTTTCTTGAGAAGTTCGGCGAGGAACTGCCGGTCGAGGGCGTCCTTCTCGCGATGGGTTTGCTTGAGTTTCCAGAGGAGTTCCGGCGAGGCGAACGGGATGCGGACGCCTTGGATCTCGTGCCACTCGATCTCCTTTTCCGCCCCGGCGTAGTCGATGCCGCAGGCGGATTTCATCAGGTCGACTACAATCTCATCGGCCACGCGGATGACCGCGAATTCGTCGAGCTCTCCCGGTTGAACGTCGCCGATGGCGCCGTCCGGCAGCTTGAGCATGGCTTCCTTGACCCGGGCGAAATTCTCGTCCGACGAATCGACGATGAGGTCGATGTCCATGGTGGCACGGCCAAAGCCGTGCTGGATGATCGCCATGCCACCAACAACGATGTAGCGCGCACCGGCCGAGTTGAGGTTCGAGCAAAGCCGGACCAGGTCGGCGACATCGGGCCAACGAGGTTCTAGCGACGAGTGATCATCTTCATCTGCCATGCGTCAGCCTCCTCGAAGGTTTTGAACCGATGGACGCCTTTGGGGATGAACGGCCTCCCTTTGGCCAACACGCGGCAAAGCCGGAAGAAGGGGTCCATTTTTGCCAGTGTGGCCACCGGCTCCTTCCTTCTTCCAACCACCTTCATGGGTTTCCTGTCATCCCATGTTTCCTGCAGCGCATCGTTCATTTCGCCGGTGCCTCCAGATAGACGTGTTTGTAGGGATGATGATCGAGGAAGGTGGGATGCCAGTTCTTCACCGATGGATGCAGGAGGAAAACACGCGTGTAGTAGTAGATCGGGAGCAGCGGAAGCTCGTCGAGGAGGATGGCCTCGGCTTTCTGGAAGTTCTCGTAGCGCGCCTTTTCATCGACCATGCAGGCGGCTTCCTTCACGAGGCGGTCATACTCCGGGTTGTCCCAGCCGGTGCGGTTGTTGCCGCTGTTGGAGAGGAAGGTTTCGTGGAAGGTCGACGGATCCGGATAGTCGCCCGTCCAACCGGCGCGGCTCACGATGTAGTTCGTGGCGTTCTGCGTGGCCATGTAGACCTTCCATTCCTCGTTCCGGAGCGTCGCGTCGACGCCCAGGTTCTTCTTCCACATCTGCTGCACGGCCTCGGCGATGGCCCGGTGGTTCTCGGAAGTGTTGTAGTGGATCTCGACGGTCAAGCCCTTGCCGTCGGCGAAGCCGGCAGCGGCGAGGAGCTTCTTCGCGCCTTCGACATCGGACTTCACCTGCGCCCGAGACGTGTAGCCCTTGGTGTCGGGCGGAGTGAAGGCGTAGGCCGGCTGCTGCCCTCCGCGGGTCACGGTCTCGACGATGGCCTTGCGGTCGACGGCCATCGTCAAAGCCTGCCGCACGCGCTTGTCCTTGAACTGGGGCAACGTGGTGTTGAAACGGAAGAAGTAGGTCGCGAGATAGGGATCGATGCGGAGGAGGTTTGGATTCTCCTTCTTGTAGACGTCGATCTTGGCGGCGGGAACTTCCTCGGTGCGGTGCAATTGCCCGGCGCGGAAGGCGCGTTCTTCGCTGTCGACGCTTTCGATCGGGAGGAAGTCGATGCCGTTCAACCGGACGGTCGCGGCGTCCCAGTAGTTGGTGCTCTTGCGGACTCGCAGGACGTTGTTCGGGCGCCATTCCGTGAGCACGAACGGGCCGTTGCCGACGAACGTTTCCGGGCGTGTCCAGTTGTTGCCGGGCGTGAAGGGGTCGCCCGCCTTGCGGATTGTCGGCATGTGCACCGGCCACCAGGTGTAGTGCTGCGCCATCATGTCCAGCAGGTAGGCCGTCGGGCAGTTCAGGCGGACCTCGAGCGTCTTCACATCGATGGCGCGCACGCCCACTTTGGAAGCATCCTTCAGTTTACCCGTGTTGTAGTCGGCCGCGCCCTCGATGCAGTGGAGCATGTAGGAGTAGCGGGAACCCAACGACGGCGTAAGGAGGCGAATGTAGCTGTCGACGAAATCCTGCGCGGTCACAGGATCCCCGTTCGACCAGAGCGCGTTCTTGCGGATATGAAAAGTGTAGGTCTTGCCGTCCGGCGACATTTCCCACTTCTCCGCCTGGCCGGGGATCGGGCGCAAAGTCTTCGGGTCTTCCGTGACCAATCCCTCCAGCAACGACGCGATGATCTGGTGTTCACCCACGCCTTCGACGACGTGGGGATCGAGGCCCTGCGGCTCTGCCTTGTTTCCGTAGAGCAGGATCTGGTTTTCGGTTGCGATATCGACCTGGCTCTTGCTCTGGCCGCAGCCCGTGAAAAGCAACGAAGCGGCCAATGTCCCGATGGTCAGCAGGCTCGTGAAGCGGAGTCGTGTCATGGTCAAAGCGGTTTGGTTTTGGCGCGGATCGCGGACGGTCAGTGGTCGATGCCGATGCTCTTGAGGAACGGCTTCTGCGACGAACTACGGCCGAGGAATTTCTCGATCGAAACGGTCACGTCGCGGGAACCGCCCGGGGCGTAGATATCGTCGCGCAGGCGACGGCCGGCGGCTTCGTCCCAGAATCCTTTTGCCGATTGTTCGAAGACCGTCGCCATGTCGGCCGAGATCGCGTCGGCCCAAGCGTAGCCGTAGTAGCCCGCATCGTAGCCGCCCGCCAGATGGCCGAAGTAGGCCAGGAAGGCCGAGTTCTCCGGAACAGGCAGATGAGCCTCGGACAGGATGCGGTTGCTCACTTCCTGGAGCTCTTTCGCGGACGACGGGACGTTCTCGCCATGGAGCATCAGGTCCAACATGCCGAATGAAATCTGTCGGCGGTAGTGGTTGCCCATCGTGGCCAGCTTGGCCGCGCGCATCTTGGAAAGCGTTTCGCCGGGCACCTTCTTCGACGGATCGCGGTAGTCGGCGGCGAAGGTATCGAGGACCGATTTGTCGTAGACCCAGTTCTCCAGCATCTGCGACGGCGCCTCGACGAAGTCCGCCGGCACGGCCGTTCCGGAAAACCGCACGGTCTCCGCACGGGTCAGGATCGTGTGCATCGCGTGGCCGAACTCATGGAAGAGCGTCTCCACATCGTCGTGCGAGAGCAGCGAGGGTTTGTCTTTCTGCGGAGGAGGGAAGTTGCAGATCAACGCCGCGGTCGGGCGCTGGTAGGTGCCGTCGGGCAACCGTTTGCCGTCGACCACGCCGAACTGGGCGAAGTGGTTGTATTTCCCCTCGCGCGGAAACATGTCGAGGTAGAGCGCACCGAGCGGTTCCCCGGTCGTCTTGTCCGTCACGACGAAAAGCTGGACGTCCGGCGACCAGGTGGAGGATTTAGGCACCACGACCTCCTCCAGCTTGATCGAGAAGAGCGTCTCGTAGACCCGGAACATTCCCGACAAAGCCTTCTCGTAGGGGAAATAGACGCGGAGCGCCTCGGTATCGATGGTGAACTTCTCCTTCCGCAGCTGGTTCGAGAAGTAGCGGATGTCCCACAGGTTGACCTTCGCGTCCTTCACGCCGGTTTCGCGGGCCTTGATCTCCTGGAACTCCTTCAATTCGCCGTCGAGCTTGGGCTGGAGGCCGACCTTGAGATCCTGGAGGAACTTGAGCGCGGTCGCGCCGTCTTTCGCCATCTTCGGCTCGATCTGGTAATCGGCCCAAGTCTTGTAGCCGAGCTTCTGCGCGACCTGTTTGCGGAGCTGGAGGATCTCCGTCATCAGCGGGAGGTTCTCCTCCTTGGCCAGGTTGTATTGGACCTCCAACACGCGGCGACGCGTGGCTTCGGACTTCGCGTTCTCCATCACCACGGAATACTGCGGGGTGACGTTGGCGAGGATGGTGTATTCGTCCGCGCCGGTCTTGATGCCGTCCTGCGCGAGGAACGATTCCGGCACGCCGGCGAGGTCCGCCTTCGTGAATTTCAGCGGCGCCTTCGCCTTGGTGATGTTCGACCTGAAATCGGTGCTCTTCTGTTCGATCAGCTTGCGGAGGCGCTCGACTTCGTCGCGTTCCGTCTTCGGCAAAGCGAGGCCGGCCCGACGGTAGGTGCGGAGCGTTTCCTCCAGGAGCTTCTGGTGTTCGCCTTCGAGCTTCGGATTCGACTCCGCGTAGGCCTTCACCGCGGCGTAGACGTCCTCACGGTAATCGAGGGCCACCATCCAGTCCTGCATCTTCTTGATCGCCTCGGTCGCTGTATCGCGGAAGCCGGCATCCAGGGAGGTCTCCTTGGTCAAACCCAGTCGGTTCGCCGTGAGGGCGGCGCGCCAAAACATGTCGTCGAGAGCGAGGGCCGTGTTCTGCAGCGTGACCTCCGCTGGCTTGAGTTTGCCGATAGCGTCGAGAGCGGCGTTGCCCTCGGCGATGGCAGAGTCCGCCGCCACCATCACGGCATTGGTCGTGGTCTCGAACTCGGGAAGCAGCAGCCTGTTCTTGAACTTGGCCGCGACGACGTCGAAGTCGGCGAACGCCTTGGTGGGTTTGGACGACGCGCCCACGGGATCGTTGGGCGAATGGCAGGCGGTCAATGCGGCGGCGACGGTCATGAGCATGCAGATCTTTCGAACCATGGTTACGGCCTTAGGAGGCCGCGAGACCTTAACCAAAGCGTTACCTGGCGCAACGGTGAGAAACTGAATTGGCGCTTTCGATGCGGACCCATCGGCTCGGCGTTCACGGAAGGACGGAAAGGTCGACCTGCAGCCCGCGCCCAAGCAGCGGATCAAGCCACGACCGGACCTCCGACCACGACAGATCTCCCGAAGCCAGGACCAGCGCTTGCACAGCGGAAACACTTCCATCGCGGATCGGCGCGGATACGCCGGACTTGTCGGCAATGAAGTCGAACTTCGCAGCCGCCAGGTTCTCCGGTTTAAGCATCGCGACACCGGGCGGGGCCTTCGCCACAGACGCCCGGACCGAACCATCGGTTTGCCGTTGGAGGCGGAGGACCAGGTTCGCCGGGACGGCCCCGGACTGGATCGTCAGGCTACCCGGAACCATGTTCGTCGGCGCCTCCGCGATAAACCGGGGAGCCGCCGCCATGTCCGAGGTCAACTGCCCGAGACCCGCCGTCACCGCCGTCACATCACGCACCGTGGCTGATTCGTCGGGTTGGAGGTTCGCCGCCATTTCGAGACCGAGGTGCCGGCGCGCCGCCATGACCGCCCGAAGCTGGTCAGCAGCCGATCCTGCGACAGCTCGTGCGACGACCGGTTCATCGATCCGCCAATCACCGCCCGGCATCACCCTGATCCGCAAGTCGACACGGCCGGACCGGGTCGGAAGATCACGCAGTTTGGCAGCCGTCACCAACTGTCGCCGCAGATCATCAGCCTTCGCGTTCAACGGAGGTCCGGTCATCGAAGCCAGCGTGGTTTTGATGAGCCCGAGGTATTCCCTGAGCACCCGAAGCGGGGCATTGCGTGCGCCGACACCGGAACCACGGGCCGCATCGTTCAGCAGCGCCGCCACCTCCGTCGCTCCCAATGACCAGCGCAAGGAATGCGCCGTCGACGCGACACGCGGACGGCCGTTGGTCGTCGCGGGAAAATCCACGAACACCGTGTAGTCGCCAAAGGCCGCGCCACCTAGATCCGCCGCCGCCACGTTGAAGGACCGGCTCCAACCACCCTTCGGCGGCAGATCCACCACCTCGTCGTCTCCGGCCGGCTTCATCGGCGCGCGATGGACGCGGATGCCGCCGGAATCGACGAACCACAAATCCGCATCGAGCGGCCAACGGAATCTCACGACCGCCGAGCCCGCGTTGGTCACGCCGATCATCAGCGGAATATCCCCCAGGGCAGGCAGGCGCTCGGGGCCGGTGATCGCGGCATCGATGCCGCTGCGTTTCACGCGGTCGGTGCGTTGTCCGAGATACTCGGCCACCGAAACCAGCGTTACCTGCTCGGGAGCGGTCGAGACTTCGCCGCGCCAAAGAGCCATGGACCGCGGCACGGGCGGCTGCTGTTCCGGCAGCACGCCGATGTAGCGCCCACTGATCTCGTAGCGGCCGGAGTTGGTCAGGAAAACCCAGTCGGCCAGCTGCGATTCAAACGCCTGCTCCGTCTGTGCGCGGATGATCGCCGGCTTGGCGAACTGATGCGCGGAGTTGGGTCCCGGCGGAATCCTCGGCTGTTCCACACCGTCCTTACGAACCGTGAGCCGCCCGTTCAACCGGCAACAGGCCTCCCACGTGAAAGCCAGCGGACTCGGCGTGCCATTGGTGAAATGCCAGATCAGTTGAATCGGATCTCCGATGACATGGGTCTCGGCATCGGGGACCTCCAGCCGTGCGGAGACGGCCGGCTCGGCGGCTCGGCCACCCGGACCAAGCAGGCCCGCCAAATACAGTATAACGATCACGAGGCCACGCTGCCCGATCATGTGTGACCGCTGGTGGATCACTTCGCCTCCGACACGACGATGTCGTCGAATTGGATCGGCGTTCCGGCGAAAGGATTGCCCCAGACCGACGCCTTGCCGGACGAAGGTGCGGTCGTGGTCTCCGTGGAGACCTGCCATTCCTTCGGCTCTTCGGCTCCGCTCCAGGCCTTGCCTTGAAGCTTCCATGTGCCCGGTTTCACCTCGGTGAGCTGGAGCTTCAAGGATGTCCATGAATCCGACTTCCAGTCGAAGGGAACCGTGGCGACGACCGAGTCTTCCTTGCGGATCTCGAGTGCCTTCTTCATCGGCGCGACCATCAGCTTGTGGCCGGCCACACCGTTGAGCCCGACGCCGAAGGTCGGTCCGCGGCGGCCCTTGAGTGTGCCGTGGATCTTGGCGGACACGGCCATGTTCGTCGTGCCGGCGGGACCGAAGAGCGCGCCGAAGGTATCGAGCGGGGCACCCGGCAGTTCGAGGACCTTGTTGCCGCCGGCCTCCACGACGCTGAACCCGCCGTCGAGCACCATGAGCGTCTCCGGCACCTTGCCGGTTTCGCCGTCCGAGAAGTCGGTCTTGAACAGCGTCTTCTCCGCCGCACCGCAGTGCATCGCCGCCGCCAGGGCCAGCGTTCCAATCAAAGTCAGTTTGTTCATCGAGTGAGTCTTCAGGTTAAAGAAAGGCAAAGGGGAGTAACCACAGATGGACACAGACTAACACAGATGGAATGACCCGTTTTCCAACGGACTCGTTCGAGGGCGGAGCGATAGCTTCGCGATACCAATCCAATGTCGAGCCGCGCTGCGGCAACTTGATCTGTGTTTATCTGTGTCCATCTGTGGTTGAACTCCGTGTTCACTGGTTCCGCAGCGCTTCGAGCAATTGCCCGCGCATGGCGAAGCGCGTCGCCAGCCACGTCCAGAGCAGGCCGTTCGCCGCGATGGCGGCCAGCGTCACCGCAAGCGAACCCC
>CANJSG010000060.1 GCA_947476875.1 Verrucomicrobiota bacterium | reverse complement strand
CGCCGGGCAGGGAGGTGCTGACCCGGAGGGTCGGAAGTTCCACCGAAGGGAGCCGGTCGACGCCGAGCTTGAAGTAGCTGGTCCCGCCGACCACGACGAGCGCCATGATCAGCATGAGCGCGAAGACCGGCCGCCGGATGCAGATTTCAGCGAGCTTCTGCATTGAGGGCCTTGGGATTTTTCTGCGCTTCCCGCAGGGAGACGGGACCGGAAGCGGACGTTGGCGTCACGGGATCGCCGGACTGGATTCCTTCGGGTCGGCGGATGACCCGTTCTCCGGGTCGGAGGCCCTTCAGCACTTCGACGAATCCGTTCTCACGCCGGCCGGTGGTGATGCGTTTCTCGACGGCGGTGTTGGTCGCGATGGTGATGGCGCGTTCGGTTCCGGCAAAGGTCACGATGGAATCTTCCGGGACTGCGAGCGCTGGTGCAGCGCTTTGCACGACGATGGCCGCCTTGGCGAAGGCGCCGGGCCGAAGGTGCCCGGGATTCTGGATCTCCGCCTCGACCGTCAGCATGCGGGTGCGTTCGTCGAGGGCCGGGCTGATTCGCTGAAGCGAGCCGACGTAGGAATTGGTATCGCCGTCCAGCGAGAGCCGAACGGTCTGGCCTGCCCTGATCTGCGATGAAAGCCGTTCGGGGACTTCCGCGCGCAGACGGAGCGGATCGACCCGCACGAGCACGAGCACCGGGCTGCCCGCGGCGACGAATTCGCCCATGCTGGTCAACCGCTGCTGCACGACTCCGTCGAATGGCGCGCGGACGGAGGTGTCGGTCAGCTGCTGGCGCGCGATCTCGAGTTCCGCGCGGCGTTGCGCAAGCACGGCCTGCTTCTCCCGGGCATCCTGGAGCGAATCGTCGTAACGGTTGAGGTTCACCAGGTAGTCGGCCTGGGCCCGCTCCATCTCGGCTTCCGATGAAATTTTTTCCTGCTGCAGCCGGCGAAAGCGGGCGACGTTCTTCTCCGCCTCGGCGAGCAGCGCCCTCGCCTCCCGCACAGTGCTGACCTTCTCGATGTCCACCTTGTCGTCGCCGCCCTCCACGGTCAGTCCCAGACGCGCGCGCGCCTGGGCGAGCAGGGCTTCGGTCTGCTTGAGGCGGAGTTCGTAGTCCCTCGGCTCGATCTGGACCAGCACGTCGCCCGCTTTGACGGCGCTGCCGATGTCGACGCTGAAGGTGCGCAGGCGTCCTGTGGTCTTGATGCTGACCGTGGCTCGGTCGATGGCCTGGAGAGTTCCGAGCGCGATGACTGTCCGCTCCATCGGCCGCAGCGAAGCTTCGGCCGTCGTCACGGTGACGCTCGCCTTGTCGCGCGTCTTGCCCGCGCCGGGAGTGTTGTCGCCGCATCCGGCCGCGAGGGCGAGGCCGGCGCTGGTCAAGGTCAGGAGCAACTTGTTCGATACGGTCATTAGTCTGCGATTCGGCATTTGGCTTCCGGCGTTCCCCGGCAGGTTCTGGAAAACCGCTGCCGTGTTCAGACGCTGGATCAGGGCCCGCTGATTCAATGCAGTTGTTTGCAACCGGATGACCGCGGGTCCCAGACAAATGTGACCGGGCGGCGACTGCGGGGCAACGTAGAACCCGGCAGCGGCATCGCCATCTTGTGTTGCCGTCGGAAAATCCTTAGTCTGCCGGTGGCTTGAAGAAACCGACGCGTCCCGAGATTCCGAAGAAGGCGATCTATCGCCTGTCCGTCTACCTGAGGTGCCTTTCCCGGCTTCGGAGCAATGGCATCCGGACCGTTTCCAGCGAGGCTCTGGCCACTGCGGCCGGCGTGAAGCCGACCCAGTTGCGCAAGGATCTCACCTATTTTGGCCAGTTCGGCACGCGCGGGCTCGGCTATGACGTCGACCAGCTCTCGAAGATGATCGCCGACACGCTCGGCACGACGAGCCTCCAACCGGTCATTCTTGTCGGTGTCGGCAACTTGGGCCGCGCGCTCCTGTCCTATCGCGGCTTCGACCAGGAAGGCTTCGAGGTTCTGGCGGCCTTCGACGCGGAAGCCGCCGCCAAGAACAAGTTGCCTGCGCCGAAGCCGATCCTGCCGATGGAGCAGATCGCGGCGTTCATCCGCGAACACTCCGTCAAGATGGCCATCCTGACGGTGCCGGCTGCGGCCGCCCAGGAGGTGGCCAACGTCCTTGTCGAAAACGGAATCGTCGGGATCCTCAATTTCGCGCCGATGGTCCTCAGTGTTCCCGAGGAGGTCCAGGTGAACTACGTGAACCTCGCCATCGAACTCGAGAACCTCAGCTACTTCATCCAGGGATGAGCCCCGCGGTCCGTGGGCCGGCGGTTCAGATGAGGTAGCGCTCCACCGTCGCGGCGGGCAAAGTTTCCAGGTCCATCAGCGTGAGGAAATCGATGGTTTTGAACTCACGATCGATGGCAGGGGCGCCACAGATCTTTGCTCCCAGCGACAGGTAGCCCATCAGGAGTCGTGGAATCTTCGCTTCGCCCGGGTTCATCTTGTCCATCGGACATTCCCAACCGGGTTGCGGTGAAACACGGAACGCCTCTTCGGCCAGATGGCGCCGCATCAGGGACGAATAGGCGGCGGCTCCTGCGGCGGCTTCCGTCGTCGGGAGGGAACTGCATCCGATCAGGTAACGCGCGCCACGCTCACGGGCGTAGCAGGCGATTCCCTTCCAGAGGAGGCCGAGCACGCTGAGGTTACGGTGGCTGGAGTGAACGCAGGCGCGGCCGAGTTCCACGATCTGCGCCCGGAACGGCTCCATGCAGGCGAGGTTGAACTCCTGGGCGCTGTAGTATCCAAGGTTCCGCGCGGCGGTTTCGCCGCTCTGGAGGCGATAGGTTCCGACCACTTCGCCGGTCGCGATGTCCTCGACGAGGAGATGGTCGCAGATCGGGTCGAACGGATCCTCGTCCCGCAGCGTGGCGTAGGAGGCCTCGAGGCCTTCGTTCATTTCCACGTTGAACACGAGGAACCGCAGCGACTGCGCGGCCTGCATGTCCCCGGCGTTCGATCCGAGCCGGAGCCGGTAATTGGCGCTGGTCTGTGAACGTCCTCGGGACAGGGCGCGGTCGCCGATCGATGGGGAAGTAAGCGGTGTCATTGGTGACTGTGGCGGCGATCAACCGGCTCCGTCGCGCGTCGATCATCCAGCCATCATCAATGTGCGGAAGTGGTTGTCCCGCGACCAGCCTCCGACTGTGAATTCGCCGTGACGGGCGTGTGGCGAAAGGAAAACGGCGGTCCGTTGCCGGAGCGCTGTCGGGAACGGGAGTGTTTGGTTGCAGCGTGAACAAGTCCTTCGCCGGTTGCCGCAAGGAGGAGCCCGAGGCCGGCAGGCTGTCTGCGGGATTCGGTCATTCTTGGGAGGATCCGGGTGGAGGGACCGCCGGAGCTTACGGCGTATTGGTTGTGCAAAGCGTGGCTGCCTCCTGGCGCTGCTTTGTTCCACGGCTTCGCAGCCAGTTCGAAGAAACTCCCTAGTCAATCCGCTGGATCCGGACATTCACGGTCATTTTTCGATCCAGCGTGCCCTTGTAGTAGCCGCTCACAGGCGCGACGTCGGCGTAGTCCCGGCCCACGGCGATCTTCACGTAGTTTTCGTCGGGCGCGTGGTTGTGCGTGGGATCGAGCGCGCGCCAGCCGAGGTCGGGGATGAACACTTCGACCCATGCGTGGGATGCACTCGCCGTCTCGGTGGCGAGGTAGCCGCTGACATAGAGGGCCGGGATTTTGAGGACGCGGCACATTCCGAGCATCACATGGGCAAAGTCCTGGCAGACGCCCTCGCGCTGTTGGACCACGTCGCGCATGTGGGTGTGGACGTTCGTGCTGGAGGGCGTGTAGCGGAAGTTTCCGTGGATGAACCGCATGATCGCGACCGATGCCTGCCAGATGTCCGTCAGCCCGGCGGTTGTGTCGATGGCGAGCCGCCAGGTTTCCGGGTCGAGGTCCACGTAGCGGCTTGGCATCAGGTAGTCGAAGCAGCGTTCCGTCCGGCCGCATTCAGGCAGCCGGCTCATCGGCGCCGAAGTAGCATCCAGAGGCAGGGCGGTGTTCCGGGTCGACACGGTCGTGGTGGCCTCGATGACCACATGGGCGTGCGGTTCGGGAATCTCGAAGTGGTGGATGACGTTCTTGTAGAAGTCGTCGTAGTGCCGCAGGCGGCAGGCGGGGAGCACCCGCAGAAGAAACGACTCCACCGTCTGCTGCTCGTTGGAAAGCGGCTGAAGGCGCACCTCGTTGAAGCTGTCGCGGACGGGCGAGGCGTATTTGTATTCGGTCTTGTGAATGATGCTGAAGCGCATGGCAACTCCGCGAAATCACTAAAGCCGAACGGCTCGTCACGGAAGAGTTATCCGCGGATTCCGCAGGATGCCGGGCGGGTTCGCTAGTAACGCGGCGCGGCGGAGTCCACTTCGAGGGACCAGCGGTCGATCCCTCCGGCGAGGTTGAGGAGTCTTTGAAATCCTTGCGAATTCAGGAAGGCGATGGCGTGCATGCTGCGGACGCCGTGGTGGCAGTAGACCACGATCTCGCGGGCCTTCCAGGAGTCGATCTCGTGGGACCGGTCCTCCAATTCGCCCAATGGAATCAGGGTCGAGCCGGGCAACGCGACGAAGTTGTGTTCTTCGAGTTCCCGGACATCGAGCAACACCGGCGGGGCCGGTTGTTCGAGGCGTTCGGCCAGTTGCGTGGGCGTGATTTGATTCATGTCGTAAGCGGCGCCCAGACTTTCAGCTCGTAGCTCAGGAACCAGAAGTATTCGAGTTCCACGATTTCAGCCGACGTCCCGTGTGGCAAAACGCTGCCCCGGAGTTCGTCGGCGGTGGGGAAGTTCTTGAGCACGTCGAATTCGCGCCCGTCGGTGAGCCGTCGGCGCCGTCAATTGTCGCCGGCTGCATCGACGCGGTGGATGGGGGAACTGCTCCCAGCGACGAAGCGGTCGTTGAAGAACACGACGCGGGCGCGAAGGGCGTCTTCCAGTAGCCGTCCGAGCTTCATCAGGTCGGTCTGGCGTTCGGGCTTGGCGTAGATGGGTTCATGCTCCGTCGCACGTTCGGCGTAGTAGTTTTCCAGCGTCGGCCTTCGCGTGTTTACTGGTTCAGCGCGCCCAAGAACCGTTCCGCATCGATGGCGGCGGCGCAGCCCATGCCGGCGGCGGTGATGGCCTGTCGGTAGACGTGGTCCGAGCAATCCCCGGCGACGAAGACTCCGGGCACGCTGGTCTGCGATCCTTCCTTGCGGATGACGTAGCCGTTTTCGTCGATTTCGATCTGGCCGGCGAAGATCTGGGTATTCGGCACGTGGCCGATGGCGACGAAAACGCCGGCGCACGGGAGGATGCTTTCCTCGCCGGTGACGGTGTTCTTCAGGCGGACGCCGGTGACCTTGTCCTGCTTCACGTCGAGAACCTCGGTGACGATGGAGTTCCAGACGGGCTTGATCTTCGGATTGGCCAGTGCCCGGTCGGCCATGATCTTGGAGGCGCGGAGCGAGTCGCGGCGATGGACCAGATGGACGACCGACCCGAAGCGGGTCAGGTAATTGGCCTCCTCGCAGGCGGAATCACCGCCGCCGACGACGACGAGCGGTTGGTTGCGGAACATCGGCCAGGCTCCGTCGCAGGTGGCGCAGTAGGTCACGCCCTTCTTCTCGAGCAGGTGCTCGCTTTCAAGACCGATGTGCCGGTGGCCGGCTCCCGTGGCGATGATCAGCGTCTCGGTGACGATCTCCTGGCCGTCGATGACCAGCTTGAATGGCCGTTTGGACAGGTCGACCGACTCGACCGCCTGGAGCAGCTGGATACGTGCGCCGAACTTCTCGGCCTGCTGCTGCATCCGGACCATCAGTTCGTAGCCATCGACGCCTTCCGGGAATCCCGGGAAGTTCTCCACGGTGCTCGTCGTGGTGAGCAGACCGCCGGGCATGGTGCCCGTGAGCACGAGGGGCGAAAGGTTGGCGCGGGCGGTGTAGATGGCGGCGGTCAGGCCAGCGCAGCCGGTGCCGATGATGACGACTTTCTCCATAAGGTCGCGGGACCGTAGAGGTCACCCGGCGGAAAGTCTAGACGGCTCGTTTGGCGGGATACCTGTGCGATGTTGGGTCTCCCGTGGCACCGAAACGCGGGTTTGACGGGTCGTTGCCCGGTCGCCCATGCTGTTCTGACATTTCGATGAACGAACCCGCCCGCCCAGCGTTGCCCGCCCCCATCGGCTCCGCTGCCCGATTCCCCTCCGCATTATGGACAGCGTAAACGTCCACCGTCCGCGCAACGTGGATTGGAAGCGTGCGGCGGCACTGCTCTACGGCGATTGGGGCACCAGCAAGGCCTATGTCATCGGCGCGGCGTTCCTGGCGACGGGGTTCGCGAGCCTCCCGATCATGGTGGCGGTGTGTATCCTGACGGCGATCGTCGGGTTCAACTACGCCCTCATCTGCAAATACTTTCCTGACGGCGGAGGAGTCTATTCGGCGGCCCGGGCGCAAAGCCGGACAGTTGCTGTGATCGGGGCATTGCTGCTCGTTGCGGACATGACGGTGACCGCCGCCCTGAGCGGTTGGGCGGCGATGAAGTATCTCCACGTGCCCGACCAGTATGTCCTCTATGCGACGATCGGGGCGATCATCCTGATCGGAGTGATCAACTTCTACGGCCCAAAACACAGCGGCAGCATGGCCGTGGCGCTGGCTTTGCCGACGGTCTTCATCGTGGTGGTGATCATTGTGATGGCGGTTCCCTACCTGACGACGACCAACCTCAGGCCGTTGAGCGGGGGATTCGGCAATTCATGGAAGGCGTTTGTCGGAGTAATCCTCGCGCTTTCGGGAGTGGAGGCCATCGCCAATATGACCGGTGTCATGAAGCTGGACTCCGGGGCGACAATGGACAAACCCCGGGTCAGCAAGACGGCCAATTTGGCCATATTCATCGTGGCCCTTGAGGTCTGTGTGGCTACTGGGATTCTGGGATGGGCCGTCCTTTCCCTGCCGTCGAGGCTCGAAGGTGAAATGAAGACGGGTTGGGAGGACATGCTGAATCTGCTCGCACGGGAATACGGATCGATGACTTTCGGAACCGCGTTTGGGCATAAATTCGAGCTGGTGACCGGCATTGTTGTCGGCCTCCTGCTCCTCAGTGCGGTGAATACCGCCATAGGGGCGTTGATCGGCCTTTTCTACCTCCTGGCCCGGGACGGGGAGATGCCCAAGACTTTTCTGCGGCTTAACAGCCATGGCGTTCCTTGGTTGCCGCTCATTCTGGCTGCGTTTCTCCCGTTGGTGGTTGTCATGGTGGCCCCGGATCAGGCGCATCTGATGGAGCTTTACGCGATCGGGGTTGTGGGCGCGATTACCGTGAACCTGGGCAGTTGTCTGCTCAACAAACAGCTGAAGCTCAGGGCCTGGGAATTCGGGGTCATGCTGCTGACCTTCCTGGTCCTTTTGGCGGTGGAGGTGACTTTGGCCAAGGAAAAGCACAACGCGCTGTTCTTTATCGCCTGCATCCTTACGGGTGGCTTGCTGCTCCGGTCCTGGGCCCAGCGGAGGGCTGGTCTGCGAACCGTCACCATTAGCCAGGAACTCGCCGCGGCCGTTGCCCCCGAATCCGTCTTCGACCTGGCTCCCCGCCTTCGATCTGGGCAGGCAATCTTGGTTGCGGCGAGGGGATTGACGGACGTCCTTCGGTTCGCGTTGGAGGAGGCCAAACTGCGCGAAGCGAGTGTCTATGTCCTATTTGTAAAGGAACTCGCCGTCAGTCTCCCGGTCGCGGATGCCGTCTCCAAGAAGGCTCGATGGCAAGATGATCCAGAGGCGTTTCAGATCATGTCCACCATGCTCGAAACGGGCCGTGCGGCCGGGGTTCAGGTGATTCCGCTCTATATCGTCAGCGAAAGCGCAGCCGGCACGATTCTCGACCTTTCCGCCACGCTTGGGATCGATTACCTGATCGTCGGGAGCTCCAACCGCGGCCGCCTCGTCAGTCTCCTCAAGGGCAACGTCGTCACTGAAGTAGCCAAGAACCTTCCCGAGAACATACGGCTGATCATCTACGGCTGAAACGCCTGTCAATGATCCTGTTGGTAGCGGTTTCGGTTCACCCTCCCTAGCGGATAGGGAGGGCGGATTGTCTCCCGGTCCGCCGTCCCTTCTAGTCCTGAACCCGTAGACTTCGTGTGGTCAAAAATAACCACAACGGTCCGCCCTAACCATCCCAGGATCGTTGTCTATCTATGATTTGAATTCATGCCTGACGTCTCTTTCAGCAGAATAACCAATAGACACGGGCGTTTCCGAGGTGGGTAGACATTCGGCCCAGCCATTGGCACCCCCGTTGCTAAATGGAAGGTGTGCCGTTGCATGAGTTCAATTTGAGCCTCTCTGGTCTACCGGGCGATCTTGGCCGATCGCGTTGTCCGGTCCCGGTTGGATCGAATGGCTCAGGGGACGATTCCTCAGGTTGCGGCGCGCTCAACCCCACAGTTTCAAGGCAGCAAACCACACCACATCACCAATGAAAAAAGTCGAAGCCATCATCAAGCCCTTCAAGCTGGAGGAAGTGAAGGACGCCCTCGGGGAAATCGGAGTCGAGGGTATGACCGTCAGCGAAGTGAAGGGTTTCGGGCGCCAGAAGGGCCACACCGAGATCTACCGCGGCAGTGAATACACCGTGGACTTCCTCCCGAAGATCAAGCTCGAGCTCGTTCTCCCCGACGGCAAAGTCGATGCCGCCGTGGCCGCGATCATCAAGTCGGCCAAGACCGGCAAGATCGGTGATGGCAAGGTGTTCATCTCCCCCGTCGACGACGCCATCCGCATCCGCACCGAGGAAAAGGGCGACGCCGCAGTTTGAGATCGACGCCAACCAACCCCAACTTCACCCGCTTCACGACAATGAAAAAACTTCTCTCCCTGATCGCGCTGTCCGGCGCTCTTGTGGCCGGAACCAGCGTCAGCAGCCATGCTGCGGACGCTCCGAAGAAACCCGAACCGACGCTCGAACAGCGTATCGCGACGGTCGAGGCCTACATCAACAACACGGATCCCACGGCGCCTCTGAAGGCGAAGATCAAAACCAAGGACAAGGACGGCAAGGAGGTCGAAACCGAGGCCGTTCCCGAAGGGCTGGTCACTCCGACTTCGGCCACTTCGGGTCCAGGCCACAACGGTTTCATGATGATCTGCGCCGCACTGGTCCTCTTCATGACGCTGCCCGGTCTGTTCCTCTTCTACGGCGGCCTCGTCCGTAAGAAGAACATCCTGTCGGTCATCGCGCAGTGCTTCGGCATCGCCGGCCTCGTGACGATCCTCTGGGTCGTTTGCGGCTACAGCCTCGTCTTCGCCGACGGCACCGACATGATCGCTGGAGTCCTCGGCAACCTGAAGTTCGCGATGCTCGCGGGCGTCGATTCGCTGCCGAACACCAACTACTCCTACTGGGTGTCGCACAACGTTTTCAGCATGTATCAGCTGATGTTTGCGATCATCACCCCGGCGCTGATCCTCGGTGCGATCGCCGAACGCATGAAGTTCGCCGCGATCCTGCTGTTCGTCGCGTTGTGGATGTTCATCGTCTACTTCCCGCTCGCCCACATGGTCTGGGGCATCAACGGACTTATGAACGGCGTCTGGAACGCCAACGCCAGCATCAAGGCGATCGACTTCGCCGGTGGCACGGTCGTCCACATGTCCTCCGGCTGGTCCGCCCTCGTCCTCTGCCTCATCCTCGGCAAGCGCCTTGGATTCGGTAAGGATCCCATGCAGCCGCACAGCATGGTCATGTGCTCCATCGGCACCGGAATGCTCTGGGTCGGCTGGTATGGCTTCAACGCCGGATCCGCCGTGGCTGCCGACGGTGTCGCCGCCAACGCCTTCACCACCACCACCATCGCCGCTGCGGTCGCTTCCTTCGTGTGGCCCGTGCTCGAGTGGATCATCCGTGGTAAGCCCTCCGTCCTCGGGTTCTGCTCCGGCGCGGTTGCTGGCCTGGTCGTCATCACGCCCGCCGCTGGCTTCGTCACCCCCGGTGGCGCCCTGTTGATCGGCATCCTGGCCGGTGTGGTCCCCTTCATCGCCTGCACGACGATCAAGAAGATGTTCGGCTACGACGACGCTCTCGACACCTTCGGCGTCCACGCTGTTGGTGGAACTCTCGGTGCGCTTGTGACCGGCATGCTCGCACGCAATGGCTCCAACTCCAACCTTGTCACCAACCTCAAGGACAAGGTCACCGATTCGTTCTTCCAGCCCCTGGTGGTCGAGCAGCTCAAGGCGATGGCCTTGACGATCGTCCTCTCGGTCGTCGGAACCGTGATCATTGCCTACATTGTTAAGGCCGTCATCGGCCTCCGTCCCACTGAGGAAGTGGAGCGCGTCGGTTTGGACGTTTCTGAACACGGCGAAGAAGGCTACCACGGTAGCTGATATCGCGACTCTTACCGCAACCCCGGCCGAGCAATCGGCCGGGGTTTTTGCTTGTCGGGAAGCTCCGGTGGGTGCGATGCCAGCCGGGCTCGGCTAATCGTGATGAGCCTGCTGCCGAAATTGTCCTGATTAATACCGAACCGTTCCAAAAGCCGTCATGGTCGAATCAATTCCCACGCCCAGTTCCTGGATGGTCCTGCCGTTCGTGCTCCTCTTGGCGATGATCGCCCTGGGGCCGCTCTTTTTCGCGGGCTGGTGGAGCCGCCACTATCCCAAGGTCTCGGTCGGACTCGCGGCCTTCACGGTTGCCTACTATCTGTTCGGGATTTCTCCGTCGGGACCGGCGCACGACCGCGTGATCCATACGGCGGTCGAGTATTTCCAGTTCATCGCGTTGATCGGATCGCTCTTCGTGGTCTCCGGCGGCATCCACATCAACGTGAAGGGTGAGGCAAAACCCTCCGTGAACGTTCTTTTCCTGCTCTTCGGCGCGGTGTTGGCGAACGTGGTCGGGACCACGGGCGCGTCGATGCTCCTGATCCGTCCTTGGCTGCGGATGAACAAATATCGGATCACCGCGCACCACGTCGTCTTCTTCATCTTCATCGTCTCCAACGTCGGCGGTTGCCTCACTCCGATCGGCGATCCGCCGCTTTTCCTGGGATACCTGAAGGGCGTCCCGTTTCTCTGGGTCGCTGAACACCTCTGGCCTCTGTGGCTCGTTGCGATGGGAACGCTTTTGGCCATGTTCTACGTCGTCGACTCGATCAACTTCCGCCGCGCTCCCAAGGCCGTGCGGGACCGGGAAACGGCCCATGAAGCCTGGCGCTTCGACGGCGTGCAGAACGTGTTCTTCCTCCTCGTGATCCTCGGGGCCGTGTTCATCAACCATCCCCATTTCCTGAGGGAAGGATTGATGATCGCGGCGGCAGCGGGCTCCTATTTCACGACGGCCAAACCAGTCCATGAGGCGAACGACTTCAACTTCCATCCGATCAAGGAAGTTGCCGTGCTCTTCGTCGGCATCTTCGGCTGCATGATTCCGGCGTTGGATTGGCTGTCGCTCAACGCGGTCCAGCTGGGAAGCCCCACGCCGGCGTTCTTCTACTTCGGGAGCGGCGCCCTCTCGTCGGTCTTGGACAACGCTCCCACCTACCTGAGCTTCCTCAGCGTCATCCAAGGACTCCATGCCGATCCGGAAGTCGCGCGCCAAATTCAGGACCTGATCCAGGGCGGAGGCGGCGATCTGGCGGCCGTTGCGGGGGTCCACGCCGAACAGGTTAAGGCGTCCTACCAGTTCCTCCTGTCCTATTCTCCGGGCGCCGTGGCGGGAAAATCCGTGACCCCGGACCAGATCGGAATGGCCATCTTGCTGGCCAATACCAAGGTCAATTCGCTGATCGTCGCGATCAGCGCCGGATCGGTTTTCTTCGGCGCCAACACCTACATCGGCAACGGCCCGAATTTCATGGTCAAGGCCATCGCCGACCACGCCAAGGTCCGCACGCCCGGCTTCGTCGCCTACATCTGGAAGTTCACGCTGCCCGTGATGATTCCCATGCTGCTGCTCGTGTGGTTCCTCTTTTTTCGCTGACCTTCCGGCTCAGAGATACTTCACCAAAAGCGGCTTCAGCTCGGCGACCGTCTTCTTCGGCCAAGCCTTCGGATCGGTCATGATCGCGTTCTTCAGCGCCGAATGGCAGGGCCAGGTCGCCGCTTTCGGAATCTTGGGGATCACGCCGGCCACGACGCGTTTCGCGGTCTCGGCGTTGCGCTTCAGGTTCTCGATGACCATCTCCACGGTCACATGGGCCTCGTCGACCTTCCAGCAGTCGTAATCCGTCACCATCGCCATCGTGGCGTAGGCGATCTCGGCTTCGCGGGCGCACTTGGCCTCGCCGAGGTTGGTCATGCCGATGACGTCGAACCCGGCCTTGTGGTTGGAGATCGATTCCGCGCGTGTGCTGAAGGCCGGGCCCTCCATGTTCACGTAGGTGCCGCCGTCGTGGACTTTCGCGCCCTTGGCTGTGGCTTCGGCGAGCAATAGCTGGCGAAGCTCCTCGCAGACCGGATCAGCAAAGGCGATGTGGGCAACAATGCCCCGGCCAAAGAAGGTGTGGTTGAGCGACTGTTTGGTGCGGTCGAGGAACTGGTCAGGGAGAACAATGTCGCAGGGCTTGTAACGCGCCTGGAGCGAACCGACGGCGCTGACGCTGATGATCCACTGCACGCCGAGCTGCTTCATGGCCCAGATATTGGCGCGATGGTTGAGTTCCGTCGGCAGGATGCGATGCCCGCGTGCGTGGCGCGGAAGGAAGACGACCTCCCGGCCGGACAACGTTCCGGTCAGCAACTCGTCGGAAGGGGAACCGAACGGCGTCTTCACCTTCACCCACTTCTGGTTGGTGAAGCCTTCGATGTGATACAGCCCGCTGCCGCCGATGATGCCGATGCGTGCGGGAACTGTGTTGGAGCGGGAACCGGATTTCTTCTTCGTCGCCATGCGCCGGAGGATTGTGGGCGTGGCGGTCACGGACAAGTTGAAAGGCTGCTAGGTGACCCGAAGCAAAGGCGCCGAGTGGGATGGCTTCGTGGCTAGCTGCGGAGCAGCGGAAGAAAGTAGCCACGGGTGTGAGCCCGTGGTTTTGAGGAAATCATGAGCGAGCCCGGGAGGGGCGAAAGAGGATGGTCTATCGCCCCTCCGGGTCAGACGGCGTAGCCGTGTTTCTTGAGGAAGATTTCCAGCTCGTCCGCACCAAAGTCGGCGAGGACGTGGCCGTCGATCTCGGCGCTGGGCGCCTTGGACTGGCCGGTCAGGGCGAGCATCTCGCGGCGGGCGTTCTGGTCGCCGCTGACGTCGAGCGTCTCGTAGGTGTAGTCGTGGCCATCGAGCCACTCAACGGCGTCAGTGCACCAAGGGCAGCCGGGTTTGATGAAGAGGCGGAAGGTTTTGGGTTTCATTGAGTCAACTTTGCTCACGCCTCCGTGATGATCGTATCGAGGTGCTCGTAGGCCGGGGCGCAGCAGCAGAGGAGGCGGAGCGGTTCGGTGCCGGTGTTCCAGAGCTTGTGCTTCTTGCCGGGCGGGATGGCCACGGCGTCGCCGGGACCGACTTCGCGGAGTTCCGTGTCGATCCGCATCCGGCCGGTGCCGTGGGTGAAGTAGTAGATCTCCTCCGATTTGGCGTGGTAGTGCTCCTGCGTGGCGGTGCCGACGGGCAGGCGGGCTTCGGCCAGGCTCTGGTTGCGCAGGGCGGAGTTGCGGTGCGAGAGGAGTTCGCGGATCTCGGAACCGTCCTTGGTGATGAAGGGCGGCGCAGCGTTCAGGTTGGTCACATCCATGCGCTGAAGTATCGGACACGAAACCGTGGAGGCAAGGGCCGGCCGCAGGTCACTGATGGGTGAGCAGCATTCGCAGCACGCCGACCACGGCGCAGGCCGCGATGACGGTGAACATCCCGACCTTGAAACGCTTCAACGCGACAAAAGCTCCGATCGCCATGACGGCTGCGAACCAATCGACGGCTTTTCCGTTGGGGACGAGCGAATGCCAGCCGAACCACAGGGTGAGATTCAGGATGACGCCGACGACGGCCGCGGTGACGGCGCTGAGCGCGGCGGACAGGAGCTTCACGCGCCGCAACCGCTCGATGTAGGGCGCGCCGGCGAAGATGAAGAGGAAACAGGGGACGAAGGTCACCCAGGTAGTCAGGGCCGCGCCCAGTGTCGCGGAGGCGATGGGGGAGAGCGTTCCGGGATGTTGCCACGCGCCGACGAAACCGACGAATTGCAGGACCATGATGAGCGGTCCCGGGGTCGTTTCCGCAAGCGCGAGGCCGTCCATCATCTGCGGAGGAGTAAGCCAGGCGAAGTCGGCCACCGCCTTGTCGGCGACGTAGGGCAGGACGGAGTAGGCGCCGCCGAACGTGACGAGGGCGGTCTTGCTGAAGAAGAAACCTTGCTGCGTCACGGTGTGGTTGGGTCCCAGCCACGCGCTGATTCCGACGACCGGCACCCACCACAATACCAGGCTGATCACGATGACGCGGAACGACCGGCCCAAGTCCGATCTGACGGAGGTCGCATCGGGTGATGGGTCGGAGGCGGGGGAGTTTTTCTTTGGAACCACGATCCAATCCGATCGCCAATGGCCGAGGGTGAATCCGATGGCGAGGGCCGCGCCGATGATCGCGGGGTAGGGGAGCTTGAGCACGGTGAGGCCGAGCACCGCACAAGCGGCGAGGATCCAATGGGCCGGGCGTTTGAGCGCTTTGCCGCCGACACGCCAGAGCGCGGCGATGATCAACGCCAGCACGGCGGGTTTGAGGCCATCGAAGATGGCCGCGATCCAGCGGACGTCGCCGTGGCTGACGTAGATCCAGCTCAGCGCGAAGAGGAGCAGGGCCGACGGAAGCACGAAAAGGATTCCAGCGACGAGTCCGCCTCGGGTTCCGTGCATGAGCCAACCGAGATAGGTGGCGAGCTGCTGCGCCTCCGGGCCGGGGAGGATCATGCAGTAGTCGAGCGCGTGGAGGAACCGTTCCTCGGAAACCCAGCGGCGTTTCTCCACCACTTCCTGGTGCATGATGGCGATCTGGCCGGCGGGTCCGCCGAAGCTGATGAACCCGAGCTTCAGCCAGAAGCGGAGTGCTTCTCTGAAGGTGGGCCGAGGTTGGATCGTGGACGAATCCGGCATTGCCCGGCGTTGATAGGGGAACGCGGTTTGGCTGGCCAACATCTTCCACCTGCCGCTCGGCGGTCGATCGATGATCAGGCCTCAGGGCCAGCACGGAGGACCTTCGCCCTGGCCTTGGAGAACTGCCCGATGAAGACGCCGCCGAGGATCAAGGCCAGCGAGAGGAAGAAGTTCGCGGAAAGTTTTTCGCCGATCAGCAGCCAGGCCGCGACCATGGTGGAGATGGGATTGAGATTGCCCACGAGCGACACGCGGCTGACCGGCCAGTGGCTGAGGGCCCAGTTCCACAGCATGTAGGCCGTGCCGCCGCCGATGATGCAATACGCCTGGATCCCCAGGTTGGTGGCCGTCACGGGGAATAGTCCGACGCGGATGAGTTCGAAGATCGCGGGCGCCGCCACGATGGCTCCTGCGCGCCACATCGTGCTGCCGGCGGTCTGGATGCCGGAAAGGCCGTCCTGGCTGAGGACGCGGCAGCCTTGGTTGTAGATCACCCAGACGATGCCGGACGCGACGGCCAGCAGTTCTCCGAACCATTCACCGCGTGTTCCCAGCAACGACGGCCAGATCAAGACCACGACGCCGACGAGTGTGAGCATGATTCCGAGATAGTGCGCGGCCGAGTCGCGTCTGAAGCGGAAACGGTCTTCCCACAATAATGCCCAAGCCGGCGACGCGGCCAGGCAGAGTGAGAAGTGGGAGGCTGGAATATAGACCAGGCACCAGTGGGTCAGGACGCAGTATCCGGCCAATGGAATTCCCCCTCGGATCCACAGGTGCCGGCGTTGCAGCGGAGTCAGCGCAGTCCCTGTCGGACCAGCGAGCTTGGGAAGCAGTCGTAGAACCAAAACAAGGAACGCTCCCGCAAATAGGAACCGGGTGGAGCCCGTGAAGAGCAGGGGCCAGTCGCGGACGAGGACCTTCATGCCGACGTTGTTGCCGCCCCAGACGAGGATGGCGGTGACGATGGCAAGGGTGACGGTTCCGTTGGAGGCCGCTAGACGCGACATGGGCGCGAAGTGGAGCGGGTTCGGCCGGTGGACGCAACCCGGTTTCACTTCGCGTCAGCCGCGGCTTTTCAGCCGGGCATTGTCGCCACTAGTATTCGAGACATGGACCATTCTCCCGGATTCCTCAAAGTCGTCGAAGATGCCCAGCAGCGTGTTCGCGAGATCACGATCGAGCAGGCGAAGGCGCGGTTGGCCGAAAATTCCAAGGCGGTGCTGGTGGATGTCCGCGAGGATTCGGAATGGACCAAGGGCCACGCCGTCGAAGCGGTTCATCTCGGCAAGGGCGTGCTTGAGCGGGACATCGAGAAGCTTGTTCCTGATCCGGGAACGGAACTGATCATGTATTGCGGCGGCGGCTATCGCTCCGTGCTGACATGCGACGTTGCGCAGCGCATGGGCTACAGGCACGTCACGTCGTTGATTGGCGGCTACAAGGGGATGGTCGCGGCGGGTTGGAAGATGGCGCAGTGACCGGAAGACGCATCCTCCGGTCAGGCTTCCACCATCACGCCGGGACCGGGTTGTTCCACGCGGATCTTCGGATGCTTTGAGCGGATCTGGTCGGTGAACCAGGCGCGTGATTCGCCGTCGCCGTGCCCGAGGATGACCACGCGGGGTTCGCACAGGCCGACGAACTCGAGGAGTTCGTCCCGGTTGGCGTGGGCCGTGAGATCGAAGCTGTCGACCTGGCAGGTCCGGGTTTGCTGGCCGGCGCTCGGGCTGAAGACGAAGGGTTGGCCCTTCGCCGCCGCCTTGAGATGGCCGCCGGGTGAATCGGGATCGGTGTAGCCGACGAAGAAGATCGCGTTCTTTTCCTCACCCATCATCCGCACCGCGAGGTCGTGGGCGGCGGTGTGCTCCGACATCATTCCCGAAGTCACGACGAAGATGCGGCCGCCGCCGAGGCGCATTTCCTGGATCTGTTTCGGAGGGAGCACAATCAGGTTCAAGGCCTCGGTGAGTTTGAGGCTTGGATGCTGGCGATGGGCGCGATGGGCTTCGAGGTCGTAGATCTCCGTGAAGACACGGCCGAGTCCCCCGATGAAGATGGGCTGGTGTTCCAGTTTCCCCGCCTTCATCAGCAGCGCGAGAAGAGCCAGAATCTCCTGCGTCCGGCCGAGCGCGAAGGAAGGGAGGAGGACTGAACCGCGTCGCGCGAGGACGGCTTGGATGGATTCGGCGAGGCGGTTGATCTCGGTTTCGCGGGTGAAGCCTTCCGGGATGGATCGATTGCCCCGGGTGGTTTCCATGATGAGGACGTCCGCCCGCACATCCTCGAACCGGGCGCCCTTGAGGAGCGTTTGGTCGCGGAAATTGACGTCGCCCGTGTAGAAGAGCGTTTCCCTTTGGCCGCGCAGAAGGATTCCGGCCGAACCCAGGGCATGGCCGGCGTCGTAGAACTCCAGTGAAGCCGCCGGGAGCCCGACCTGCTGCTTGGTGAAACCCGACCACTCGATCTCACGGTTGTATTTGAACCCTTGGAAGATGGGGGACAGGTCCTCGATCTCCTCGTGCGAGTAGAGGGGGTATTCCTTGATGCCCAACTCCTCCCGTTGCCGGGCCATGACGTTGACGGAGTTGTGGAGAACCCTTTCGACCAGGAAGTAGCTGAGTTCCGTCATCAGCACCTGGGCTTTTGGGAAGTGCTGGAGCGCTACCGGCAACGAGCCCAAGTGGTCGTGGTGGCAGTGGGAAATCGCGATCGCCTCGACGTCCTGGTCCGCGATCTTGCCATAGAGGGGAAGGGCGGGCCGGCCCTCGCGTTTGGGATGCGTCCCGGCGTCCATCAGGATCCGATGCCCTTCGATTTCAACAAACCAGGATGATGCGCCGATGTCGGCGTCGGGGTTTAGGTTTGTGATCTGCATGGGGGATTATCGGGTCGCGGAAGCAATTGTCGAAAAGGTGAAAGATTTCTTGAACAAGCACCCGGCCGGAAAGTCTGACTCCT
The DNA here is from genome assembly GCA_947476875.1 of Verrucomicrobiota bacterium. Lineage (GTDB taxonomy): Bacteria > Verrucomicrobiota > Verrucomicrobiia > Limisphaerales > CANJSG01 > CANJSG01. The sequence continues at coordinate 1,449 of CANJSG010000060.1, read as the reverse complement.
CCAGTAGCGCGCAGCTACGGCCGGGTTTTAGGGTTCCCGGCTGAAGCCGCCCCGGAAGGGCGGTTTCCAGGGTTCGTTTGGTTGTTTGGGTGGGCGGGCACCGCAGGGTGCCCGCCTTATTTTTTACTGCCCGGCCTTCTCCATCATTTTCTTCATCATCATGGCCTGGGGGCTATCGAATTTCTCGAAGTCCTTCGGGACAGCGAACAGCGTGGCGTCGGGCGTCTTCTTGACGACGTTCTTGAACTTCATCTTGGCCTTGGTCCCGGATTCATTGAACTCGATCTGGGCGGGAAACTCCCCGGTGGCCGGCCTCCAGACCGTAAGGTCGGTCGACTTGCCGTTCGGTTCGTTGATGGTCACCTTCTGCTTAAGCATCTCCTTGCCGTCGATCGTTTCCTTGCCGAGCGCGGTTTCCTCGATTTTGGACTCCGCGGTCTCCTTGCCAGTCGATGGGTTTGTCATCGAGACGTAGGACTTCATTCCGGGGAAGATGATGATCGCCGTGGGAGACTTGTCGTCGGAAATCGAAATCACGCGGTCCATTCCCATCGCTTTCATCTGTTCCGCGGCTCCCGGCGGGAGCGACCCGCTCTTCATTTTGGTCAAATCGATCTCCGTCCGGGTTTTGCCCTGATGAAAAGTCAGCGACATCTCCAGCGTGGCCTTTTGGGGCCCGTCAACCTCCACCTCGGAGTCCGCCGTGAACGAGGCGTTCGCCCCAAAAAGCTTCGAAAGTGCCTTGCTGACGGCCTGACTGGGATTCCCGCCCATTCCTTGGGCGTATCCGGTTGCCCCTCCTATCAAGAGGCAGGCAAACGCGGCGAGAAAAGTGCGGGCGAGCGAGGGCGTGGGCTTCATTCGAAATCGACGGTATTGCGCCGCCGGCTGTCTGACAAGAAATCGGAACTGCCGGCCGTTACCCGGAGAAGAGGGAGCGTGGCGCGGGCCGGAGACCCAATACCAAGACCTGAAAACATTGAAGGTTCGTTGTTTTCCAGTGCTTTGATGGCTGGCTCGGGGCAGGAGTCGGCGGGAGAAGGCTGAAAAAGACCGACGCTTCAAACGGTGTGACCAGCTCCCGGTGGTCCTCATGAATCCCCCTTGTCGAGTTCCCGGCTTTGTCGGCCACCTGTGCGACCTTCCGCACGATCGGACACCGGTAGGAGATGAACGAGAGAGGCAACGCGTTGGGCTTCCAGCGGACTTTCACCTCGGTAGCCAGCTCCACCGCCCGCCCGGGGGGCGAACGGGGGAGGTGAATTTGCCGTGCTTCAACGGGGCCGCGCCCGTGCGGGCGCGGAGAGGGGCCACTCGCAATACGCCTCGATAACCAATCCGATAGCTTCAACGGGGCCGCGCCCGTGCGGGCGCAGAGAGCGGTGTATGCGGCATAGACGCGGCCATCGGCCCTGCAATATAAGGAGGATCCGATTTCTTGGCGGCCTT
>CANJSG010000059.1 GCA_947476875.1 Verrucomicrobiota bacterium | reverse complement strand
GGGGCCGATGGCCGCCAGAAAACCCCGAACGCTTCAAATCCGTCTTTTTCACCTTCAAGCCTGATACGCCTCCATGCCCACACACGAGCAGACCAGGTTTCGGTCGCCGTAGACGTTGTCGATGCGGGACACGGCGGGCCAGAACTTGGAGCTGCGGGTCCAAGGGGCGGGGAACGCGGCCTGGTCGCGGGTGTAGGGACGGTTCCAGCTGTCGCTGCAAACCACGGTGGCGGTGTGCGGGGCGTGCTTCAGCGGGTTGTTGGCCTTGTCCATCGTGCCGGTCTCGATGGCTTGGATCTCGCCGTGGATGGCGATCATCGCGTCGCAGAAGCGGTCGAGCTCGTCGAGGGCTTCGCTCTCGGTCGGTTCGACCATCAAGGTGCCAGCGACGGGCCAGCTCAACGTGGGGGCGTGGAAGCCGAAATCCATGAGGCGTTTGGCCACGTCTTCGGCGGTGACGCTCTTGTAGGCGCGGAGATCGAGGATGCACTCGTGGGCCACGAGGCCGTTCTTGCCCTTGTAGAGCGTGGGGAAATACGGATCCAGCCGCTTGGAGATGTAGTTCGCGTTCAGGATGGCGAACTTGGTGGCTTCGGTCAGGCCGCGTCCGCCCATGAGCGCGATGTAGACCCAGGAGATGAGCAGGATGCTGGCGCTGCCCCAGGGCGCGGCGGCGACGGCGCCGATGGGGTCTTCACCGCCGAGGTTCACGACGGGATGGCCGGGGAGGAAGGGCACGAGGTGTTCCGCCACGCAGATGGGGCCCATGCCGGGACCGCCGCCGCCGTGGGGGATGCAGAAGGTCTTGTGGAGATTGAGGTGGCAGACGTCGGCTCCGATGAAGCCGGGGCTGGTGAGGCCGACCTGGGCGTTCATGTTCGCGCCGTCCATGTAAACCTGGCCGCCGGCGTCGTGGATGATCTGGCAGACCTCGCGGATGGATTCCTCGAAGACGCCGTGCGTGCTCGGGTAGGTGACCATGAGCGCGCCGAGGTTGGCGGCGTTCGCGGCGACCTTCGCGCGGAGATCGGCGAGGTCGATGTTGCCATTGTTGTCGCAGGCGACGGCCACGACGGAGAAGCCGGCCATGACGGCGCTGGCGGGGTTGGTGCCGTGCGCGGAGGTCGGGATGAGGCAGACGGTGCGGTTTGGCTGGCCGACGCTTTCCTGGTAACGGCGGATCACGAGCAGACCGGCGTATTCACCGGCGGAACCGGAGTTCGGCTGCAAGGAGACGCCGGCGAATCCGGTGATCTCCGCGAGCCATTCTTCCAGTTGTCCGAAGATGGTCTGATAGCCGCGCGTCTGGCCGAGCGGCGCGAAGGGATGGAGCTTGCCGAACTCGGGCCACGAAACGGGGAACATCTCGGAAGTGGCGTTCAGCTTCATCGTGCAGGAGCCGAGCGGGATCATCGAGTGGCAGAGCGAGAGATCGCGCGACTCCAAACGACGGATGTAGCGGAGCATCTCGGTTTCGCTGTGGTAGCGGTTGAAGACGTCGTGCTTGAGGAACGCGCTGGTGCGGGCGAAGGGCGCCGGAATCGTGGCTTCGGCATCGGAGGCCAGCTCGGCCACGGTCCATGCGACGGGTTTGCCGCCGTTCAAGACGACGAGGATCTCGGCCACATCGGCCTCGCCGGTGGTCTCGTCCAGCGAGATGCCGATGGTGTGGGCATCGAAGTGGCGGAAGTTGATCTTGTGCGCTTCGGAGAGTTTGGCGACGTCGATTGTGCGTTTGCCGCGCAGGCCGATGGTGAGCGTGTCGAAGAACAGGTCGGGCGACACCTCGAAGTCGAGCCGCTCCAAGCCTTCAGCCAGGGCGGCCGTGAGCAGGTGGACGCGATGGGCGATCTTCTTCAAGCCTTCCGGCCCGTGATAGACGGCATACATCGCCGCCATGTTGGCGAGAAGGGCCTGAGCGGTGCAGATGTTGGACGTGGCCTTCTCGCGGCGGATGTGCTGTTCGCGGGTTCCGAGCGAGAGACGCATGGCGGGTTTGCCGGTGGCGTCCTTGGAAACGCCGACGAGGCGGCCGGGCATCTGGCGTTTGAAGGCGTCGCGCGTGGCGAAGAAGCCCGCGTGCGGCCCGCCGTAGCCCAGCGGCACTCCGAATCGCTGCGCGCTGCCGACGCAGACATCGGCGCCGAATTCACCCGGCGGCCGCAGGAGGGTCAGCGCCAGTAGATCGGCCGCGACGACGACCATCGCGCCGGCGGCATGGGCTTTGTCGGCCAGCGTTTGATGATCTTCCACCGCGCCGTAGGTGTTCGGATACTGGATCAAGATACCCGCGACCTGGTCGGTGAATTCAAACTTCGCAGGTTCCACCACCTTCGCATCGACACCCAACGCCTTGGCCCGGCTGACGACGATCTCGATGGTCTGGGGATGGCAGTCGTTGGCGACGAGGAAGACGTTGCGGCCTTCTTTCGTCGAGAGGCAGAGATGGAGCGCCTCGGCGGCGGCGGTGCCTTCGTCGAGGAGGGAGGCGTTGGCGATCTCGAGACCGGTGAGGTCGCAGATCAGCGTCTGGAAATTGAGGAGGGATTCGAGGCGGCCCTGGGCGACCTCGGCCTGGTAGGGCGTGTATTGGGTATACCAGCCGGGGTTTTCAAAGACGTTGCGCTGGATGACGGGCGGCGTGATGCAGTCGTGGTAACCGAGGCCGATGTAGGAACGGCAGACGGTGTTCTGGGCCGCGATGGTCTTGAGCTTCTTGAGCACGTCGAACTCGGACTCCGTGGCGGCGATGGAAAGGGGATTGCCCGAGCGGATGACGGCCGGCACCGCGGCGTCGATCAGGGTGTCGACCGAATCGTAGCCGAGCGCCTCAAGCATGCGGGTCGTCTCCACAGGGTTCGGGCCGATGTGGCGGTTTACGAAACGGTCAGGGTGCGCGAACGGGCTGCCGGTCTGGGAGGCAGTGGATGACAACAGGGTCGGATCTGACATTGCGCGGAGGGTAGGGTCGGGTGGAACGAATTCAAGAGCACGGGCCGTGAGTTGCGTCGGTCGGCGTCGGGCTAATGGACAGCATCAGCCAAAGCGCGCTGGGAAATGGCCGATCGGCCCGTCGTTTCTCCTGAAATATTTTCCAATCCGGACTGGCCTCAGGCGAGGGATTCGCCAAATTAATCCCAAATCCCTCCTATGATTTCCCGACAGTATCGTCCCGTTGCCTGGGGAGCCGGAATCCTCCTCGGAGTCTGGCTGTTGGCCTGGGCCGGTCTCGCCATCGCCGAGCACATGAAGGTCACCGCCGACAAGATCGTGGCCTACATGGACGGCAACGACCTCTCCAAACTCTCCGGCGACGCGCGCAAGCGGGCGATCAAGCGGTTGGCGGACATGCTCAACGCGTTGACGCCCGAGGAACGCCGCAAGGCACGGCTCCAGCGGATGAAGTGGTTCGAGGAGATGACCGACGCCGAGAAGGGCGAGTTCATCGAGGCGACCATGCCCACCGGCTTCAAGCAGATGATCAGCGGCTTCGAGCAGTTGCCCGAAGAACAGCGCAAGCGGGTGGTGGCCGATTCCCTCAAGCGCATGAAGGAAGCGCGGGAGAAGATGGAGAGCGGCGAGATGGATCCGTCCCAGATGCGCGGGCCCGGCGGCGATGCGCAGATGCAGACGCTGAATCCCGAGCTGCAGAAAAAAGTCATCACGACGGGCTTGAGCACCTTCTACAGCCAGAGCAGCGCCCAGGCGAAAGCCGAACTCGCGCCGCTGCTGGAGGAGATGCAGCGCTCGATGGAACGTGGGGCCGCCTTCCGGGGACAGCGTCGGCCGAATTCGGGAGACGGCGGAGGGAAGCAGTAGTGACGGGACTCCGTCACAGGCCTTCGTCTGTCGTCGTCCGAGCGTTCACGCTCATCGAGCTTCTCGTCGTCATCGCGATCATCGGCATTTTGGCCGGGCTTCTTTTGCCCGCGCTTTCCAAGGCCAAGGCGACCGCCAAGGCGACGGCGTGTTTGAGCAACCTGCGGCAGCTCGGCGTGGCCCTGCAGATCTACACGGGCGACAACGGCAACCGGCTTCCCGTGATGTATGACCGCCCCGCATCGTTGGGCGCGACGAATGTTCCCTTGAAGAGCGTCGTCGAGGTGATGACCCACGAACTCGGCAACACCAACGTGCTCAAGTGCCCGTCCGACACGAAGGACCTCTTCGTCCTGACCGGCTCCAGCTATTCGTGGAACACCCTGATCAACGGCCAGGACGCCGGCCGGATCGAGATCATGACGATCGCCTTCAACCCGCACCAGATCCCCGTCTTCTTCGACAAGGAAGCCTTCCACGCGGCGCGCGGCGAGAAGCGCGGCGTGAACTACCTCTACGCCGACGGGCACATCAAAAACCTCCTGGCCATCGACGGAACGAAATGACCGACGCTCCCATCCATCTGACGGACCTGCGCAAGGTGTTCGGCGGCCGGCCGGCCGTGGAGTCGCTCGACCTCACGGTGCCGCGCGGCGAGATCTTCGGGCTGCTCGGCCACAACGGCGCAGGCAAAAGCACGACCATCGGCATGATGCTCGGCCAGGTCTGGCCGACCTCGGGGAGCATCCGCGTCTGCGGCCACGATGTGACCAGTAACCGCCAAAAGGCCTTGGAGAAAGTCGGCGCGATCTTCGAGAGCCCGGTCTTCTACGACTACCTCAGCGGCTGGAGAAATCTCGACATCCTCAGCGCCTACTCGGGCGCCACGACCAAGGCCCGCATTGCGGAAGTGGTCGAATGGGTCGGCTTGACCGGCCGGATCGATTCGAAGGTCCGGACCTACTCGCACGGCATGCGGGCACGTCTCGCTTTGGCGCAGGCGCTCCTGCCCAAGCCGGAACTGCTCATCCTCGACGAGCCCAGCGACGGTTTGGATCCCGAGGGCATCCATGAGATGCGCGAGACCATCCTGCGGCTGCACCGCGAGCTGGGGCTCACGATCATGTTGTCGTCGCACCTGCTCAACGAGGTGGAACAGCTCTGCACCCGCATCGCGATCATGCAGAAAGGCCACAAGGTCTTCGAAGGCCAGGTCTCCGAGGTGAAGGCCGCCCGCGGCCGGGTCATGCTGAAGACCGCCGACTTCAACGGGGCGACGGCGCTGCTCCAGTCGAACGGGTTGATCACGGCGGCCAGCGAAGGCCGGTTCATCGTGCTGGCCCCGGGGCGTTCCACTGCCGAAGTGATCCGGCTTCTGGTCGCTTCAAACGTTCCCGTCGAGGGCGTCTGGCAGCACGAGCAGACGCTTGAGGACTTCTATCTCAACCTCCTGAAGACCCCGCCGCCGGTGCCCGGAAAATGACGGTTTCGCCCACCTTCGAGCCTCTTCTTAAAAGCTGATCCCATGTTTGTCCGCCAATTGAGAAACGAACTCTGGAAGCTCTTCGGCAAGAAGCGCACCTACATCGGCTTCGGCGCCTTCCTGCTCGCGCAGGTGGCGATGCTCATGGCCTTCAAGTTCACCCGCTGGCAGAGCGATTTCGAACGCATGCTCGGCGGCAACGGCTACCTGCCCGCCGAGTTCATCTCCGCGCTGACCGTGGCGGTGGTGATGCTCATTCCCCAGATCATCTTGTTGATGCCGCTCTACGCCACGCTGGTCGGCGGCGACTTTGTGGCCAAGGAATCCGAGGATGGCACGCTGCGGATGATCCTCTGCCGGCCGATCTCGCGGGTGCGCCTGCTGCTGGTGAAATGGATCGCCGGAATCATCTTCGCCGGCGTGTTGGTCGCGGTGCTTGGCGGCACGGCCCTGGGCTTTGCGCGGATCGCGTTTCCGTGGGGCGGGTTGTTCGTGATGGTGCCCGGCCAAGCCTTCAGCGCGATGCCGGCGGATGAAGGGCTCCAGCGCTTCCTGTTCTCCCACCTGTTCCTCGCCGTGAACGCCAGCACGATGGTGTCGATCGCGTTCATGTTCTCGTGTTTCAACATGAAGCCCGCCGCCGCGACCATCGTGGCGTTGAGCTACCTGTTCATCAACGTGGTCATGGAGAGCATCCCGTTCTTCGAGCGCTACAACGACTTCTTCATCACCCACCACTTCCGCTGCTGGCTGCTGGTGCTGGAAAACCCGGTTCCTTGGGCGCGCGTGTTCCAGTCGGAAGTCATCCTCGTGGCCGTGAACATCACCGCCTTCATCGTCGGGGCCATGGCTTTCCAGGTCCGAGACATCAAGTCCTAGCGGAAAACCAGAAGCGCGAAGGCCAAAGGCCAAACCAAGACACCGAGGTTTTCGGGATTTGGCCTTCCGACTTCGCAGCAGCGCGGCGCTATCCGATCTCTTCGCCCAGTTCGACGTTCCAGTAGGCGATGTCGATGAACTGTTTCCAACTGTCGTCGTGGATGCCGCCGAGGCTGATCTGGACGAATGGACGCCATTTGGGGCGTTTGGGTTTTTTGACCAGCCGCAGTCCGGCCTCCTGTGGTGTGCGGTTCGACTTGCGGGTGTTACAGGGGATGCATGAGCAGACGATGTTTTCCCATGAAGTCGGGCCGCCCCGGTCGCGGGGAACGACGTGGTCGAGGTTGAGGTCCTTCCGCTCGAATTTCTTCCCGCAATACTGGCAGGTGTTGTGGTCGCGCTCGAAGACGTTGTGGCGGGTGAATTTCACTTCCTTCTTCGGCATGCGGTCGAATACGAGCAGCACGATCACCCGGGGAATGCGGATGCGGTAGGAGATGGTGTGGATGCTTTCGGTGTCGGGACCGGTCTCGGAGATGTTGCGCCACTGCGGGAAATCATAGGTCCGAAGACCCGTGCCGACGTCGAAGACCACCTGCGCCCGTCCTTCGAAAAGGAGCGTGAGCGCACGCTTTGCCGAGCAGACATTGACCGCCTGCCAGAGCCGGTTCAGCACCAACACGTGCTGATTCAGTATTGAAGTCATGGCCGTGCTTACGGGGGCGGAACGTAGCACGGCACTTTTTCCAGCGTCAATAAACCACCGGTGAAGTTTGGATGGCGGAGCGGTGCGGGGGGTTGCCAACCGGATTTTCCGCGTCTTAGTTTGCTCCCGCCTATGAAACGCACGCTCTGCGCCCTGCTGGTCGCCTCAACCCTCGCCGCCCGTGCCCAAGGCGGTCCCGACGATGCCTACGTGCGCGCCTTTGCGTTGATCGAGGAGGCTTCGAAGGCAAACCAGGCGAACCAACTCCGATCCGCGTATGAAAAATTTTCCCGGGCGCAGACCTCTCTGAAAGAACTCCAGAAGAGCGACCCGAACTGGAACGCGCCCGTCGTCGAGCTGCGGCTCAGACTGGTCGACGAGGCGCTGAAGACGCTGAGGCCGAAGCTCCCGGCCGCGTCCGCCGATCCAGCTCCGATGAAGCCGGTCGTGCCCGACGCGTCGTCCCCGGCGGCCCTCGGCCAGCAGATCCAGTATCTCCAGGCACAGAACGCCGCGCTCGAAGCCAAGCTGAAGGAGGCCTTGTCCATGCAGTCCGGAACGCTCTCGATCGCCGAGCGCGCCCGGTTGGAAGCCGACATCACCAAGCTCTCCAAGGAGCAGGAAGTCCTAAAAGTTTCCCACGCCAAGGAAAAGGAAACCGCCAACGCCGCGACCGCGAAGGCCAAGGACCTCGAAGCGCTGGCCGTTGATGGGAAGAAGGTCCGCGAGACGGCCAAGGCAAAGGCGCAGCTCGAAGACTCGGTGAAGGATCTCGGTCGCCAGGTTGCCCGCTTGCAGGACGGTGCGAAGGCCGATGCCGCCAGGTCGGTCGAGGCGGTCAAGGCTTCCGAAGCCCGCGTCGTTGCTCTCCAAAAACAGGCGGATGACCTCAAGATCCGTTTGGACGAAGCCCAGTCCCGTCTCGCTCCGCTTACGTCCGCCGAATCCAAAGCCAAGGCGCTTGCCGCCGAGAAGGCCGATCTGGAGAAGGAAGTTTCCCGCCTTAAGACCGAACTCGCCCAGAAACCCAAGGCTCCCGAGCGGAACCCCCCGATTGAGTCGGAGATCATCGCTTTGAAAGCCCAACTCAAGCGCAACTCCCAGGCCCAGGAAGCGCAGCAGGCGAAGGCCACTAGCTTGTCGAAGGAGTTGAAGTCGGCCGAAGAACGCGCCACGAAGGATTCGGTCAAACGCATCAAGCAGCTCTCGGAGGACCTGGCGGACTCGCAGAAGAAGCTGGCTTCGACCGAAAGCAAACTCCGCGACGCCACCACCAAACGCAAAGGTTCCGCGGCCGATCAGCGGGCGGTGGAACTCCAGGCCAAACTCGATGCGATCGAGGCGAAGGCCGTTCCCTACACCAAGGAAGAGCAGGCCCTGTTCAAGTCGCCCAACAAGGCCATCATCGTCGGCTCCGTGACCAACTCCTCGGCGACGGACAAAAAGTCGGTGCGGATCATCCCGCCCGGAGCCGGTCCCCTCGTGTCCGAGGCGGAACGCGCCTTCGCCGCCCGGCGTTTCGAGGAGGCGGAGCAGAAGTTCGCCCAGGCCCTGCGCCAGGACGACAACAACATCTATCTGCTCTCGAACCTCGGCGCCGCCCAGTTCGAACTCGGCAAACTGGCGGACTGCGAGAAGAACGTCGCGAAGGCGCTCAAGATTGACGCCGATGATCCGGCCGCGCTCACGCTTCTCGGCATCCTGCGTTTCCGCCAGGAAAGTTGGGACGACGCGCTCACCGCCCTCAGCCGCTCCGCCCAGTTGGCTCCTAACAATGCCGACGCCCAGAATTATCTCGGGATCACCCTGAGCCAAAAAGGCCAGCGCACCGCCGCGGAAGCCGCGCTCCGTAAATCGGTCCAGCTCCAGGCGGACAATCCCGCCGCCCACTACAACCTCGCCGTCATCTACGCGACGCAGAAGCCGCCCTTCGTCGAGCTCGCGCGCTTCCACTACGGCAAGGCCACCGGCCTCGGCCATCCCAAGAATCCCGAGTTCGAGAAGGCCTTGGACGCGGCCAAGTAACGAGCGCATGGCCGGCCTGCGTCAGTTCATCCACGAAATCGCCGTGCGGACACCCGGGCGAGGTTTCACGGAGATCACCGCGGATGTGGCGGGCTTGGTCCGTGAGGCCGGCTTCAAGAGGGGGTTGGTCACGCTGCATCTCCAGCACACGTCGGCTTCGCTCCTGATCCAGGAGAATGCCGACCCGGATGTCCGGGTCGACTTCGACCGCTTCTTCGCCCGCCTTGTGCCGGACGGAGACCGGATGTTCATCCATTCTGCGGAAGGTCCGGACGACATGCCCGCGCATATCCGCACCGCGTTGACGACGGTCAACCTGTCCATCCCGATCGCCTCCGGCCGGATGGCCTTGGGCACGTGGCAGGGCATCTACGTCTGGGAACACCGGCGCGATCCGCACAGCAGGCGGGTGGTGGTGCATCTCCTCGGTGAATGAACTGGCGCGATGCGGGTCGCGTGGCGCTTTCGGCGCGTGCGTTCGATTCTCCTGAGTCTTTTGCCGCGTTTCGCGGCCCTCGTGGGCTGCGCTTTGACCGTCGTGTCCGCAGCGGAAAAGAAGGATGCGGAACCAGGTTTAGGCTTTCGCGGACCCGAGATCTATCCGGTCGACTTTCAGGCGTCGCTGCTCCTCGAGGCCGACCTGAACGGCGACGGAAAGTTGGACCTCGTCGTCGTTAACAACGCCAAGTCCCGCATCCAGATCCTGTGGAACCAGACGGGCCAGACGAACCGCCCGGTCTCCGTCTCGACGCGGTGGCGGCATGGAACCGCGCGAGGCGCTCGTCGGCGACGTGACCGGCGACGGCAAACCCGACCTCATCGTCTTCGTCCATGACCGCATCCTCGTTTATCCACAGGAGTAACCGCGCTATTGAAACGCCGCTGCCGCCGGCGCCTAATTCTTCCAACACCCCTCGCACCATGAACCTCTCCCGCCGCTCCTTCCTCGCCTCCGCCGCTGCGCTGCCCGCAGCGGGCGCGCTTGTCAGCGCGGGCGCTTCGTCCGCTTCCGGCGCCGCGAAACCGAAGCCGCGCATCAAGCTCGGCATCGCCACGTATTCCTACTGGCACTTCCGCACGGCCAAGGTGCCGATCGAGACGGTCATCGACAAAGCCGCAGCGCTCGGCGTCGAAGGCGTGGATGTGCTCCATCGGCAGATGGACTTCGAGGAGAAGGCGCCGCTCGACGCCGCCGGCCGCGCCTATTGCCAGAAGCTCAAGCGCCACGCGTTCCGCAACGGGCTTTCGCTTATCTCGCTTTCCACCCACCAGGACTTCGTCGATCCCGATCCCGCCGTCCGCCGCGCGGCCATCGACCACACGGTGAAGTGCCTCCAGATCGCGCACGAACTCGGTGCACCGAGCATCCGCCTGAACTCCGGCCGCTGGAACTCCATCGCGTCCTTCGACGACCTGATGAAGGCGCGCGGAGACGAACCGGTGTTGCCCGGCTTCAAGGAAGACGACGGTTTCAAATGGTGCATCGACGCGATCGCCGAAGTGATTCCCAAAGCCGAGCAATATGGCGTCATGCTCGCGCTCGAAAACCACTGGGGCCTCACCCGCACGCCGGAAGGACTGCTGCGCATCATCAACGCGCTGCCCACGCCGTGGATGGGCATCCTCATGGACACGGGCAACTTCCTCGAAAACCCCTACGACCGTTTGAAGCAGATCGCGCCCAAGACGGTGTTCGTTCAGGCGAAGACCTACTACGGTGGCGGCGAGTGGTATACGCTCAACCTCGACTACAAGCGCATCGCCAAGATCCTCACCAACGCCGGCTACAGCGGCTACGTGTCGCTGGAAATGGAAGGCAAGGAAGACCCCGACATCGCCGTGCCCAAGAGCGTGAAGCTCCTGCGCGAGGCGTTCGGTGCGTAAGCTGGCGCTTTGCTCACCTCGGTAAGCGATGCCGCGTGATCTTCAAGGCTTCGCTGCCCGCGAGATCCAGATCCACCGTCAACCAGCCGCCGTCTTTGAGAAGTTCCACTCCGGCGAGCGCAGGACACAGCCGTGGCTTCAGCGGCTTCCAAAGTTTGGCGCGGCGCAGCGCTTTGGTGATTCGCAGGACGGTCGCGCCGAACCACGGAATTGGCGGCAGGCCCGCGAGCATCCGTGCTTTCCAGAAGACGAGCGGCGAATGCAGGTGCCCGATGATCGTCGCTTCAATGCGGCCAGTGAATCGACCGATCACCGGATCCTCCGCGAGGAAGGGCAGGGCGGTGGGATCATGGCAGAAGAGCAGAACCCGCTGGCCCGGCTTCAACCCGAGGAGCGATTCACGAAACGCTTCCAGCAGCCGCTCACGCTGCGCCAGCCAGAGCGGGCGTTCTTCTGCCAACGCTTCCGCCTCCAGCACGGGAAAGGCGATGACCGAGGAGGCGATGCCGATGAATTTGTAGGCTCCGAAGTCCCGTTCCCAGAAACCGGGAATACCCAGCTCGCGCTCAGAGACTCGGAAGCTGTCGAAGCGCAGCCCGCCCTGCTTTCCGGCCACGCTCACCTTGCCGAGTTCGTGGTCGCCCATCGTGGTCAGCAGGCGATCCGGGAAGGCGCGTCGTAGTTTGCCGAGGCATTCCTCCGCGCTTTGCCGCGAGGCCGGATCGGTGTGGCCGATGAAGGCGGTGTCGCAGGAGAAGTCGCCGTTGGCCACGACCAGTTCGGGCGAACCGGCGCGTTCGAGGAAGCGGTCGAGCAGGTAGTTCTTGAGCAGCGGTTCCCGCAGCCAGACGTGGTCGCGGTAGGCGGCGAGGGCGGCCTTGCCGAGTCGGGATTTGATCCAGCGCGTCTCGTGGTTGCGCCGCTCCTGCTCCGCCGCGCTGGCGTAGTGGATGTCGCTGACGACGGTGATCTGGAGACGGCCCATCGCCGGAGGATGTTCCGGGTAACTGCCGTTCGGCAACCACGCGCCATCATTCAGTCCTTCCCGCCTTGGCTGGCGCCCTTCAACGTCGGGTCGTGCCGCCCAGCGCGACGACCCGGACAACCTTTCGCCACGAACTCCTGCGCTCCCTGAGCACGGGAATCGTCGAGTCCGCGGGCCGGACCTTTCTCCTCGTCATCGCAGTGCAGCACTTCCAGGCCGGTGCGGTGGCCAAGTCGCTCATCGCCGCGGGTGGAAGCCTCGGGTTGCTCCTGACGCCGCTCGTGGTGTGGGTGGTGCACCGTCAGCGTTGGCGGACGGCGCGGGCTGCGTCGGTGCTGTTTGCCATGGGCTGCGTCGGGTTTTTGGTGCCCACGCTGCTGCCGTGGCCGTGGCTCTTCGTGCCCGGATCCGTGATCGGCATGATGGCCGGCTATCTCGCCATTCCGCTGCTGACGCAGATGTATCAGGAGAACTACCCCGCCGTGGAACGCGGCCGCCTGTTCTCGCGGACCGTGATGGTGCGGATCGGCGGGGCGATCCTCTTCAGCGATCTCGGTGGGCGCATCCTCGAAGGCGGCAGCGATCGCTACCGCATCCTCATGCTTGTGTTTGCAGCCGCTCAGGGCACGGCGGCCTGGTGCCTGTATCGCTGCCCGTCGTCGCCGTTGCAGGGCGACCACGCCGAGCATCCTTTGAAGCCGATGCGGCTGATCCGTGAGGACGATCGTTTCCGCAATACGCTCATCTCCTGGATGCTGATGGGCTTCGCCAACTTGATGATGCTTCCGCTCCGCATCGAATACCTCGCGCATCCGGACAAGTATCACCTGTCCTTCGTGCCGTCGGCGGTGGAGATCGCGTGGATCACCGGCGTCGTCCCGAACCTCGCCCGGCTGGTCATGAATCCGATCTGGGGCCGGCTCTTCGACCGGATGAACTTCTTCGCCCTGCGCGCCGTGCTGAACGCCGGATTCGCCATCGGCATCCTCGCGTTCTTTGTCAGCGATTCGATGACCGGACTTGTCCTTGGCGCGATCGTCTACGGGATTTCCGAGGCGGGTGGCGACGTGGCGTGGAGCCTGTGGGTCACCAAGCTCGCTCCGGCGGACCGCGTGGCGGACTACATGAGCGTCCACACCTGCATGACCGGAGTCCGTGGCGTGATCGCACCGGCCGTGGGGTTCGCGGCGGTGGGACACATGACGCTGCCACAGATCGGAATCGCTTCGGCCATCCTCATCGTCGGCGGATCGCTCTTCCTCGTGCCGTCGATGAAGCGGCGGTGACTTTTCGGTCGTTCTCCTTCTCCTGCTCATCTTCTTCGTCTCTGCATCTGTCCGGTTCGACGAGGAGGAGAACGAGAAGGAGATCGAGATCGAGAAGGATGCTGGCCGGGCTGGACGCTGCCGTTCCGGCGACGCTGAATGCCCGCGCGATGAATTGCGAAGTGCGCCCCGCCACCTGCGACGATCTCCCGGCAGTCCTGGAGATCTACAACCACGCCGTCCTCCACACCACGGCGTCCTACGACTATGAGCCGCGCACGCTCGAACACCGCACCGCGTGGTTCGAGGACCACCAACGCACCGGGCATCCGGTCTTCGTCGCTGAAGACGCAGCGGGAACCGTCGTCGGCTGGAGCGCGCTCAATCGCTACCACGATCGCATGGGCTACCGCTTCACCACGGAGAACTCCGTCTACGTCGCCGAAGCCGCGCGCGGCCAAGGCGTGGGCGGTCTGTTGCTGGCGCCATTGATCACCTCGGCCAAGGAGCTCGGCCTCCACGCCATCATCGCCGCCATCGACGCGCAGAACGAGGCCAGCGTCCGGCTGCATGCCAAGTTCGGCTTCGAGAAGGTCGGGCTCTTCCGGCAGGTCGGATACAAGTTCGACCGCTGGCTGGATGTCGTCTACATGGAGCGCATCGTATGAGCGCCCAATCCACGACGAGGCATGAGAAGACCATCCTGATCCGGCCCGAGTTCCTCAACCACGCCGGCACGCTCTTCGGCGGCTACATGATGCAATGGGCCGACGAGATGGCCTTCGGCGCGGCCACGCTGGCGTTTCCCGGAAACAGCTTCGTCACAAAACTCTTCGGCCAGTTCGACTTCACCACGCCCGTCCGCCTCGGCGACATCATCAAGGTCTACAGCGAGGTCGAGACCGTCGGCACCACGTCTTGCCAGGTGAAAGTGTGGGCCGAGAACGCCCGGACCAATGCGGCCGTCTTCAAGACCTTCGCCGTCATGGTCAACGCGCAGGACGGGCACAAGCAGCCGATCGTGCGGGCGACTTAGCGCCGGGCTCCGGCCGGCCGTTCGGCAAGCGTCCCCGGTTGTCCGAACCTTCGCCTTTCCCGTAGGCCGGGCATCCTGCCCGGCCAGTGGGTGTTCCATTTTGACTAAGGAATCGCAGCACCTTCTGGCCGGGCGGGGACGCCCGGCCCACGGCTCGCCGCTCCTACTTGGAGAACGCCCCGAACAACGCCGCCATCTCCGCGTCCACGTAGGCGCCTTGAGCCAAGGTCTGGGCAACCTCGTCGCGGAGGAGTTGGCGATACCGCTTGCGGAGACGATGAACCGCGACGCGCACCGCGCCTTCCTCCGTGCCCAACGCCGCTGCAGCGTCGGCATGGGACGACGCGCCTTTGCCGGAGGTGAGAAAAATTTTCAGGTGATCGAACTGCCCGGCCCGGCCTTCCGCCACGCACTCGTCGCGCAGGCGGATGACGACGCGTTCCAGCAGGGCGACGGCCCATTCGCGGTCGAAGGCGCGGTCGGGAGGCAGGTCGTTCGAGGCGGCGAGGAACTGCGAGTCGGCCTGCTGCGGGTCGAGCGGCAACGGCGTGGCGCCCCCGCCGCGCTTCAAGGTGCGGGACCGGTCCCATTCGTTGGCCATGAACCGTTTCAACGCCGTCAGCAGGAAGGCGCGGAAGCGTCCGCGTTCCGCGCCGGCCGATTCGAGGAAGCCCTTCTCCAGCAGCCGGGCAAAGAACGCCTGCGTCAGGTCCTCCGCATCCTCCCGCGTCTGGCCGCGACGCCGGACGTAGGCGTAGAGCGGAAACCAGTAAGTCCGGCAGAGTTCCTCCAACGCCATCGCCGCCTGGGGCGATCCCGGCCGTCCTGCGGCCAAGACCACCGTCCACCGCGTCGTGGCGAAGGTGTCGGCCCGTGCGGGCGTCGAATCCGCAGGATGGGTTTCAGGGCTGTGATCCATGCTCGACGAGCTTGTAGCGGATGCGGACGCCGGAATCGTCGGGCGTGGCTCCTAGGACTTCGATAACCCCAAACACATCCCGCTCAGTTCGGAACAAGTAGGTGCCTGCACTTCCCGTGGCCATGATAGCGTTCATCGACTCGGCCAGCTCGTCCGGTAGATTCCAATGTAAGCGGGCCATTTCGGGCGTGATGCGATCCCATGAGTCTTTGCCGATGTCCGCCAATGTCAGACTGAAGGTGAGGACCATGGGAATATTGGCGCCTGATGAACCGGGTTCAATGTATCGACCGGCCAAGTCCACGTTGTTTGAGCGTCGCCAGTCTTGAAACCGCCGGGTGTGCGTGGGGGCCGGAGGATTTGTCACCCAGAGTCCCCACTCGAGGCTGAGGAATACCGGCTGGTTTCGCGGAGAGTTGGTGATGGTCAGCGAATTGGTTTTTCCAAAGCGAAGATTGGAGAACTCGGACGAACCGGAGTTGAGGTGCTTCAACAAGGCATCCATTTCCTCCTCCACGCGCGGTCCCGGAATCTGAAAACCCCCTCCTTTGATCTCTTCGGTGATGTTTGGGGCCGAAAGAATCTTGCCATTGACCATGATGGCAAGCCGGCGATTCAAGTTGGTCCTGGTGATCTCCTGGAACTTCCGCGATCCGTCTACCGTCAGTTTCACGCGAATGTTTGGCGGGTTTGTTTTCCCCCTGGATTCTTCCACGAACGCTCCAGCGATCGCAGAGCCGTCCAGCAAAGGTGTCCGTTCAACTTTGAGAACCTGCTGATACCGTGGTTCAGGAAGGAGATCTGCCGGCAAGTCGAGGTCCAAGTCTGTCAGCACCCGGCGGATTTGAAAGTCGGGCACGGTGAAAGTCTTTTTGGAGCTGGTCTGAGGGGCGGCAACGGCGACGTTGGTCTGCTGGCCGCGGGAGCCGTCGTTTTTGGGAAGAAACAGCCACAGAAAAATGGCTGCTCCCATTGTGATCCCGAAGACCCGGATTGCGGTTGAGGTGTGGAATCTCGTCTGGTCTGGTTTGGCTTCGGCCGCCGGGTTTTCCATCGTGCGTGTGGAACCTGAATCCTTGGATGAGGCCTCTAGCGGCTCCTTCTCCAACATCTCGACCTCCGTCTTCATCTCGCTGACGGCGGCGTAGCGTTGGGATGGGTTTCGTTCCAGCGCTCGCAGGACGATCTCGTCGAGGCGGACGTCGATCTGGACCTTGGTCGAGGGCGGTCGGAGTTCCTTGGCGGGCAGTTCGCCGGTCAGCATCTGGTAGAAGACGACGCCGAGGGCATAGATGTCGGCGCGGTGGTCGACTTCCGAGGGGCGTTCGGATTGTTCCGGAGCCATGTAACGGGGCGTGCCCATGACCTTGCCCGCGTCGGTGAGGTCGTTGGTTGGGCGGGAAGTCTCTTGAGCGCCGCTTTCCACCGGCGAATCCGCGGCGGGCAGAGGACTGCCCGCCCTACCGTCGTTCCCCACCAACTTGGCCAATCCGAAATCGGCGACCTTGACCGCGCCGCGCCGGTCGATGAGCAGGTTCTCCGGCTTGATGTCGCGGTGGACGATGCCCCGGTCGTGGGCGAATTGGAGCGCGTCGCAGATCTGCGGGACGATGGCCAGCGCCTCGCGGGGCGAGATGCGTCCGCCGGAGAGGAGCTGGCGGAGGTTCACGCCGTCGACGAACTCCATGAGGATGTAGAAGAGCGGACCGGTCGGCTGGGTGACGTGGCCGAACTCGTAGAGCGTGACGATTCCCGGGTGGTTCAGCTTGGCGAGGGCGCGGGCTTCGCGGGCGAACCGTTCGGCGAACGTGGCGTCGTCGCCGAGAGCCGGCGGCAGGACCTTGAGCGCGACGATGCGGTCGAGTTGGCGTTGGCGGGCCTTGTAGACGGCGCCCATGCCGCCTTTGCCGATGAATTCGAGGATCTCCAGCGCGGGAAACAGGGCGGCGAGTTCCTCGACTGTTGGCGGGATGAACGGGATGCGGCCGGCCTGGGTGACCGAATCGGCGGAAGCGCCGGACTTCAGCAGGCAGGCTGGGCAAATTCCAGCCAGGGCTCCGGAGGCCAGTGGAGTGCCACAGTCAGGGCAGGTCGGGTTCGTCGGCACGGTGGAGGCTTGGTTGCTCACACCTTCTTCTTAAGCAAGTCCGGAGAAACGTTACGGGGAATCTTCCGGTGGTTTGTGCCTGGGACTGGTCAGGGTAAGGCGGCCGGAGTTGTCCGAGCCGACTTTCACCGCGCCACCTGCATGCGGAAGAAAGGGAAAACCACCTCGGCTGTCGTGCCGACTAGGTAGACGAGGCTGATGAGGCCGTTGAGGCGGAAGAAGGCGACGTTGATCCAGCCAAGGCTGCGCCGGCGCGCCAGCCAGTGCTCCATCACGAGGCAGATGAGGATGATTCCCATGGCGATGAAGTAGGCGATGCGGAAGCGGTTGATGACCCCGAACGCCGCGAGGATTCCCCACATGATCATGTGGCAGAGGAACGCGGCCATGAGCGCGTTGCGCGGACCCCAGCGCACGACGAGCGAGCCGAGCTTGGCCTGCTTGTCGAATTCGTAGTCCTGCATGGCGTAGATGATGTCAAAACCGATCAGCCAAAAGACCACGGCGAGCGACAGAAGCACGGGCGGGAGAAAGTTGTCGGGGTCGAGAGTCAGGTTGAAGTCGAGGCCGCCATGCACGGCGAGCCAGGCGCCCATCGGTGCCAGTGCGAGCGCGATGCCGAGCCAGATGTGGGTGAAGTCGGTGAAGCGTTTGGTCAGCGAATAGAAGCAGACGAGGAACAGGGCGATGGGCGAAAGCATCAGGCACGTGCGGTTCAAGCCGCCGGCCGCCGCGATCAAGCCGACCCCGGACAGGACGCAGAGCGTGACCGCGCTGGGCAGGGAGATCTGCCCGGCGGGCAGGTGGCGGGCGTTGGTGCGGGGATTCTTGGCGTCGAACTTCCGGTCGACGATGCGGTTGAAGGCCATGGCGCAGGTCCGGGCGCAAACCATCGCGGCGATGATCAACAGGAACGTCCTCCAACCGGGCCAGCCGGGCGGGTCCATCTTACGCGAGGCCACGACCATCGCGGCCAAGGCAAAGGGCAGCGCGAAGATGGTGTGGCTGAACTTCACGAAGGACAGCCAGGTGGAGATCGTTTTCAGCATGACGTGGGGAAGTTATCGGCCAAAAGAACTGGAACAACCAACATCGAACCGCTGATGGGTGAGCGGTGTCTTTGACTAGCCCGGGTCTCGCCCGTTAAGGTTGCCAGCAATGTCGGCGCCTCCCCCAAAACCAAACGATCCACTGCACGGAGTGACTCTCGAGACGGTCGTGAACATGCTGGTGCAACGCCACGGCTGGAAGGGATTGGCCGACCGGATTCCGGTCCGGTGCTTCATGTTCAACCCGACGGTGAAATCCAGCCTGACCTTCCTCCGCAAGACGCCGTGGGCCCGGCAACGGCTGGAGGATTGGTATGTGCTGGAGATGCGGGATCCCCGTCGGTGAAATGAAAAAAGCGGACGATCTTTCGATCGTCCGCCTTGAGAGTTTCGGCTGCGCGGCAGCGCGGCTCTACCGATGCTTTGATCGGTCCGCGCGCGCGGTTTCAGCTCCGCTTGTAGATCTCCCGGCGGTTGCCGACAAAGTGCAGATAGATCCGGCCCTGGGCGAAATCGTATTCATAGAGCACACGGTGATCGCCCACGCGAAGCTTGCATTCCGGGCGGCCGGTCAGGCGCTGGTGGGGAAACGCATCCAGCCGGATTCCCATCTCGTCCACCTTGGCCTGCACGGAGGTGCGGACTGAAGATGGCAGGGCATCGAACGCACGGGAGAAAGTTGCCGACCAGACTTGAAGGGCGGCTGGCACGGATCAGCCCGGTTGGCGCGTGGTGAAACTTCCGGCGGCAATCTCGCGGCGGGATTGATCGAGTTTCGCCTTCACGTCATCGGTCAATTCAAGCTGGTCTTCGAGATAGTCGTCGAGCCAGGCCCGGAGCGCCTCCACTTCGACAAGGGAAAGCTTGGGGATCGCCTCCTCGATTTCCTTCACGGTGCTCATAGGCACGAGATTGCCAGCGCGAGGGTGGTTTGAAAAGGGGCATGAAAAAGGCGGACGACCTTGAGATCGTCCGCCTTGAGAGTTTCGGCTGAGCAGCAGCTCGGCCCTACCGGAATCAGTAGCGGTAGTGCTCGGGTTTGTAGGGGCCGTCGGAGGCGACGCCGAGGTATTCGGCCTGCGACTTGGTGAGCTTGGTCAGCACGACGCCGATCTTCTCGAGGTGCAGGCGCGCGACTTCTTCGTCCAGCTTCTTGGGCAGGCGATAGACGGTCTTCTCGTATTTGTCCTTGTTCGTCCAGAGGTCGATCTGCGCGAGCGTCTGGTTGGTGAACGAGTTGGACATGACGAACGACGGATGGCCGGTGGCGCAGCCGAGGTTCACGAGGCGGCCTTCGGCGAGGAGGTAGATGCTCTTGTTGCCGGGGAGGTGGTAGCGGTCGTATTGCGGTTTGATGTTCTCGATGGTGACGCCCTTGGTCCCCTTG
>CANJSG010000058.1 GCA_947476875.1 Verrucomicrobiota bacterium | reverse complement strand
GAACAAATGCCGGGACACCGTGGCGCTGTTCGACATGGTCCAGGGGGTCGACAGCCTTGGGTTGGCCGAGGAACTCAACAAGGCCGCCGAGAAGCAGTCGAAGACGCTGCGAATCCTTCTCGAGGTCAATGTCGCCGGTGAAGCCAGCAAGTTCGGCTACAAGCCCGAGGCCGTGTTGGCGGATATGGAATCGATCCTGCGACTGCCGAGGCTGGAGCTTCACGGGCTGATGACCATCGCGCCGTATTCGCCCATGCCCGAGCGGGCTCGTCCGTTCTTCCGGGCGTTGCGGGAACTCCGGGGCCGTTGCCAGGAGCGTGCCGGAGTTCCGTTGCCGGTGCTCAGCATGGGCATGAGCGGTGATTTCGAAGTGGCGATCGAGGAAGGGTCCACGCTGGTGCGCCTGGGCACCGCGCTGTTTGGAGACCGCCCCAAGATCGGGCCGGGGATGGACAATCCGGGACTGTGAAGGGGTGGTTGATCGCGCGTGAACTTCGGGATAGATTTCAACCATGGCGCTGCACGTCGACCAATTTGAACCGGAGATGCGGGAAGCCCTCCAGGCCTTTGACAAGTATGTCGTCTGTCTCGAGAAGGCACCGGTCGACTGCGAGAAAGTAGTCGAGCGGCTGATGAAGAAGGCGATCGCCGCCTTTGAGAACCGCGCGCCGAACCTCCGCCACGGCATCGCCCTCGATACCCAGATCACCATCATCCTAAGCCAGTCCGAGGCCGGCCGGCCGCTGTGCGGGATCTATTTCAACCTGCACTCCCCCTACCGCAAGGCGGCTGAGCCGAAGCAGGCGGAAGTTTCGAAGTAAGCCTTTCCTCGACTCCTAGTTTTCACGGACTTCATCGCCCAATTCGGCTTCTCCCGAGACCAAGTCCGCCGCAGTGATCGTGTCGCGCTCGGGTCCGGTGACCTTGACCTCTCCGACCTTCCGGCCCTCGCGGTAGACTCCCAACCGCTGTTCGTTCTTGGGCAGGGTTGCGGACGGATAGGTGATCACGACGAAGCGGGAAACCGGGTTGACCGAAGAGATCCTTCCGATCGGCTTTGTCACGGGGCGGATCACCGGTTCGTCCTTCACCTCGATATCCGTCGCCGGTTTTTTGGGGCCGATGGGTCGGGTCTTCGCGCAGCCCGCGATCAGCACGGCGGCGGCGAGCGCGGTTGGAACGAACAGCTTCATGGCGGGGATCATTGGTTTTCGAGGGGGCGAGTCAACGTGCCCCTCAACGTTTGCTCCGGATGGCTTGCGCCTTCTGGAACTCGTCGATCTTGCGTCGGCAACGATCCCTGACCGAATCCCAGTCCGCCCAGTCGGCCTGCCATTCCGGGCCGGAGAACTTGTCGCGTGCCCCGGCCCGGCCGTCGGACAGGGCCTTGATCTGGGCCTGGGCGGTCTTGAAGTCGTGCGCCTCCGCCGCGATCTCGAGCAGGGCGACCTGGTTGCCGGGAAAGTCAGAGGCGAGTTTGGCGGCTTCGTCGACATGCACACGGGCTTTCTTATGGTTGCCGATGCTCGTCGGCCAGCCGGGTGCCTGGAAGTAGAGCTGGCCGAGGTTGCGGTCCGGTCCGCCGAAGTCCTGCAGCTTGTCGAGCTCGCGGGCGGCGAGGAACTCCGTCTCCATTTCACGCACGAGCTTCAGCGCGCCCAAGGTCTTGGTGCGGGCGAGTTGGCCCAGGTTCATCGCCAACCAGTAGTGGGCCGCCCCGGACTTTGGTTCGCGGCCGAGGAGGGTTTTAAGCGTGCCGATGGCCTCCTCGGCGATGGTGCTCCTCTGCGAATTGCCTTTGGCGAACTCGGCGTGATCGAAGGCGGCCCTCCCAAACTGGATGACGTTGGTCGGGTTGGTCGGGTCGGCCGACCAGGCCTTGCGGGCCTCCGCGTAGAGCCGTGCGTGCGCTTCCTGGGCGGACTCGGCCCGGGCTGCGGGGGTCCCGAGGCAAAGCAACGCCGCGAGGACGAAGTGGCGCGCGGCTGCTCGCGGGAAGTTCATTTCATGGTCTGGTGGCAGGGCAGCACCGGTCAGGCGATAAATTCGAAGTCCTCGGCCTCGGCGGCGCCGGGGCCCGATTCCGCCATCAACGGCAGCTCGGGGTTGCGGAAATCGATTCCGGCAAGGCTGGTGTAGTGCCGGAAGACGTCGGTGTTCTGCACGAAGCCGCGGAACTTTTCGGCGCCGGGTCCGGTCGCGAGGATCGGGACGTAGTCGGAGGTGTGGTTGGTCGACGTCCAGCCGATGCCGACGTAGTTCCCCAGCATCTGGCCGAGCTGGTAGTCCGTGTTGTTCGTGAGGTCGTAGAGCGCGTCGCCCTTCCCGCTGAGGAACTGGTGATACTTCGTGCAGCGTTTGAGCGACGGCCTATAGCCGCTCGCCGCATGGATGATGTCGGCGATGACGCCCGGCTCGACGATCTTCCCCTTCTTCGGAGAATCGCCCTTGTAGCTTTCGCCGTCGAAGTTCGCGAGACCCTTGATCTGGCGTGTCATCTCGCCGAGCGACTTCCGGATCTTGGGAATGTTTTGGAAGAGCGGGACGCTGAGATTGTATTCCTTGCCGGCCGCGTTCAGGCCCGGATTGCCGGTGCCGTGGTCGGTCGTGATGACGAGCAGGGTATCCGGGTGCCGCTTCTGGAAGGCCAGGCAGACGTCGAGCGCCTCGTCGAACGCGATCTGGTCGCGGAAGGCCGACGCGGCGTCGTTCAAGTGCGCGCCCTGGTCCACGCGGCCGCCTTCTACCTGGAGGATGAAATGCGGTTCACGCTCCAGCTTCCTGAGCGCGGCTTCCGTCATCTCTGCAAGCGTGGGAATCTCGGCGATGGCCTTCGGCGTGTTCAGGTGGTCGACCGTGAAGGGCAGGTGGCTTCCGGCAAAAGTGCCGAGCCAATTGGAATCCAACGGTGCCTTGGCCAGGTCGGCCTTCGTTTTCATCACGGTGTAACCGGCCTTGGCGAACTCGCCCGACAGATCACGTTTGTCCTTCCGTTTGGCTTTGTCGAAGAAGTCGCGGCCACCGCCGAGCATCAGGTCGATCTTCCGTTCGAAGAGCTGTTTGGCGATGTCGTCGGAGCTGCCGCGGCTGGTGACATTGATCGCGAAACCGGACGGGGTGGCGTGGGTGATCTCGACCGTGGTGACGAGGCCGCGTTTCCAGCCGGCTTCGCCGAAAAGCGAGTAGAGCGTCTTCAACTGCCGTCCGTCGGGCAGGACGTTGACGGCCCCGTTGACGACGCGGGAACCGGACCCCCAGGCCGAGGCGGATGCGGCGGAATCGGTGACCAGCGAGTTGAGCGCCCGCACGTTCATCAACGAGCTGACGACCTCGCGGCGGTTGTAGAGATCGATCCACGTGAGCCCCTTGTTGCGCATGTGTTGCGACAGGTGGTCGGCGCAGGTGAGCGTGGCCATGCTCATGCCGTCCGCCACGAGCTGGATGATGTGCCGGGGCTTCTCGCCCGGGGTGGCCGTGACATCGCCCGCCGCCCGCACGAACGCAGGAGCGGAAATCGCCGATGCGGCGATGAGGCCCGAGCGGCGGAAGAATGAACGGCGGTTCAAGGACATGGTTTCAGGCTAGGATTCGCCGGGGTTTGTTCAATCGCTGAATTGTCACGCTTCGGCGACGGGTCATGCGCGGGGCGCCTTGAGCTCGCTCAGCCAGACGCCTTCGCGCCTGCGGATGACGGCTTCGCAACGCGGCACATACATCTGCGTCTCGGCCGGAAGCCTGGCGGCGATGGCGTCGAAGGTCTTCGTCTTGGCCCCCTTCAACAGTGCTCCCACGCGACCCTCCCCGGCGTTGTAGGCGGCCAGCGCGAGACGCCAGTCGCCGAAGCGACGGTGCAGTTGTCCCAGATAACGGGCGGCGGCGCGGGCGCTCTTCTCGGGGTTCCGTCTTTCGTCAGGCAGCCACGTCGAGAGTCCCAGGCTCTTGGCGGTGGGAGGCATGAGTTGGAACAGGCCGGCCGCGCCGGCCGGGCTGGTGGCCTTCGCGTCGAAGCCGGATTCCACTTCGGCGATCCACACCAGGGCACCGGGGGTTCCTTCCGAGATGAAGACGGGTTTGAGCCTGTCCGCGAGTAGATGGGATTCGGCGGGTTCACGGACGAGCGAGACGCGTTTCTCCCAGACGGCGCGTTGCTGCTTCACGCTGGGCGGCGGAGGAACGGCGGGTGGCTGGCCGGGTTTCGATTTGGCGGGGGGCTTCGGCGTGAGATCGCGGCGGAGCTGGTCGGCGGCGTCGAGATACTCCAGCCGGTGTTGCAGCCAGACGGCATAGGGCGCCGTCTCCTCGAACTGCAGGAGCAGCGGAAGCAGTGGACGCGCGCTGTCCCGCAATGCGCCGAGGTCATAGACGGAATCGCCGTGAAGACGTTTCTCCAGTTCCGTGAAGAGCCCCCGGATCCGGTCCCGGTCCAGTTGGCCGAAGGTCGCGAGGACCGAATCGTCGATGTTCTCCTTGGCCCATGCCTCCGCGAGGTCACCGAGGGCGTCGATACCTCCGGCGACGGGCGCGGACTTCTGCTGCGCTGTGGCGCTGCACGCGGCCATGACGAGAGCCGCTGCCATCGAGTGGAGGAATCGAGGCGGATCGAAGCGTGGCACTCGCGGACGGTAGCAGGAATTGGATCCTCGAAAAGTCTCGATCCGATGGACCACCCGCCGTGGGGCCAAGACCCGTCCCAGCTTCAGATTCCGTCTGCTGTGTCCTCGGGCCGGAGCCAGCGGCGGATGGATTCCCGGAACTGCTCGATCCGGAACGGCTTGGCCATGTAGTCGTCCATGTGGGCGGCAAGGCATTTGGCGCGGTCGTCTTCCCCCGCGTTGGCGGTCAAGGCGATGATGGGCACGTGGCGCTGGCCGTTCTCGGTCTCGCGGATGAGGCGGGTGGCCTCGAATCCATCCATCTCCGGCATCCGGCAATCCATGAGGACGAGGTCGTAGTGACCGTTCTGAAATAGGGAAACGGCCTCGGCGCCGTTGGTCGCCAGGTCGACATCGCACTCCAGCTTCCTGAGCAGCTGGGTGGCCAGGGTCTGGTTCGTTACGTTGTCTTCGGCCAACAGCACCCGGGGTGAAACCGGCTTTGCGGCTTGAGATTCCGGGGCTGCACCGGAAGGCGGGACCGCAGTGGACTCCGGAGGAATGGCGGATCCGTCCTCCAGCCCGGCGGCGGGCAGCGTGAACCAGAACGTGGATCCCGTTCCCGGCTCGCTGGTGAGGCCGATCTGGCCGCCGAGCATTTCGACCAGACTCCGGCAGATGGCGAGGCCAAGACCGGTCCCGCCGAAGCGGCGCGTGGAGGAGGAGTCGGCCTGGGAGAACTTGCGGAAGAGCAGTCCCTGCTTCTCGGCGGGGATGCCTTCGCCCGAGTCGACGACGGCGAAGCGGACGATGTTCCCTGGAACCGAGGTGACGTCGATGTGGACGTCGCCGAAATCGGTGAACTTGATGGCGTTGCCGACGAGGTTGATGAGGATCTGTCTGGTCCTGAGAGGGTCCCCGCTGATGCGCTCCGGAAGGCCCGGCCCAAACCGCAGGCTTAGCCGGAGGCCTTTTTCCGCGCTCTTGGGCGTGAGCAGGGCGACGACTTCGTCGCAGGTCGTCCTGATGTCGACCGGCATCCGTTCAAGCTCCATCCGGCCGGCCTCGATCTTGGAGAAGTCGAGGATGTTGTTGATGAGCGCGAGCAGGGCTTCGCCGGAGGTTTGGATGATCCGGACGTATTCCTGCTGTTCGAGAGTAAGGGTGGTTTCGACCAGCAGTCCCGTGAATCCGAGGACGCCGTTCATCGGAGTGCGGATCTCGTGGCTCATGACGGCGAGGAACTCGCTCTTCGCCCGGTTGGCGGCCTCGGCGGCATCCTTGGTCTGGCGGAGCTCGTCCTCGGATTTGCGGCGCTCGGATATGTCCTGGCAGGCCCCGATGATCTTCACGACGCGGCCGTTTTCACGGATCGTCTTGGAGGCGGTCTGGACCCAGATGGGCCTGCCTTTGGCCGTGATCAGCTGGAGATCGAGGAGGAACTCCTTGCCTTCGTTGATCGCGGCTTCCACCGCGTTGCGGATGATCGGGACGGACTCCGGGGCGTAGAACTTGATGCCGTCCTCCAGCGATGGCTGGAATGTGGCCGGATCGGTTTCGTGGATGTGGTGGGTTTCATCCGTCCAGTAGACCGTGTTCGCTAGGAGATCGATTTCCCAGCCTCCCACGTGCGCGAGCGACTGCGATTCGTCCAGCAGCGATTTCGCCCGGGCGGCCTCGGCTTCGGCCAGTTTACGGGCGGAGATGTCCTTGTGGGTGCCGATCATCCGGACCGGTTTGCCGGCGGCGTCGCGGGCTACGACGAGGCCCCGGTCCAGAATCCACTTCCAGGAGCCGTCTTTGCAGAGCACACGATGTTCGTTGAAATAGGTTTCGGTGCGGCCCTCGAAGTGGGCGTCGACGTCCGCCATCACTCTGGGCATGTCGGCCGGATGGGCTCTCTTGGTCCATTCATCGAGCGACGTTCCGATCTCGTCTTCGGTGAAGCCCAGCATGGCCTTCCAACGCGTGGAGAACGTGACGGTGCTGGCCGCGATGTCCCAGTCCCACACTCCATCGCCGGATCCTTCGATGGCGAATTTCCAGCGTTGTTCGCTGTCCCGGATGGTGGCTTCGACGAGCTTCCGCTCGGATATGTCCTGGCAGGCCCCGATGATCTTCACGACGCGGCCGTTTTCACGGATCGTCTTGGAGGAGGTCTGGACCCAGATGGGCCGGCCTTTGGCCGTGATCAGCTGGAGATCGAGAAGGAAGTCCTTGCCTTCGTTGATCGCGGCTTCCACCGCGTTGCGGATGATCGGGACGGACTCCGGGGCGTAGAACTTGATGGCGTCCTCCAACGATGGCAGGAATGTGGCCGGATCGGTTTCGTGGATGTGATGGGTTTCATCCGTCCAGTAGACCGTGTCCGCCAGGAGATCGATTTCCCAGCCTCCCACATGCGCGAGCGACTGCGATTCGTCGAGGAGCGATTTCGCCCGGGCGGCCTCGGCCGATCGGCGGCGGAGTTCCAGTTGGGAGACGACCTGGCGGCTAAGGGCCTGGAGGGACTGGACCTGCTCGGGCGTCAGGTTGCGCGGGACCGTGTCGATGACGCAGAGCGTTCCCAAAGGAAGCCGGTCCGGAGTCATCAACGGAGCCCCGGCGTAGAAGCGGATCGACGGGCCAGAGGTGACAAGAGGGTTGTCGGCAAAACGTTCATCCTCGGTCGCGTTCGGGACGACGAGGACCTCCGGCTGGAGAATGGCGTGCGCGCAGAAGGCGAGGTCGCGAGGGGTTTCCACGGCATCGAGTCCCACCCGCGACTTGAACCACTGCCTGTCCGCATCGACGAGACTGATGAGGGCGATGGGAACCCCGCAGATCGACGCGGCCAGCCGGGTGATGTCGTCGTAGTCCTGCTCGGGCAGCGAATCGAGCACGCTATACCTGCGCAGGGCTTGGAGGCGCTGCGCTTCGTTCGGAGGCGGATTGGCGGTTTGCATGGTTTGCGGAGTCGAATCTGTCCGGAGATTTGACACGGAGTTCGTTCAGACATCGGTCGAAACAGGCGGTGCTTGAGGATCGGGGTCGTTCGCCGGGCCACCTGGCCGGGAATGAGGCGCGATTGGGGTGTGTTCTTCCAACCGGGAACGAAGCTTTCGTGAGGCAGGGAGAAGGCTCTTGCCGGGCGGCCTTGGGGGGCACGGAGGATTTTCCGGTGGAAGCGGCCATGCTGGCCGGCTGGATAGACCGTCGGAACTGCCGCCGTAATCAGGTAGTCAGGAGATAACACAGGGGCGCTCAAGGCTTCGCCGTGCCGCCGCCAGGTCTTTTTGTTCCTTCGCGCCCTTCGCGGATCAACCCAGCACGGCCTTCACGACTTTGCCGTGCACGTCCGTCAGGCGGAAGCGGCGGCCTTGGAAGCGGTAGGTGAGGCGTTCGTGGTCGATGCCCATCAGGTGCTGCATCGTGGCGTGGAAGTCGTGCACGTGGACGCCGTCCGTCGCGACGTTGTAGCCGAAGTCGTCCGTCTCGCCGTGGACCGAGCCCGGCTTCACTCCACCGCCGGCCATCCAGATGCTGAAGCAGCGCGGGTGATGGTCGCGGCCGTAGTCGTTGGCCGTGAGTTTGCCCTGCGAGTAGTTCGTCCGGCCGAATTCGCCGCCCCAGACCACCAACGTGTCGTCGAGCATGCCGCGCTGTTTCAGGTCGGCGATGAGCGCCGCTGCCGGCTGGTCGGTCTCGGCACACTGGCGTTTGATCCCTCCCGGCAATCCGCCGTGCTGATCCCAGCCCTGATGATAGAGCTGGATGAACTTCACGTTGCGTTCCGCCAGACGCCGGGCGAGCAGGCAGTTCGCGGCGAAGGTTCCGGGCTTCTTCGCGTCGGGACCGTAGAGCGCGTAGGTGCTTTCGGATTCCTTCGAGAGATCCATCACGTCCGGCACGCTGGTCTGCATGCGGTAGGCCATTTCGTATTGGGCGATGCGCGTGTCGATTTCGCCGTCGCCGGAACGTTCCGCCGCGATCTCGTGGAGCTCTTTCAAGCGGTCGAGCATCATGCGACGGTTCTCGGGGGAAACGCCGTCTGGATTGTTCAAGTAAAGGACCGGTTCCTTGCCCGAGCGGAACTGCACACCCTGGTGTTTCGACGGCAGGAAGCCACTTCCCCAAAGGCGGGCGTAGAGCGGTTGGTCAACCTTGCCGCGGGTCACGAGCACGACGAAGGCGGGCAGGTTTTCGTTGTCGCTGCCGAGGCCGTAGTGGACCCACGAACCGATGCTTGGACGCCCGCTCAACTGCGAGCCGGTCTGGAGAAAGGTGATGGCGGGATCGTGGTTGATCGCTTCGGTGAACATCGAGCGGACCACGCAGATGTCGTCGGCGACCTTGGCGGTGTGCGGGAGAAGTTCGCTGATCCACGCGCCGGCTTTGCCGTGCTGCGCGAACTTGTAGACGGAACCCGCGAGCGGCAGCGACGCCTGGTTGCCGGACATGCCCGTGAGGCGCTGGCCTTGGCGGATGGAGTCGGGCAACTGCTCTCCGTGGCGTTGGTTGAGGAGCGGCTTGTAGTCGAACGTCTCCAACTGCGACGGCCCTCCGGCCATGAACAGGTAGATGACACGTTTGGCCTTGGCCGGGAAATGCAGCTTGCCGCCCAGCACGCCGAGGTCGGTCGCCGCGGAAGCGGAAGACGGATTCAGCAACGTGGCGAGCGCCATGCCGCCGAGCCCGAGCCCGAAGCGGTTGAGGAACTGCCGCCGCGAAAGGTCCGTGGCGGGAACGTGGCCGGTGCAGAGTGGGTTGTTCATCGCTTCATCACGAATTCGTCGTGGTTCATCAGGGTGCTGACGAGCATGGCGGTCGCTGCGAGGTCGGCCTGGGGCAGGGTGGCGTCGCTGGGACGTTCGCCGGTCTTGAGCAGCTTGGTGACGGCGGCTTCGTCGGCGGTGAAGTAGTTGCGTTGCTCGTCGTAGAG
Organism: Verrucomicrobiota bacterium; assembly: GCA_947476875.1. Taxonomy (GTDB): domain Bacteria; phylum Verrucomicrobiota; class Verrucomicrobiia; order Limisphaerales; family CANJSG01; genus CANJSG01. Next base: position 10,127 of record CANJSG010000058.1, on the reverse strand, counting down.
ACGGCGGAGGATGGGAAGTTCACGTTCGTTCGGGGCACGTCCGGTGACGGAGCGGAAGCCCTCGTTGATGCGGGCGTCGATGTTGTTCGGCGCGGCACGGAGGAGTTTCTCCGCAAGAAGCCGGGCGGCTTCGATGTATTGCGGATCGTTCAACAGCACGAGCGCCTGGAGCGGCGTGGCGGTGACTTCGCGTTTGGCCGTGCAGACTTCGCGGGTAGTCGCGTCGAAACTCAGCATCGACGGCGGCGGCGCGGTGCGGCGCCAGAAGGTGTAGAGGCTCCGGCGGTAGAGTTTGTCGCCCTTGTCCTGCGCGTAGGACTTGCCGGTGCCGGCTTCTTCCCAGACCCCGGCGGGCTGATACGGCTTCACGCTCGGACCGCCGATCTTGCCGTTGAGCGTGCCGCTGATGGCAAGGGCGGCGTCGCGGATCTGCTCGGCGGCGAGACGGTGCTTCGGGCCGCGCGCGAGGAGCCGGTTGTCCGGATCGGCGGCGATCTGTTCCTTCGGTGCTTCGCTGCCTTGGCGATAGGTGGCCGAGGTGACGATGAGTTTGTGCAGAGCCTTCCGGTCCCAGCCGGAATCGACGAAGCGCATCGACAGCCAATCGAGCAGTTCCGGGTGGGTGGGAAGTTCACCCTGCGAACCGAAGTCGTTCAACGTGTTCACGAGCCCGCGGCCGAAGTGGAGTTTCCAGACGCGGTTCACGGCCACGCGCGCCGTCAGGGGATTCTTCGGATCGGTCATCCACTTCGAGAGGCCGAGGCGATTCCGGGGAAGCCGCGATGGGAACGTCGCGATGCGTTCGGGGGTGTGGGCCGTGACGATCTCGCCCGGTGCATCGTAGGCGCCGCGTTTGAGCACATGGGTTTCGCGCGGTTTCGCAAGGTCCATCATGGTCATGATTTCCCTTACGCCGGTGACGAGTCTGTTCTCCTGTTCGCGCAGATCCTTGAGGCGCGCGCTGGCGGCGAGGACGTTGGTGTCAAAACGAGATGCCAGATGCCGGATACCGGATTCCCGAGGAAGGGACGATACGGGAAGGCCGACGAGGCCCGCGGCTTCGACGTCGGTCAATTCAGCGGCGAAGACCTGGAGTTCATCGATGGCGCCGCCTTTGAATCCATTGTCGCGGAAACGCCCTCCGAGCGTCAGGTGGACGTTGCCGACTTCGCCGTCGCCCCATTCCGAGCGGTGCTGGATGTCCTTGAAGAGGTTGTCGCGGACGAGATCGGCATCGAGCGGGCGGCCGTTCAGGTAGAGACGCATCCCGGCCGCGCGGCTGGAGCCGTCGTAGGTCAGCGTGAGGTGCGACCACTCGTTCGTGGGCAGGGGCTGCTTTGCGCGGATGGCGATGGCGTTGCCGGGCCAGAAGTGGATGAGGCCGAAGAAGGGTTTGCCGTTCTCCAGCACGAGCTCGTAGCCGCGGCTGCCCGAATCGCTCCAGGCGCGGGAATGGTGCAGCACGACCTGACGTGCGGCGGCGTTGGCGGGCTTCAGCCAAAGCGCGATGCTGAAGGGCTGGGTGCGGCTGAAATCGCCGACCGTGCGGCAGACGACCTCGTTGTCGCCGGTGAACACAACGGCCTGCCCGACGCGCCCGGGCGTGAGCTGGGGACTTTCGGAAAGCACTGCGGCGTTGGTGCCGATCGAGTTGGTGAATCTGCCGCCAACGATGGCATCGAAGTTGAACGCGGCGACCGGAGCAAGGTAGGGCGGGCTTCCAGCCTGTCCGTTTGTGGAGGTGACGAAGCCGATCGCGCCCGAATTGGAAAACACAGGGACAAGCGGCAAGCCCGCCATGCTCTTCGACCCACGCGTCATCAACCCCGCGAGATCCTTCTCCGCCTGGGCGATGTCGGCCTTCAACTGGGCGTGGCGTTGTTTCTCGTCGCCTTTGTAGAGCAGGAGCGTGGGCGCAGGCGTGGCGCGGGTGAAGTGGGAGTAGAGCCCGCTCTCGTCGATGGAGTTGAAGAACGCGGCCATCGAGTAGTAGTCGCGCTGGCTGATGGGATCGTATTTGTGGTCGTGGCAGCGGGCGCATTCGAAGGTCAGGCCGAGAAAGGCCGTGCCCATCGTGTGCAGGCGGTCGGCCACGTATTCCTGCCGGAACTCCTCGTCGATGCTGCCGCCCTCGTTCGTCTGGCGATGGAGGCGGTTGAAGGTCGTGGCGAGGCGTTGTTCATCCGTGGCATCGGGGAGGAGATCGCCCGCGAGTTGCCAGGTGATGAACTGGTCGTAGCGCAGGTTGCGGTTGAAGGACCCTATGACCCAGTCGCGCCACGGTGAGAAATCGACTTCGACGTCGGACTGATACCCGTAGGTGTCGGCGTAGCGCGCGAGGTCCATCCAGTCGTTGGCCATGCGTTCTCCGTAGGCGGGCGAGGCGAGCAGGCTGTCCACGACCTTCTCGTAGGCCTGGGCGGAACCGTCGGCGAGGAAGGCATCGACGTCGGCCACGGTCGGCGGAAGGCCAGTGAGGTCGAAAGACAGCCTGCGAATGAGGCGCTCCTTCGTGGCCTCGGGTTGGGGCTTCAGGCTCTCGCGGTCGAGGCGCGCGAGGACGAAGCGGTCGAGCTCGTTCCGGGGCCAGTTCTTGTCGGACACTTTGGGCGGCGAAACTTTCCGCACGGGCTCGAAAGCCCAGTGTTTTCCCCAGGGCGCACCCTGTTCGATCCAGCGTCTCAGGAGCGCCTTCTCGGCGTCGGTGACGGTGAGATGGGACTCGGGCGGGGGCATCATCTCCTCCGGGTCCGTGGAAAGAATGCGTTTGATGAGCTCCGATTCGTCGGGCTTCCGGCGGATGATGGCGGGTCCGCCCTTGCGCGGGCCGGTGGCTCCATCCTCGGTGTCGAGACGGAGCTTGGCCTTGCGTTTGCCGTCGTCGGGCCCGTGGCAGAAGAAGCAGCGGTCGGAGAGGATTGGCCGGATGTCGAAGTTGAAGCTGACCTTTTCCGGCAGGGGCGCCGGCGCGGCGGCTTGCGCGGAGAACGAGCCGGCCACCACTCCGGAAAGGGCCAGGAGAATCAGCCAACGGGTTGGAGCGCGGAACGTCATGGTGCTGCGGGCAGTCTGTCGAAAAGTTTGCGATGAGCAAAACCGAATTCCGTCCGTCAAACGGGGGTGGTTGCCATGGGAGGATAAGAGACAACCGATCGTCCGCAAAAATCTTTGTCCCGCGTTCTGAAGCTGTGGCAGCTTCCGGCGTCAGACATCCCATGCGTTTCACGCGAACCATCCTGAGCTTCGTTACGTGCCTGTTGGCGACGTCGTCCGTCGCCTGGCTCCGCGCGGCGGAGTTGCCGTCGGCCCCGGTGGATTTCAAGAAGCACATCCAGCCGATCCTCGAGAGCCGATGCCTCGAATGCCATGACACCAAGAAACACAAGGGCGGCCTCCGTCTTGATCGATTGGACGACCTGTTGGTCGGCGGCGATTCCGGAAAGGCGGGAGTCATCCGGGGCAAGAGCGCCGAGAGCTACCTCATCCATGTCGTGTCGGGGATCGATCCCGACGCGACCATGCCGCCCAAGGGCGAAAAGCTGACGGCAGAGCAGGTCGGCATCCTGAGGGCGTGGATCGACCAAGGAGCCCTCTGGCCAGCGGATGCGGCCGTGCAGCAGAAGATCCACTGGGCCTACGTGAAACCGCAGCGGCCAGTTGAGCCGAAGCTTTCGTGGTCCGAGCGGCGATGGGCCAAGAATCCAATCGACGCGTTCGTTCTCGCGCGGCTCAAGCAGGAGAAATTGAAGCCGTCCGCAGAGGCGGACCGGGCGCAGTTGCTGCGGCGCGCGTCGTTGGACCTGATCGGCCTGCCTCCGTCCGTGGACGAAGTGGAGGCGTTTGAGAAAGACCGGAGTTCCGATGCGTATGCCAAGGCGATCCGGCGGTTGCTCGACTCGCCACGATATGGCGAACGCTGGGCCCGACCCTGGCTCGATCTCGCGCGCTACGCCGATACGCAGGGTTACGAGAAGGATAACCGCCGCTCGATGTGGCCCTACCGCGACTGGGTCATCTCCGCCCTGAACCGCGATCTGCCTTTCGACCGTTTCTCCGTGGAACAGCTTGCCGGCGATCTTCTGCCGGACGCCACCCAGGCGCAGAAGGTCGCCACCGGGTTCCATCGCAACACCATGACCAACACCGAGGGCGGCACGGACAACGAGGAGTTCCGCTACGAGGCCGTGGTCGACCGGTTGAACACGACCTACGCCGTGTGGATGGGGACCACCATCAACTGCGCGCAGTGCCACAACCACAAGTATGACCCGTTCACCATGACGGACTACTACCGGTCGATGGCGTTCCTCAACTCGACGCAGGACGCGGACAACGACGACGAGCGGCCCACGCTCAAGGTCTTCGCCGCAGGACAGGAGCAGACTTTGGCGGATCTGCGGTCGAAGCAGTCCGCAGCCGAGAAGGCCTTGGCCGACGCGGTGAAGTCGGAAGCGTTCACGCGTGACCTGGCGGGTTGGGAACAGCGGACGACGGCGGCCCTGGCCAAGTGGGAGCCCATCGAGATCCTCGGTGCCACTTCGGACAATGGAACGACCCTGACCAATCTCGGGCCTGGTGAGATGCTCGCCAAAGGCGAGGTTCGTGACACCGAGAGCTACACCGTGCATGGCAAGGCGGGCATGAAGCGGATTACAGGTTTCCGTCTGGAGGCATTGCCGGACAATTCTCTCCCGGGCAAGGGTCCTGGCAGGGCGCAGGGCAACTTCATCCTGACGGAGTTCAAGATCACCGTGGGTGGCCAACCCGTGAAGCTCGTCCATGCGGGCGCCGACTTCTCGCAGCCGTCCTACCCCGTGGGCAACGCCATCGACGGAAAGGACCAGACCGGTTGGGCCGTGGGATCAGAACTTGGAAAACGCCACTTGGCCGTCTTTGCGACCGAATCGCCGCTGGCGGTTGACGGTGCGACGGAACTGACGATCCGCCTCGAGCACCAGAACAAGGAGTTCACCAAACACTCGCTCGGTCGTTTCCGTTTGTCCGCGACCAGTTCGACCACGGTGACGAACATCACGTTGCCGGAAGAGATCCAGAAGCTTCTGACAACCGCCCCCGAAGCCCGCGACTCGAAGCAGGTCGCGCGATTAAGCGAGTTCTATCGAGACCGTTCACCCGTCACGAAGACGTTGGTGGCCGATGCGGCCAAAGCGAAAAAGGCAGCGGACGACTTCCTCAATTCCATCCCGATCACAAGCGTGCTGGCGGAGCTCAAGGAGCCGCGGAAGACGAACCGCCACATCCGCGGGTCCTTCCTCAGCAAAGGCGAAGAGGTCTCGTCCGGCACTCCGGCGTCGATGCACGCATTCCCCGGCGGCCAGCCGACCAACCGGCTTGGGTTCGCCGAGTGGATCGTCAGCACGAACAACCCGCTCACGGCCCGCGTGACCGTAAACCGCATCTGGGAATCCTACTTCGGCCGCGGGATCGTGGAGACGACGGAGGACTTCGGCACCATGAGCGAGACGCCGACGCATCCGGAACTCCTCGACTGGTTGGCGGTGGAATTCATGCATCCGACGATTCCGGATCCGGACGGACGGGTGGCAGCCCCGTGGAGTCTGAAACATATCCACGCGTTGATCGTGTCGTCCGCCACTTATCGCCAGACCTCGAAGGTGACGGCGTCCCTGCTGGAGAAAGATCCGTTCAACCGCCTGTTCGCCCGCGGTCCGCGCGTGAGGCTCGAGGCCGAAGCCATCCGCGACCAGGCCTTGGCCGTAGGCGGATTGCTCAGTGCGAAACTCGGTGGACCGAGCGTGATGCCGCCCCAGCCTGCGGGCATCTGGCAGATCGTCTACAGCGGCGACAATTGGGAGACGCCGAAGAACGAGGACAAACATCGGCGCGGCATCTACACCTTCTGGCGCCGCACGAGCCCGTATCCCTCGATGATGACGTTCGACGCGCCCAGCCGGGAGTTCTGCGTGGTGCGCCGGGTCCGGAGCAATACGCCGCTGCAGGCGCTCACGCTCTTGAACGATCCCGTCTACATCGAGGCTGCCCAGGCATTAGGGCGCCGGGTCCTGGCGGAAAAGCCCAAGGCCAACGACCGTGAACGGATCGAACACGCCTTCCGCCTTGCCGTGTCGCGCAAACCGACGCGGGAAGAAGCGTCGCGTATCGGGGCGCTTCTCGATGCGAAGCGCGTCGAGTTCGCGGCCGATGCCAAGTCGGCGGAATCCTTTGCGACCAGCCAGCTCGGGAAACTCCCCGACGGCCTCACTCCGACGGAAGCCGCGGCGTGGACCGTGGTGGCCAACGTGCTGTTGAACCTCGATGAACTGATTACCAAGGGATGATTTCCATGAACGCCTTCCAGCACCTCCACCTCGAGAATCTTCAGGCCGTCACGCGACGGCATTTCTTCGGCAAGCTGGCCGGCGGCATCGGAGCCGCCGCATTGGCGTCGATGCTGGAGCCCGCCGCGTTCGGTGGTTCGATGCCGATCGACCCGATGGCGCCCAAGCCGCCGCACTTTCCGGCCAAGGCGAAACGGGTCATCTACCTGCACATGGCGGGATCGCCCTCGCAGCTCGATCTCTTCGACCACAAACCCAAGCTCGTCGAACTCAACGGCCAGAACTGCCCGGATTCGCTGATCAAGAAAGAGCGCTTCGCGTTCATCAAAGGCGTGCCCAAGATGCTGGGCTCGCCCTACAAGTTCGCGCCGGCCGGCAAGTCCGGGTTGATGCTTTCGGAGCTCCTGCCGAATCTGGCGACCGTCGCGGACGACATCTGCGTGGTGCGTTCGATGTGGACGGACCAGTTCAACCACGCGCCCGCACAGCTGTTCCTGCACACCGGCTCGTCGCGGCCCGGGCGTCCGGCAATGGGTTCGTGGCTGACCTATGGGCTTGGTTGCGAGAGCCAGAACCTGCCGGGCTTCGTGGTCCTTACTTCGGGAGGAAAGACGCCCGACGGCGGCGCGTCGCTTTGGGGCAGCGCGTTTCTGCCCACCGTCTATCAAGGCGTGCAGTGTCGTTCGCAGGGCGATCCCGTCCTCTATGTTTCCAATCCCGAAGGCATGTCGTCCAAGGTGAGACGCGAGTCGCTCGATGCGCTTCGCGACCTGAACCAGATGCATCTCAAACAGGTGGGCGATCCCGAGACCTTGACCCGCATTTCTCAATACGAGCTGGCCTACCGGATGCAGACTTCTGTGCCCGACCTGATGGACATATCCAAGGAATCGGAAGCGGTGAAAGAGCTCTACGGCATCGAGCCTGGCAAAGTTTCCTTCGCCAACAACTGCCTTCTCGCCCGGCGCCTGATGGAACGCGGCACGCGCTTCGTGCATCTCTACCACTGGGGTTGGGACAGCCACGGCACGAGCCCCGGGGATGATCTGATGACCTCGCTGCCGCAGCGCTGCAAGGAGACCGACAAGGCCACGGCGGCACTGATCAAGGACCTCAAACAGCGCGGGATGCTCGACGACACGCTGGTGGTGTGGAGCGGCGAGTTCGGGCGCACGCCGATGAACGAAGAGCGCAATGGCAGCAAGTTCCTCGGGCGCGACCATCATCCGCACTGTTTCTCCATGTGGATGGCCGGCGGCGGCATCAAGTCCGGCGCGACCTACGGCGAGACCGATGAGCTCGGCTACCACGTCGCGAAGGACAAGGTCCACGTCCACGATCTTCAGGCGACGATCCTCCACTCCATGGGACTCAACCACGAGAAGCTCACCTTCCTTTTCCAGGGCCGCGACTATCGCCTGACCGATGTCCACGGCGAAGTGGTGAAGGGGTTGCTGGCGTAGCCTGACGGATGCGGCCGCCCAAAGTTTTCTCTTCGCGTTCCTTCGTGTGTTTCACTGATAACCAAGGGCGATGACCGTCTATCTCAACGGCCGATTTGTCGCCGAAGCCGACGCCAAGGTGTCGGTCTTCGACCGTGGCTTTCTCTATGGGGACGGGCTCTTCGAAACGATCCGCGTGTATGCGGGGAAGCCCTTCCGTTGGCCACAACACCTGCAGCGCCTTCGGAAAGGTGCGGCGTTTGTCGGGATCGTTCTTGGACCGACCGACACCGAGATGAAAGGCATCGCCATTGAGCTCCTGCTTCGGAACCAGATGGTCGACGGGATTCTGCGGATCGCCCTTTCGCGTGGAGTCGGATCGCGCGGCTACTCTCCGAAAGGCGCCGAATCGCCGACGTTGGTGATGTCGCTTCATCCGGTGATCGCGAAGCCGACGAGGGAAGTTCCGCAATGGAAGGTCGTGACGAGCGCCTACCGGGTCGCGGTCGGGGATCCTCTTCTGGTCATCAAGTCGGCGAGTCGGCTGCTGAACGTGCTCGCCCGGGCCGAAGCCGAAGCCCGGGGCGCGGATGAATCGCTGTTCGTGAATACCGATGGCCACATCGCCGAAGCGGCCGGGAGCAATCTCTTCTGGATCGAAGGCGGCACCGTCTGCACGCCCCCGCTGGAATCGGGTGTCCTTGAAGGAGTCACGCGTGGACTCGTCCTGGAAATTTGCCGAGGGCTGGAAATCCCCGTGTCGATCAAGAATGCGGCGCCGTCGGCGTTGCTGGATACGGACGGAGTTTTCCTCTCGAACAGCGGACTCGAGATCGTCGAGGTCGGCGAACTGGACGGCAAGCCTCTGAAGCGCTCGCCTCTGTTGGCACGGCTCGCGGAATCCTACGCCCTCCAGCTTCTGGTGGAGTGCTGATCGGCTCCAGACTCAGAACTGCCGCAGGAACCGCGCGTCGTTCTCGTAGAAGAGCCGGATGTCGTTGATGCCGCCACGGAGCATGGCGATGCGTTCCACGCCGAAGCCGAACGCCCAACCGCTCCAGACCTCCGGATCGTAGCCGACATTTTCGAACACCTGCGGATGCACCATGCCGCAGCCGGCGATCTCCAGCCATTCCTTGCCCATCTTCTTCACGAGGGCGTTCTGGAAATCGATCTCGAGGCTTGGCTCGGTGTAGCTGAAGTAGTGCGGGCGGAAACGGATCTTCGTGTCCGATCCCATCAGTTCCTTGAAGACAAACTCCACGGTGCCCTTGAGATCACCGATGGTGACTCCCTTGTCCACGTAGAGCCCCTCGATCTGGTGGAAGGTCGGATTGTGCGTGGCGTCCGCGTTGTCGCGGCGGAAAACGCGGCCCGGAATGACGATGCGGATCGGCGGCTGCTGGGACTTCATCACCCGGATCTGCACGGACGAAGTGTGCGTCCGCAGCAGGGGGCGCTTGTCGGTCGCGAGGTAAAAGGTGTCCTGGCTGTCGCGCGCGGGATGGTCCGCCGGCGTATTCAACGCGTCGAAGCAGTGATATTCGTCCTCAATCTCCGGGCCATCCGCCACGGCGAACCCGATCTTCCGGAAGGCGCGGACAATGTCTTCGACCGTCTGGGTGAGGGGATGAAGCTTTCCGAGCGGGCGGCGACGGCCCGGCAGGGTGAAGTCGGTCGGATCCTTGGGAAGCGCGGCCTTCAGCTCCAATTCGCCGCGTCGTTCGGCGAGCTTCGCTTCAAGTTCGGCCTTGGCTACATTGATCAGCTTGCCTGCAGCGGGCTTCTCCTCCTTGGACAACGAACCCATTTGCTTGAGCAGGGCGGTGAATTTCCCGTTGCCCCCGAGGAATGCCACTTTCGCCTGTTCGAGCGCCGCAAGATCGGCGGCAGCGGAAAACTCCGCGAGTGCGGCATGCTTGAGCGGTTCGATCTGGTCGAGGAACGACATGAGGCGCGGATTTAACGATCTGGAAGGGTGGATGACGAACGGAAAATCAGTTTGGATGGCAAAACGAAAACGGGCGATCCGTTGCCGGATCGCCCGTGGTTGAATCAGTAAACGGACTAGGGGCTCAGGCCTTGGCCGCCGCGGCGGCCTTCGCCTTGGCGACGAGGGCGTTCTTGGCGATTGTTACCAGCTCGCTGAAAGCGGCGGCGTCCTGCGCTGCGAGATCCGCCATGACCTTGCGGTCGATGGAGATGTTCGCGGCCTTCGTCCCTTCGATGAAGCGGCTGTAGGTGATGCCGGAAGCACGGGCTGCGGCGTTGATGCGGATCTGCCAGAGATACCGGTAGTTGCGCTTCTTTGTCTTACGGTCGCGATAGGAGTATTGGCGACCGTGGTCCACCGCGTCGGAAGCGT
>CANJSG010000057.1 GCA_947476875.1 Verrucomicrobiota bacterium | reverse complement strand
GGCCCCTTCCTCAGCTCCGCCGTCGCCACGAACAGCTCCTCCTGCCGGATCTTCTTCTTTCCCAATGCCATGTTCTTCCGACGCGGCCCATCAACTCCTGTTCAGATCAAACGAGAGTTTTTTGACGGGCTGCTAGGAAGGAAACCTAGAAAATAGCGCATTGAATCGCGATTGACCGGGCTTTCCGATCAACGATTGCCAGAGCTGCCAATCAGACCGAATGGCGACTGGGCAACTTGAGGCTGTATCGGATCATATCGCCGATAATCGGGTAGATGTCGTTGTGGCGAATCCCGAAGCGGAACACCTCATCGTTTTGATGGAATGAACCAATATCCCGATTTGCGCCTTCCGTTTCGGTCGGCAGGTATTGAGCCAGGCCTGGAAAACTGGCTTCGCGATCTCCCGGAGGAATCAGGTAATAACGCCACAGAAGATTGAGGTGCCCGAAATCGAACGATTGGAGACCCTGGACTAACTTCACCAACGAAGGCCCGTCGGACTTCTTGGAGTATCTGAACGTGTAAAACAGTTTGGCGATTGCCTTCAAGACGACGGGTTGAGCGGCCACGGTAAGCTTTTTCGCTCCCGGCTCACCAAAAGATGGAATCGCCCCAACTCTCGTCCAGAAATCTACTCCGAAATCCCTCATAGGGGCAACTTGGCTGGGTGAAGCCCCTTTCGGATTGTTTTTGTTGAGGAACAGGATGGAATTGATCGCCACCAGATCCTTGAGGCTGAGACCGCCGTTGTCTTTGTGCCAATCCTTGGAGTCCGTCGTGTTCACAGTTGCCTTGAGAACGGCGTTCCCGATCAGTTCTTCCTTAATGAAAAGATTGATCGGATTCGATTGGTCGAATTCAAACGAAAGTCCTGCCTCAACCTTGCGTGAATGGTTATTCAGATCGAAAAACAGCTGTCTCTCCTGTTCCGGGTTTAAGCCCAAGTGAACCTCAACGGCGACCGTGTTGGTGCTTCTCGCGACATCATTGATCTCATTCCAAATTTCCAGCTCAGGACCAGGAACTGGGCTGCCTTTTTCGGCTCCGTCATGAAGGTGAGGCTTTTTGGGATAGGTCTGTTTCAGGACAATTTCTCGGAGATATTGGGTGACGAGATTCATTGCCTCGCGACGGTGTTGTCCGTCTATCACCCAAAGCACGTGGTGATTGGAGAGCACGATCGATCGCCCTCCGTCCCCACCCGATTTTACCAGACGGAGATCAGCACCACCGAACTTGCACGCTCGAATGTTCGCGGTGATCGGCTGCAACGCCATGTATGGCTGAGATCCGATACTTTGTCGGAGCTCGTTAAACTCGGGACGCGGGGTCTGTGCTTTGCGCTGGTAAATGTCGCTCATAACCGCAAAGAGACCTTTCAGGATATACTTCGCAAGTGCAGCTGCGTGGTCGTCGTCAAGCTTTCGCTGCGCCACTGCTTGGTCTCCCAAGCCAGGAAGGTCTTGAAGATTTTTGGTATTTGCCACATGCGATCTATCGTAGAACTCGTGCATTGGCATCGATAGGAGGATGGTTCGATTCCCGAGGTTGTAACCTCTTAGGAACTGATATTCCTTGTCAGTTCCTGAATTGAAGCTGAAGTCGTCTTCCAGGCCTAATTGATTTTCATCCTGGGGTATATCATTGTTTGTTTGCACGGGATGTTTCTATACCCTGGATAACACTAAAGCAACAAAAAAGACTTCATTTTCTATCCAGGATACAATCTTTGTCGCCCTGGGTATGTTCATGGCAGCTCAATCTACTAGTCGCCATTCATTCTGGGATTAGCTTCCAAAACTCCGCCGCATCATTCGCATCGACCGGACGGACGTAGTGCTTCCCGATGACAAATGGCGAAGTTCCCATTATTTCGGCCAAATGCGCTCGGTTCTTTTCAATTCTCAACCAGAACGTCGCGAAGGTGTGGCGCATGCCGTCTTGGACCCACGGAAACACCAACGCCTTGATGAACCTGTCGAGCCGACGTGGGAAGTTCGCCGGAATCAAGGGCTGTTTGGAATCAACCGCAGCCATCCAAATGGCCAAAGAGGGGTGTAGGCTCACGTCAACCTGTCGAGTCTCCTTGACCTTGCTCTTTTCGGGCTCAATCAAGACGACGTTTCCAGCGACGTTGCTCCACGAGAGCCGCTGCGCTTCATTCGGCCGAATTCCCGCGAACAAGCAGAGGGCCACGTAACCCATCAACGGCCGATGGTCTGGTTGCTGAACCAACCTCAGGATCTCGCGGCATTGAACGATGCTGAACGTCTCCGGGATCTTGTCCAAGACATGAACCTTGAGCCGATTGATCGGATTCTCCGCAAGATGCCCCTGATCTATGGTCCAATTGAAAAAATTCTTCAGGTGAGACAGGTAGTCTTTGCGAGCCTGCGATGAAGCACTGCTTCCATCCGTCCTCTTCATCCCGTTCAAGAATTCTTCGACGGCAAGCTTGCTCACTTCGTTCAGCCGGTAGGTTCCCCAATCGTCAATCAACTGGCGAGTGAACGCGCGATTGTCCGCCAACGTTCTCGGACGAAGGGGTTTCATCTTGTTCGACTGCTTCGACTCGCTCCACTTCGGGAGCAGGTCACGAAGGAACGGAACCGTCTGCTGTCTGGCCTGTTCTTCCAACCAGTCCAAGTAGTGCCCTACAGCATCCGCAAGCGTTCTGCCGTGAACCGCCAATTGCTTGGTCCACGATTCCAGTTCGAGATTTGAAGCGAACTTGGAAAACGCGTTCGCTCCGACAAGTCCTTCGGCAGCCACTTTGGCCGCGATTTCCTCCGCCTTCTTGAGTGCGTCTGACCTACCGGCAGCGCCGATTCTTTTTTGTCCGGTCCATCCCTTTCGACGGCAATCAACGTAGTAGTAGACGCGACCGGCCTTCTTGTAGGAACGAACCCTCGGGAATTTGTCACGGATTACGGCCATAGGGGAGTGCCGCAAAAAGAACATTAAGTTCTGCCAAGAACGAGATTTTTTGGCAGAAATTTGGCGGAAAAAGAAACCTCCAGATCGGAGGTTTCTTTCGTAAGTCCTTGATTGAAAATGGAGCCAGTTGTCGGGATTGAACCGACGACCCACGCTTTACGAAAGCGTTGCTCTACCACTGAGCTAAACTGGCCTGTTGCCGGGACTTTTTTACCGATCTAATCGGCTTGCCCGGCCCCGCGCCTAGGTCGGCGCAGGCCTTGGTTACTACGTCAGTTCAGACTCGCGTGGCAAGCCGAATGACGGTCGCCACCACGACACGGCCAAGCCAGCGCATCGACGTCGACTACTTGGCAACAGCCCGGCCCAACGCCTCGAGCATGGTCGCCTTGGAGAACAGCTCTGGAAGAATCTGCGGCGTGGCGCCGGGCTTGCCGGGATACACCAGCACGAGCGGAACACCGGCCCGGCCGTGGCTCAGGATCTCGTCGGTCATGTCCGCCGGGGTCCGCGTGAAGTCGCCGATCAGGCTCACGGCGTTGATGGCCTTGAGTTTTTCCTCCACCTCGGGGACTTCGATGGCGTTGCGTTTGTTGACCTGGCAGTTGACGCACCAGTCAGCCGTAAAATCGACCAGCACCGGCCGGCCCTGCGCCTGGGCCTTGGCGATCGCGTCCCTGCTCCAAGGCTGCCACGGGATTCCATCATCGCGGGCCGTTGCCAGGGCGTTGGCCGGGGGCGGATTTCGCCAGTCCAGCTCCTTCTCCAATCCGTAGCCGTAGCCGAGCCCGACCAAGGCGATGACCACGAGCCATCCAAGCTTCTTGCCGGTTCCGCCCGATGGGCTGCCGCGCTGGACAAATTCGCCGAAGACCCACGCCGCCGCCGAAAGCAGGACAAGGGAAAGCCCCAGCCAGAGGGTGCGGCCCGGGAACATTCCGGCCGCCACGGTGAAGAGCCAGACGGCGGTTGCCAGCATCGGGAATCCCATCGCGATCTTGAATTTCTCCATCCAGGCGCCGGGTCGCGGCAGGAACTTCAGGAACGCCGGGTTCATGCTGAGGACCACATACGGGCCGGCCAGTCCGAGACCCACGCAGATGAACATGCCGAAGACGATCGGCGCCGGCTGGTTGAGGGCGAAACCAACGGCGGCGCTGAGGACGGGCGCGGTGCACGAGACTCCCATGATCGTCGCGAAGACACCGTTGAAGAACGAATCGAAGATGCCTCCGTCGGACGGGCCGGAGGCCGCGACCTGCACTGCCTTTCGAGAAAAAGTCCTCGTGAAAAACTCGGTCGAAGACGATGCCACCCGGGACGCGGCATCCATGACCTTACCGGACAAAGTGACTTCGAAGACTCCGAAAAGACTCAGCGCCACGAGGATCATCAGGGCCGTCAGGAGGATGAGGAACACCGGACTGCCAAACTGCGAACCCCAGAGGAGGCGCACACCCACGGAACGGAACCCGACGATGCACCCGGCCATGACGATGAACGAGAAGATCACACCACCGGCATAGGCGTAACCATGGGCCCGAACGCGCGCAGGATTGGAACGGTTCTGGTTCACCACTCCGAGAATCTTCAGGGCAATGACCGGGAGAACACAGGGCATCACGTTCAGGATCAGACCACCCAGCAAGCCGAGTCCGAACTTCACCAGCAATTCACCCAGCGGAATCGAAGGAGCCAACGGCGGGCCCGAAGTTCCCGTCGTCGCCTCGGCGATCCGGAGCGTCACCTCATAGCCGACGGTGTCGTGTTCATCGGCCCCTCCCACAAGAACGCCGGCGACTTCCTTTGGCCAAGTCGTGCCGTCCAGTGTGGCTTTCTTGCGGATCTGCCGGGCTCCCGGGCCCGATTGCCCCACGACCGAAGCGCCCCTGAAGGTCGAATCCGGATTGTTGTAGGGAAAGAACTCCGTGAAGCCGTTGGTTGTGACCCATTGCACGACCAGCGTCCGATCCGTGGCGTGTCCGTCCAACCAGAACGCCTTCGCATTCACGGGGACGGAGACTTTCGGCAACTTGAGCTTCGCCGCCTCGATCGCCGCCTCCTCTGGCGAAGGTTTCCTTCCCGCTCCAATGACGAGGGCCGCGGAGAGTTTCGCGCGACCGGGGATGCAGAGCTTTTCGCATTCGAGCCAGTCGACGGCGGCCAAGAGCACGGCCTGGCCCGGCTTTGCCTCGCCCGAGACTGTTAGAGGGACCAACAGGGTTACGACCCCTTCATAGCCGAACAGATTCTCACCTTCGAAAACCGACTTGATCGGCACCGGCCACTGGATCGGCCCCGCCTTGATGCCATCCGGCAATGTCCACCTGATCGACGTCGGCAGGCCGGAGTCGCCGGAGTTGATCCAGTAGGTGTGCCAGCCGGGATTCATCTTCAACTCCACCGCGGCCATCACGGTTTCACCCGGACCGGCTTCGATGGAGTCGAGGAACAGGCGTGCGCTCGTGCTCGCCGCATGGGCGGAGGCTCCCGTGAGGATCAGGACAAAGAGCAGGACGTGGCGAATGAAACGCATGGGGTGAGTCTGCGCCGGAAGGTTTGATTGCCAAACGCGATTTCCAGCTTCCATCGCAGACAGCACGCACCGCTCCAACGTTCGATCCGTGTCATTTCCCTTGGTCATCACAACGGGCTCGGAACAGATTCCGTCCATGGAACGGACAGTCCGATGGCTCAAGACGGGCGGCGAAGGCATCGCCGCCATGATCAATGCCATCGACGACGCCCGTGAATCCGTCCGGCTCGAAATCTATATCTATGCCGATGACGCCACGGGGCGTTCCGTTCTCGGAGCGCTGGTCCGCGCGTGCGCCCGCGGCGTGAAGGTCAAGGTGCTGGTGGATTCCCTCGGCTCGGCCGGGCTGTCGACCGATTTCTGGAAACCCCTCCTCGCCGGCGGTGGCGAGATGCGGTGGTTCAATCCGTTTTCCCTCCGCCGCTTCTCCATCCGGGATCACCGGAAGATCCTCGTCTGCGACGACCGGGTGGCCGTCATCGGCGGGTTCAACATCACGGACGACTACGCAGGCGATGGCGTGAAGCGCGGATGGCGCGACCTCGGCATGCTCGTCGAGGGCCAGGCCGCCGCCGAGATGGCCGGCGCGGTCGACGAGATGTGGGCACTGGCGGAGTTCAGGCACCAGCGCCTCGCCGCCTACCGGAAGTCCATCCACAGCCGCTGCGACACGATCCCCGGCTGCGACCTGCTCTTGTCCGCTCCCGGTCGCGGATCGACGCCCTTCAAGACGGCGTTGAACCAGGACCTGGCCAACGCCCGCGATGTCCGCATCGCCTCGGCCTACTTCCTGCCGACCTGGCGAATCCGCCGCGAACTCGCACAGGTCATCCGCCGCGGCGGCCGGGTCCGGCTCATTCTGCCGGGGAAGTCCGACGTGGCGATCATGCTGCGGGCCATGCAGAGCCTCTATCGACGGCTGCTCCGTTCCGGCATCGAGGTCTGGGAATACGAACCCCAGATCATGCACACGAAACTCATCGTCATCGACGACGTGTGCTACGTGGGCTCCTCGAACCTGGACACTCGCAGCCTGCATCTGAACTACGAGGTGATGATGCGTTTCCCCGACCCCGCCATCACGGTTGGCGCACGCGAACTCTTCGAAGGCGATCTCGTCCACAGCCGGCAGATCCATCTGGATGAGTGGAAGCGGGGCCGTTCGTTCATCGCGCGGATCCGGAGCCGGTTCGCCTACCTGATCCTGTTCCATCTCGATCGCAGCCTCACCTTCCGGCAAATGGCGTCCCAGGGATAAACCGGAACGATGCAGTTGAAGGCACGGCGGGCTTCCAGCCTGCCCCGTCCAGGCAAGGGTGCGGCGGTCGAGGTGGCCGGCGGGTCGAATCTGGGAAACTGATTTCCGCGATGAGCCTGCCCTGGGCAAGCAGGATGCAATGCCTTACTTCGTCGCCTTCACCGCATACAGCGTCTTCATCGTCGCCACGTAGAGAGTGCCGTTGGCGGCGACGACGGTCGCGTTGATCGGGCTGACGAGTTCAATGGTGTTCAGCAGCTTCTTTTCCCGGCCATGCGCGAAGATGCAGAGATCGCCCCGCCGGCTGCCAAGGTAGACCTTCCCATCCGCCACCAAAGCCGAGGACCACATGTCGCCGCGCAACTCGTGTGTCCAGAGCTCCTGGCCCGTCGCGGAGTCGATGCAGTGCAGGAACCGCATGGAGTCGGTCACATAGACCAGTCCATCGGCGACGGCCGGCGTGGCCATGGTGTGGCGGCCGAGCGGCGCGGACCACTTGAGGTTCGTCGCCGTGATGTCGCCGGTGCCCCGGGCGTCGATGCACTTGAGCCAGGCCTCGTTCTTGCCCCACCACCAGTCGCCGCCGCCGGTCAGGTAGATGCGGCCGTCGACGAACACGGGCATGCCGAAGATGTTGCTCGGGCTTTCCTTCTTGTTGCTGGTGAACCGATGGACGTCCTCCTTCGGCGCGGTCGGGTCGGGATCGAAGCGCCAGACTTTCTTGAGCGTGGCGACTTCACCGGCCTTGGGCGCCGAGGCCAGCGGTTCGAAGGCGTAGAGAATGCCGTTGCCGCCCGCGAAGAAGATGAGCTCGCGGCCGTCCACCGTGGCCATCGAGGGCGACGACCAGGTGTTGTGGAAGATCGCCGGCGCGATGCCTTCGCGGTCCCGGGCCAGGATCCGGCCGGTGCGTTTGTCGAGAACCAGCAGGCTGGGCGCGTCGGGCGTGCGGATCTTGCGGTGGGTGTTGTCCACGCCCGTGCCGGAGTTGAGGTAGAGGAAGTCGCCGCGGATCAGGATCGAGCTGTGCGCGCCGTCGTGCGACCAGATGCCGGCTTCCTTGGTCAGGTCCACAAGCCACAGGACGTCCGCGTCGAGCGGCCCGGGTTGGATCGGCTGCGGCGGTGCGTTCGTGCCGATGGGCGTCATCAGCGCGCTCTCTTCACGGAACGGGCCGTCGTTGCCGTTGGCCATTCCCTTCGCGTCCATGCAGACGACCTGGCCCCGGTTGTTCACGAGATAGACGCGGTCGCCTTCGACGGTCGCGGGCGAGGGCATGCCGGTCTTCGGCCAGTCGTGGTAGATGTCCTCCTCACGTTTCGGCACGACCGACTGCCAGAGCAGCGCGCCCGTCTTTTCGTCGAGGCACATGAACACACCGCGATCGCCCTTGTGCCGCGGATCGCGCGGCTGCTCGTTGTTCGTGCCGATGTAGACGCGTCCGCCGGAAATCACGGGGGTGGAATACGTCTCCGTTCCCAGCGCCGCCGACCAGAGGACGTTGCTGCCCGTCTTGGGATCAAAGAAGTCCGGCAAACCACGCTCGGCCGAGACCTGGTTGCGCGACCAGGCCTGGCCCCACTGCGGCTGGTCCGCGGCTAGTGCGGGGATCGTCACGAGGGCCGCTGCGAGCGGACAGATCCAACTTTTTGGATAGATGAAAGGGTGGGGCATTGCCGAGACACTACCCGGTCGAGGGCGGGTGGCCAGAGCCAGTTCCCGGCGGATAATACGATTGCCGATTGAGTTGTTTGTCGGTCGATATAAAAAACTGCGTCGACTGGTGGGCCGGCGCAGTTCTCGGATTTTTCTGGAGGTTGCTGGATCAGCGCAGGAACGCCTCGTGCAGGCCGCCGTCCACGGTGATGATTTGGCCGGTGGTTTTGCTGAGGCGGTTGGTCACCAGGAGGAAGTAGGCTTCGGCCTGGTCGGCGGGGGTGATGGGGGACTTGGTCAGCGTCCGGTCGGCGTAGAACTGGGCCAGCTTCTTCACCAGCGAGTCGGTCGCCTCGTCGTCGGTGTAGGGGATGTTGTATTTGGCCAGCGAACCGATCACGCGGTCGCGCGGGAACATGGCGGAACCCTGCACCACGGTGGCCGGCGCCACGCCGTTCACCCGCACCAGCGGGCTGAGTTCGATGGAGAGTTCGCGCACGAGGTGGTTGGCGGCGGCCTTGGAGCAGTCGTAGGCCACGCTGCCCTTCTTGGCCACGACGGCATTGGCGCTGGTGGTCAGCACGAGGCTGCCGCGCAGGCCCTGCTCTTTCCACGTCGTCGCCGCCTCGTCGCCGACGATGTAGCTGCCGGTCACATTGACGCCGAAGGTGAAGGCCCACTTGTCGTCGGGGATGTGGCCGGTGGTATCGCTCGGCCAGAAGACGCCGGCCGTCACGCAGATGGAATCGAACCCGCCGTAAGCGAGCGCGACCTGGTCGAGCATGGCGCGAACGCTGGCGCGGTCGGTGATGTTGCAAGCCAGACCGATGGCCGGGCCGCAGCCGCTGATCCCGCTGCCGGCCACGCCGATTCCCTGACCGAGTTTGTCGGTGATCTCTTTCGCCGTGGCTTCGGCGGTCTCGGCCTTCATGTCCACGCAGACGATCTGGGCGCCCTCCTTGCAGAGACGGTGCGCGGTTTCCTTGCCGATGCCGGAGCCGGCGCCGATGACGACAACGATCTGACGGGCCAGTTCCTTCTCGGCCGGCATGCGTTTGAGCTTCGCCTCTTCCAGCAGCCAATACTCGATGTCGAACGCCTCCTGCTGCGGCAGCGCGATGTATTTGTCGATGGCTTCGGCGCCGCGCATGACTTCGACGGCGCAGTTGTAGAACTCGGCGGTGACGCGGCTTTCGGACTTGTCCTTGCCCCAGGCGATCATGCCGAGGCCGGGGATGAGAATGACCGTCGGGTTCGGGTCACGCATGGCGGGCGAGTTGGCCCGTTTGCAACGGTCGTAGTAGTCGGCGTAGTCCTTGCGATACTGCGCGAGGCCGGCGGTGATCTTCGCCTTGAGCGCGGCGGCGTCTTCCGTCTGCGGGTTCCAATCGACGTAGAGCGGCTTGATCTTGGTGCGGAGGAAATGGTCGGGGCAGCTAGTGCCGAGTTCCGCGAGGCGCGTGGCGTCCTTGGAATTGACGAAGCGCAGGATCTTCTCGTCGTCCTGAACCGTGCCGATGAAACGGCGCTGCTGGCTGACCTGGCCGCGCAACCATGGGAGAATCGCGGCGAACGCCTTGGCCCGCGCTTCAGCCGGGAGCGTCTGATACTTGGCACCGCCGAACGCGGTCGCGTCGCCGCCCTTGGCCTGATACTTGGCCTCGATGTAGGCGGCCGCCTTCTCGATGAAGCCGAGCGTGGCGAGGTAGCATTCCTTGTCGTCCTCGGCCCAGGAGATGAAACCGTGCTGGCCCATCATGATGGCCTTCACGCTGGGCTGCGCCTGGCAGATCTCCTGCATGGCGAGGCCGAGTTCGAAGCCAGGGCGCATCCACGGCACGTAGGCCATTTCGCCGCCGAAGATCTCCTTCGTCAGCTCCACGCAACGCGCGCTGGCGGCGATGGAGATGATGGCGTTCGGGTGCATGTGGTCCACAAACGTGCCGGGAATGAAGCTGTGCAGCGGCGTGTCGATGGACGACGCGCGCGGGTTCAGGTTGAAGGTGGTGTGGGCATACATCGCCACCATGTCGTCCTCGGCCTGCGACTTGAGCCCCTTGTCGGCGCGCGCGGCATAGACCTTCTGCAAGCCGATCAGCTTGTCCTGGTAGAGCGAGCTGAAGAACTCGCGGCCGGCGGTGCGGAGATCGCCGCCGGAACCCTTCACCCAGAGCACGGTCGCGTCCTGGCCGGTGAGCGGATCCTTCTCGACGAGCTTGGAGGAGGTGTTGCCGCCGCCGGTGTTGGTGATGCGCTGGTCGCTGCCGAGTTTGTTGGAACGGTAAACGAGGCGGTCGGCGCCGGTCAGCTTGGCGGCTTCGGCGTCGTTCCAGAGGTTCGAGACGTATTTGAAGGTGCTCATGGTGGAAAAAGGTCGGGAATCAAAGTGATTGATTTGTGAGCGAAATCTGAAGAATTTGGTCGCATCGTCAAACAGAAACTTCAACCACGAATGGACACGAATCGATGAGCTGCTGTGTTCGGTTGAACGCGATCGGTTCATTGGGTGCGGGCATTCGTGTTCCTTCGTGTCCATTCGTGGTTTTCCCATGAAACGCCGCCTCCGCCTCAAGCAGATCCTCCAGCTCCTGCAGGACGATCCCGAGCTGTCGCTCATGGAAGCCTGTGAGCGTCTGGCCGCGTCGCCGGCCACGATCCGGCGCGCCTTTGTGGAGCTGGAGCAGACTGGTCAGGTCGAGCGCACTTGGGGCGGCATCCGGCTGGCCGGACCGGGCGCGTTGCAGATGGGGCCACCCGCCTTCGCCAAACGGCTGGAGCAGGAGACGGAAGCCAAACGCGCTATCGCCCGCGCCGCCGCCGAGCTTTTGCGGGACGGCGACGTGGTCATGATCGACGGCGGCACTACGACGTTCCAGCTGGCCGAGTTCATCGCGTTGAAGCGCATCCGCGTCATCACCAACTCCCTCGTCATCGCCCAGGCCATCGACCGCCTCAAAGCCGGCAAGCTCGGTGCGGAGGTGTATCTCACCGGCGGTTTGCTGGAGCCCGAGTCCGGCTTGGTCGTGGGGCCGCAGGCGGAGGAATTCCTCCGGCGCTATCGGGCGCAATGGGCCTTCCTCGGCGCGGCCGGCGTGGATGCCAAGTCGGTCACGAACTACAACGAAGCCGTCCTCGCCAGCGAGAAGCTGATGATCTCCCAGGCTGGGAAGCTCGTCGTCCTCGCCGACGCCACCAAGCTCGGCAAACAGGCCATGTGCATCCTCTGCCCGATTGCGGAGGTGGATCATCTCTTCACGGTTAAGGACAAGTCCGCAGAGAAGATGGTGCGTGAAATCAAGAAGGCGGATGTGGAAGTGACGAGTGTCCCATCGAAGTGAGTTGGACCACGGCCGGCCGTGACTTAGTCGCAGCAGGCTGGTAACTCAATGGCATGATTTCCCGCCTGCGTTTCTTTACGCTATTGCTGCTGGCCGTTGGGCTCGTGACCGGATGCCGCACGCCGTTGCCGCCCCGCGATACCGGGCCGTGGGATATGACGGCTCTGAAGAAGGCGCCGCCGTTCACGCTTGGGGTGACGACGGGTCTGGTGCAGGAAGTGTTCTACGAAGGCGAACCATTCGACGGAAAACCCACGCGGATCTTCGCCTATCTCGGCAAGCCGACGGGCAAAGGACCTTTTCCCGCGATGGTGCTTGTTCACGGCGGCGGCGGTCAGGCCTTTCGCGAATGGGCGCAGATGTGGGCCGAGCGCGGATACTTAGCGCTGGCCATGGATACCGCGGGGCAGGGGCCGGGTCGCGTTCGTTTGCCCGACGGCGGGCCGGATCAGGACGACAACGCGAAGTTCCGCAACTTCTCCGACGCCGACGTGAAGGACATGTGGACCTATCACGCCGTGGCGGCGGTGGTGCGCGGGCATTCGCTGCTCGCCAGTTTGCCCGAGGTGGACGCGTCACGCGTGGGCATCACTGGCATCAGCTGGGGCGGTTACCTGACCTGCATCGTGAGCGGCATCGACGATCGGTTGAAGGTGTCGGTCCCGGTCTATGGCTGCGGTTTTCTCCAAGAGAACAGCGCCTGGCTCCCGCGGTTCGCGCAGATGGGCGTTGAGCAGACGAAGCATTGGGTCGGCTGGTTCGATCCGTCGCGCTACTTGGCGGGCGTGCGTTGCCCGATCCTTTTCGTGAACGGCACGACGGACTTCGCCTACCCGCTCGACAGCTACCAGAAGTCTTATCGCACCGTTCCGGGAAAGGTGGACTTGGCGGTGACAGTTGGCCTCAAACATTCCCACCAGGCCGGCTGGGCGCCGCCCGAAATCGCGCTCTACGTCGACAGCGTCCTGCAGGGTGGAAAACCGTTGGCGCGTTTGGGTGAAACGGTTGTTTCAGCCGCGACCGTTTCCGCATCTGTAACGACCGCCGTGCCGTTGCAGAAAGCGCAACTGAGCTACGCCAAGGCCGAGGGCGTCTGGCAGAAGCGGGTCTGGCAACAGACGGTCGCGCGCATCGAAGGCGGCCGAGCGATCGCGACGCTGCCCGAAGTCCGACCGCTCGTCTGCTTCCTGACGGTGACGGATGAGCGAGGCGCGACGACGAGTTCGCGGCACATCGAGCTGCCCGCCGGCCCTTGATCCGGGTTTGCAGGACGATTCATCTGCAAACAGGCCACTTAAGGGCCGTTTGCCGCAGGTGCGTTGACTTGGAGGCGCATTCGCGAGACTTGTCTGACGCACTTGTTGCAGCCTAAGCGTCGCCGCCTTCCTGCGGTGATGCACGGGGGACCCAGATTCCCGGGAGACCGGGACGGGGCGAACGGCGGTGGGCAACCATCGCCAAGGTCACTTCCGAGACCAAGCCCGTCAGCTAACCTCGTCGGCAACTGGAAGGGCAATCCTCCAGGCCCGCGTATTTGCGGCGCCCGCGATTCCCGTATTTGAACCTGACCCGGAACCGTCGTGCCCACGACGGCGTAGGTCATTGGCGGTCTTTACCGCCGTTGTTTGATGAACGCGAACACATCGTTGGCCGCGCGGTTGAAGAACCTCGTCATTGGCCGGTCCCGCAGTCTGACCGACTCGCACCTGTTCCACAAAGTGTCGCTCGTCGCCGTCTTGGCGTGGGTCGGCCTCGGAGCGGACGGCTTGTCGTCGTCGTGCTACGGACCGGAGGAAACCTTCAAAGCTCTCGGGGCGCATCCGCACCTGTCGCTCCTCGTGCTGCTGATGTGCGTGGGCACCATCTTCGTGCTCTGCGCCAGCTACTCGCAGATCATCGAGCTCTTCCCTTCGGGTGGTGGCGGTTACCTCGTGGCGACGAAGCTCCTTTCGCCGACGGCCGGTGTCGTGTCCGGGTCGGCTTTGCTCATCGACTACGTCCTGACCATCGCGATCTCCATCGCCAGCGGGGCCGATGCGGT
Organism: Verrucomicrobiota bacterium; assembly: GCA_947476875.1. Classification (GTDB taxonomy): domain Bacteria; phylum Verrucomicrobiota; class Verrucomicrobiia; order Limisphaerales; family CANJSG01; genus CANJSG01. The sequence goes on along the minus strand of CANJSG010000057.1, from coordinate 5,874 downwards.
CTTCAGCTTTCTGCCGGCCGCGTGGCATGGGTGGAAGGTGCCCTTCGCCCTCGGCGGCTTGGCGGTGCTGACGATCCTCAACCTTCGCGGCGTCCGTGAATCCGTCCTGGTCTTCGTGCCGGTCTTCTTCCTCTTCCTCGCCACGCACGTGGTCATGGTCTTCACGGCCATCGGCCAGCACGCGGCGGAATTACCCCAGATCGCCACGGCCGCGGCGGCCGACTTCAAGGCGACCCATGCCGAGCTCGGCTGGTTTGGTTTGGCCGCATTGCTCCTGCGCGCCTTCAGCATGGGCGCCGGCACGTTTACCGGCATCGAGGCCGTCAGCAATGGTCTGCCCATCCTGCGTGAACCGCGCGTGCAGACGGGCAAACGCACGATGCTCTACATGGGCGTCTCGCTGGCCCTGATGGTGGCAGGACTGCTCGTCGCGTATCTGCTGCACGATGTGAAACCAGTCGTGGGCAAGACGCTCAACGCCGTTCTTTTTGAGAGCATCACCGCCGGCTGGGGCGTGGCCGGAAGCGCCTTCGTCGTCACGTCGCTCGTGTCGGCTGCGGCGTTGCTGATCATCGCCGCCCAGGCCGGCTTCCTGGACGGCCCGCGCGTGCTGGCGAACATGGCGCTGGATCGCTGGTTCCCGGCGAGGTTCACCGCGTTGAGCGACCGGTTCGTCAGCATGAACGGCGTGCTCATCATGGGTTCCGCCGCCGCGCTGGTGCTGCTCGGAACGCGCGGAGCCGTGGAGATCCTCGTGGTGCTCTACAGCATCAATGTCTTCATCACGTTCAGCCTCTCGCAGCTCGGCATGGTCATGCACTGGTGGCGCAACCGCACGACCGCGCCGGCATGGAGGAAGAAGCTCGCGGTGAACGGCGTCGGCCTCGTCGTCACCACCTTCATCCTCGTCACGCTGACGGTGATCAAGTTCCACGATGGCGGCTGGGTCACGCTTCTCGTGACCGGTGCGCTCGTCGCCGTGGCCTTCGGGGTGAAGCGCCATTATGAAACCGCCCGCTCCGGGCTTGGACGTCTTGATCACATCGTCGAAGCCGCGGAAAGCTCCATGTCCCTTCCGGCGACTGCGGCAAAGGAACTGCGCTCGGGAGGCAAGACCGCGGTCATCCTGGTCAACGGGTTCAACGGCCTCGGCCTGCACACGCTGCTCCACGCCATGCGGCTCTTCGGTGACAGCTTCCACCGCTACGTCTTCGTGCAGGTGGGTGTGGTCGATGCCGGAAACTTCAAGGGATCCGACGAGGTCGAAAACCTGCGCTCCCACATCGCGACGGAAGCCGGCCGCTACGTGCAGTGGATGCGGCACCAGGGCCATGAGGCGGAAGCCGTCACGGCGCTTGGCACCGATGTCGTCAGCGAAGTCACGCGGCTCGCGCCCGAGATCTGCGAACGCCACGGTGCCGTCGTGTTCTTCGGCGGCCAGCTCGTCTTCGAGCACGAGACCTGGGCGACGCGGCTCCTGCACAACTACACCGTCTTCAGCCTGCAACGCCGGCTCTACCGGCTTGGTCTTCCCTTCCTCGTGTTGCCCGTAACCGTCGATCAACCGGTCCGCACCACCGCCTGAACAACCTCCGAAAGGAACTCTATGAAAACACCATCCAGCCATTGTCCGGAATGCGAGGGGCGTTCCCTGTTCCGCACCACCACCGCGTCCGGGGGCGGGTATGGCCCGGTTCTCCTGCCGGGCCTCGGACGACTCATGCGCACGGCCGAGTTTACGGTCGTCGTCTGCGCCGACTGCGGCCTGACGCGCTTCTACGCGTCAGCTGATGCGCGATCGCAGCTCGGTGGTGCGCGGCGTTGGCAGAGGTGCCAGGCGTGAAAAAGGCCGAGCGTTTTCGTGTCGTGGCAGTCGGCATATTCGAAATGAGATTTGTCTGAAGCAACAGCACGCCGAAGCCGGTCCGCCTTCCTGCGGAACGGCACGGGGGACCCAACATCCGCAGCGGACCTGCGGAAGGGGCGAATGGCCGTGGTGAACCGCGGCCAAGGTCACTTCCAAGACCTAGCCCGTCAGCTAACCCCGTAGGCAATTGGGAGGGCGATCCCCTGGGCCGCAGGTCGCGGCACCATCTGGTCTCCCCGTTCAAAACAACCGCGCCGTCCGTGCGGTCCCGTGGCCTTTTTGGCTCCGGGGCTTCGCGGCGTCGCATTCGCAGGTGAGGTCAAAATGAAACGTATCGTTGGGTTTGTCGTGGCGGTCGCCGTCGTGTGGACGGTCGAGAACTGGTGGCTGAACACGCAGCAGGCGGCTGTCGCCGGCGCGTTGTCCGTGGAACAGCTCAATGGCGGCGAAGCGGCTGCTGAGAGGCTTCGAGGCTTCCGGTCGTTCCAGGATCTGGCGCCGTTGTTGGCCGGGTTCCTGACGATGCTCGCCGGGACCTTGTGTTTCGCTCCGGCGTTGCGGCGGGGCGTTGGAAACGTCCGCCAAGGTTTCCTGCGGACGAGATTCGCCAGGGCTTTCAGCCGCACGGCGCCGCTGCTCTTGCTGGCGGCGGGCACGATGGCTTTCACCGGTTGCATGAAGTCGTATGATCGGCCGGAGTATGTCGAGATCGACACGTCGGAAACCGGCTTTCTCATCTCGCTCGAAGGCGAGACCGGCGTGCAGGCGAAGTTCCAAAGCGTCGACTACCTGCAGCAGCGCAAGGTCGCGGCCAAGCGCGTGCAGATCCTCCATCGCTGGTCGCAGGAAGGGCGCATGACCACGGACGGCCGCTGGATCGCGACCGTCCGCCTCGTGAAGGTCAACCGCTCGCCCGTGACGCGTGAATGGCTCACGCCGCAGGCACCGATGGCCGGCGGTCAGGTGAACCGTGGAGCCGGCGCCGACAAGGCCATCTGGATCGAGAGTTCCGACAGTGTCGGCTTCAGCATGGGATTCACCTGCACGGCCTTCATCTCCGAGGACGAGGCGGCGACGTTCCTCTACTGGTATCCGAGCGGGTCGCTGGCCGATGTCATGGACCACGAGATCCGGGGACGCATCCAGCAGATCGCGGCCGAAGTGGCGGCGAAGTATCCGCTGGACCTGCTTCGTTCGCGGAAACAGGAGATCTCCGATGCCGTGAAGCAGGATCTGACCTCCTTCTTCAAGGGCCGGGGCATCACCATCACCACCGTCGGCATGTTCGGCGGCATGACCTACGAGAATCCCGCGATCCAGAAATCCATCGACGACACGTTCATCGCCCAGCAGTTGAAGGTCGTGGCGGAGGCGAAATTTGAGGCCCAGAAGAAGGAGAACGAGCGCATCCAGCTGGAGGCCCGGTCCATGGCCGAGAAGGCCCAACGCGAAGCGGAAGGCCTGGCGGCATCGCGGCGGATCGCCGCTTCCGCCGAAGCCGAAGCCATCCGCGAAATCAACAAGGCGGCGCAGGAGGCCCAGGCCAACCCGCTCTTCCTCCAGCTCAAGTCCCTCGAGGTGGAGAAGGGACGCGTGGAGAAATGGGATGGCCGCTATCCGACCTGGATGATGGGCGGCCCAGGAGGAACGACTCCGAATCTCATGCTGCAGATTCCGGGCAACATGATGCCAGGGCGGTAGGCCGGTCGGGGACGCCGGACGGCTGCGGACTGCGTGGCCGTCCGGCCAAATTCTCTTCACCGGCCGTCGGTTGAAGGCGAGCATCGCGCCATGCGAGTCGTGATCCAGCGTGTGTCCGAAGCCTCCGTGGCCGTCGATGGAACCGAGCGTGGCCGGATTGGGTGTGGGTTGCTCGTGCTGCTCGGCGTTCAGCCGGAAGACACCGCCGAGGACATCGAATGGCTGGCCAACAAGGTCGTTCAGCTTCGCATCTTCGACGACGAAGCCGGCATGATGAACCGCCCGGTTGTGGATGCCGGCGGCGAGATTCTTCTCGTGAGCCAGTTCACCTTGCTCGCCAGCACGAAGAAGGGAACCCGCCCCTCGTGGCATCGTGCGGCCAGGCCTGAAATCGCCGTCCCGCTTTACGAATCCTTCCACCGCAAGCTGCAGGAACTTCTCGGTCGGACCGTGCCGACGGGTGTCTTCGGTGCGGACATGAAGGTGGGATTGATCAACGACGGGCCGGTGACGCTGGTGATCGATTCGAAGCTGCGCGAGTAGCGGCCGCGAGGCTTGCCGCCGGGTGGCCCATGTTTCTCAGAACAACGGCAGCCGCCGGAAGACCCAGAGCAGGCCGCGGTCGGAGAACTCCGCGATGACGAAGACGAGGACGATCCCGACGAGCGGCATCACGTCGAAGCGCCCGGACCGCAACGGACCCCAGTGCAGCGGCCTGAGCAGGGTCGCCGCCGTGGTCTGCACATAGGTCCAGATCGTGTCCGCGCCCAGATAGACGTAGGTGTTGACCAGTTGGGTGAGCAGGAGCAGGGCGAAGAGGAACTTCGCCCCGACATAGAGGCCGACCGCGATGACCGCGCCCTGCTGCGCGATGTGGCCGAAGTTGATCGCGTTGGGGTTGAGCTTCACCAAGCTCAGGAGCGGCGCGATCGCGAGCCAGGCCGCGAACGCCATCACGCCGGGAACCAGCGGCCGGAGGAATCCGGGCAGACGGTCCATCCAGCCGAGCTGGGTCTGCACGAAACGGTTCTGCGGGCTCTCGACCTTGGCCGGATGCAGCAGCGACAGGATCGAAAGCCAGAGGAAGGCGTGCAGCAGCGCCAGTCCGAAGCTGAGGAAGGAAAACAGGAACATCGGTCCCGGATAACGGCTCGGGAACGTGATCGTGACCGGCGAAAGATGCAGCGTGGCCGCCCATCCGACCGCTGAGCCGATCTGCCAGTAGACGAGTCCGCGGATCAGCAAAAGGCCGAGCAGCAGCGGCAGAAGGTGTCCGCGTTGCTGGCGGACATCGGCGCGTTTCAAGGTCGCCAGCAGGCTCACGCCGGCGTTGGGCACGACGAGCTGCGAGCGCGACGACTTCCAGCCGAACCACAGAAGGAGTCCGGCCATGTTCAGGATGAAGTCGACGATGCCCATCGTTGCGTTGTTGTGCGGATTGGACGCGCCGAAGTCTCCGGAAACAACCTCCGTGTTCAACCGAAAGCTTTGCGAAAGCCCTGTCCGGAAGACGCGGGCGCCGCCGGTCCGTTGACTTCATCGGCCGGCAATCGCACGCTTCGCCCCATGCTGTTGGTCATCGATAACTACGACTCCTTCACCTACAACCTCGTCCAATACCTGGGCGAGATGGACGTGAAGATGGAGGTCCATCGCAACGACCAGCTCAGCGTGGAACAGGCTTTGGCGCTCAACCCCGAACGCGTCCTCATCTCCCCCGGACCCTGCTCACCCAAGGAAGCGGGACTGTCCAACGAGCTCATCCGCGCCTTCAGCGACCGGCGCATTCCCATCCTCGGCGTCTGCCTCGGCCACCAGTGCATCGCCCACACCTTCGGTGCGACCGTCGTGGTCAACCACCGGATGATGCACGGGAAGACCTCGCCCATTTTCCACAACGGCAAGGACCTCTTCGAAGGCATGCCCAATCCCTTCAACGCGACGCGCTACCATTCACTCGTGGCCAAAAAGGACACCATCCCGCCCGAGCTGGAAGTGACCGCGTGGACCGAGGAGGACGAGGTCATGGGCCTGCGCCATCGCACGCTGCCGATCTGGGGCGTGCAGTTCCATCCCGAGAGCATCCTGACCGAGAACGGCCGGACGATTTTGAAGAACTTCCTGAAGCTGAAGTGAGCTATAAGCTGCTTTTGCAGGCACAAGGTTCTATTGAAAATAGATGAATGATGACTACTAGAAGCCCCATAAATTCGAGGCTTCAGATGGTCAGATGAAAGAAACCGGATGAAGCCCGAACATCTGCCCCGCTCAATTCTGAGTCTTCTCAAGTGGGGATATATTATCGC